>NZ_QEYV01000019.1:0-361622 GCF_003992815.1 Xanthomonas sp. DAR33341 | reverse complement strand
TGAGCATGGCCGCCAAGGCGCTGGAACCGGCTGCCGACGACAGCGCCGCCCCGGCAACGCCGGATGCCCCGGCGTTCGTGTTGCCGACCACTACCGCACCGGCGCTGACCCGTCTGCAGGAAGCGGCACCGATCTTCAGCGCCTCGCCCACGCCCACCCCGGACCTGGGCAGCGACAATTTCGACGACGCCATCGGCGCGCGCATGAGCTGGCTGGCCGACCAGAAGATCGGTCATGCCCACATCAAGGTGACGCCGAACGAGATGGGTCCGGTCGAGGTGCGCCTGCATCTGGAGGGCGACAAGGTCAATGCCAGCTTCACCGCCGCCAATGCCGACACCCGCCAGGCGCTGGAACAGAGCCTGCCGCGGCTGCGCGAAATGCTCGGCCAGAACGGCTTTCAACTTGGCCAGGCCGATGTCGGTCAGCAACAGCAGAATTCGGCCGGCAATCGCAATGGCGGCAACGACAGCGGCAACGGCCTGACCCTGGACGACGCCCCGCCCGTCGGAATTCCGTCGGTGGTGTTACGCCAGCGTGGATTGCTGGACGCCTACGCCTGAAACGACGTACCGGGCATACCCCGGCGCCGCCGATCCTCGCGCTCGGCCGGTAGCCGATGACGCCCCTCCACCCCCGCAGCGCAAGGGCTGCGGGGGCTTTTTGGTTTCCACACCGCCTGCGCCAGGAAACCGACGCGGTTTTGGCATGCCAGTTGCATCGACAGGGTAAGCATTCCCCTGGAGCAGACTGTGGCAGCGGCTGAAAAACCCAAGAAGACCGACGATAAAGACGACAAGGGCGAGAAGAAGAAGGGCGGCAAGAAGCCCATCCTGCTCATCGCCATCGGCGTGGTGGTATTGGCAGCCGCCGGCGGCGGCGCCTGGTTCTTCCTGGGCCACAAGGGCGAGGAAAAGGGCGGCAAGCACGATGCCCCCAAGGTGGCCGAAGTGCCCAAGCCGGCGCAGTACTTCCCCATGGACCCGGCCATCGTGGTCAATCTGGCCGACCCCGGCGATGGCCCGCAGTACCTGCAGGTCGAAGTGCAGCTGGTCACCCGCGACCCCGAAGAGCTCAAGCTCATCACCGAGAACGCGCCGGCCATCCGCGCGCACCTGCTGATGCTGCTGTCGCAGGTCAAGGCCACCGACGTGGCCGACCTGGCCGGCAAGCAGAAGCTGCAGAAGTCTGCCCTGGCCGAAGCGCAGAAGGTCATGACCAGCGAGACCGGCAAGAAGTGCGTCGAAGAATTGCTGTTCACCAGTTTCGTGACCCAGTAAGGCCTGCCCGATGAGCGTCAGTGATCTGCTTTCCCAGGACGAGATCGATGCCCTGCTGCACGGCGTGGATTCGGGCGCGGTCAACACCGAGCCGGAGCCGCTGCCCGGCGAGGCGCGCCAATACGATCTGTCCAGCCAGGACCGCATCATCCGTGGGCGCATGCCGACCCTGGAGATGGTCAACGAGCGCTTCGCGCGGTTGTGGCGGATCGGCCTGTTCAACCTGATCAGGCGCTCGGCCGACCTGTCGGTGCGCGGCATCGACCTGGTCAAGTTCAACGAGTACATGCACTCGCTGTACGTGCCGACCAACCTCAACCTGATTCGGTTCAAGCCGCTGCGCGGCACCGGCCTGATCGTGTTCGAACCCACCCTGGTGTTCACCGTGGTGGACAACTTCTTCGGTGGCGACGGCCGCTTCCATACCCGCATCGAAGGCCGCGAATTCACCGCCACCGAGATGCGCGTGATCCAGCTGATGCTCAAGCAGACCTTCGCCGACCTGAAGGAAGCCTGGGCGCCGGTGATGGACGTGGACTTCGAGTACATCAACTCGGAGATCAACCCGCACTTCGCCAACATCGTCACCCCGCGCGAGTACGTGGTGGTGTGCCGGTTCCATGTGGAGCTGGAAGGCGGCGGCGGCGAGATCCACATCACCCTGCCGTATTCGATGCTGGAGCCGATCCGCGAACTGCTCGATGCCGGCATCCAGAGCGACCGCAACGACCGCGACGACTCCTGGAACGTGATGCTGCGCGAGCAGCTGGACACCGCCGAGGTGACCCTGTCCAGCGTGCTGGCCAGCAAGCGCATGAGCCTGCGCCAGCTCACCGGTTTGAAGGTCGGCGACATCCTGCCGATCGACCTGCCCGCCCAGGTGCCGCTGTGCGTGGAAGACATCCCGTTATTCACCGGCGAATTCGGCGTTTCCAATGGCAACAACGCCGTCAAGATCACCGCCGTACGCCCGCCCGGCGTGCAAGCCCCACGCGCCGTTCCCTCCCAGGACTCCAGCAAATGATCAACTCCGACACCCTCGACGCCTCGCCTGCCACCTTCGACAGCCTGCAGGCCGAGCAGGACCAGAACGCGGCCGACCTCAACCTGGACGTGATCCTGGACGTGCCGGTGACCCTGTCGCTGGAAGTGGGCCGCGCACGCATTCCGATCCGCAACCTGCTGCAGCTCAACCAGGGCTCGGTGGTGGAACTGGAACGCGGCGCCGGCGAACCGCTGGACGTCTACGTCAACGGCACCCTGATCGCGCACGGCGAAGTGGTCGTCATCAACGACCGTTTCGGCATTCGCCTGACCGACGTGGTCAGCCCCAGCGAGCGGATCCGGAGGCTGCGGTGATCGGCCTGCTGGCCGCTGCCGCGCCGGTCGCGGCCAAGGCGACCCAGGTCGGCGCGCAGGCGCCGTCCTCGCCCAGCCTGTTTGGCGCAGTCTTTGCATTGCTGCTGGTGCTCGCGCTGATCGTCGGCCTGGGCTGGTTGCTCAAGCGCATGCCCGGCAGCGGATTCCGCAGCACCGAGGGCCTGCGTGTGGTGACCAGCCTGGCAGTCGGTGCCAAGGAACGTGTGGTGGTGGTGGAGGTGAACGGCCAGCAGTTGTTGCTCGGCGTGACCGCCGGCGGCATCAGCACCCTGCACACCCTGCCCGAGCCGCTGCCGACCGCGCCCGCCCCCACCCTGCCCGCTTTCAAGCAACTTCCCAATTTCGCCCAGCTGCTCGCCCAGAAGCTGCGCAAGGACCCGTGACATGTTGAGCCGTTGGAATCGTTGGGGGCGCAGTGTGCGCCTGGTGCTGATCCTGCTGGTGATGAGTTGCCCGCTGCTGGCCGCGGCCAGCCCGGCCGCGCTGCCGGCAATGGCGCAGGCCGCGGCACCGGCGGCGACCCCTGCCGCGGTACCGGCCGGTTCCAACCAGTTGCCGTCGCTGCCGAACGTGAGCGTGGGCCGCATCGGCGACCAGCCCGTGAGCCTGCCGCTGCAGACCTTGCTGCTGATGACGGCGATCACCCTGCTGCCGTCGATGCTGCTGGTGTTGACCGCCTTCACCCGCATCACCATCGTGCTGGGCCTGCTGCGCCAGGCGCTGGGCACCGGCCAGACCCCGTCCAACCAGGTGCTGCTGGGCCTGGCGATGTTCCTGACCGCGCTGGTGATGATGCCGGTGTGGCAGAAGATGTGGGGCACCGGGCTACAGCCGTACCTCAACAACCAGATCGATTTTTCCACTGCCTGGACGCTCACCACGCAGCCGCTGCGCGCTTTCATGCTGGCGCAGATCCGCGAGACCGATCTGATGACCTTCGCCGGCATGGCCGGCGACGGCAAGTACGCCGGCCCGGACGCGGTACCATTCCCGGTGCTGGTGGCCTCGTTCGTGACCAGCGAGCTGAAGACCGCTTTCGAAATCGGCTTTCTGATCTTCATCCCGTTCGTGATCATCGACCTGGTGGTGGCCAGCGTGCTGATGTCGATGGGCATGATGATGCTGTCGCCGATGCTGATCTCCGCGCCGTTCAAGATTCTGTTGTTCATCCTGGTGGATGGTTGGGTGCTGGTGGTGGGGACGCTGGCTGCGAGCTTTAACGCGTCGTAGGGGTGGCGTGCGTTGCGCGCTGTAGCACTTGCCAGCCAGTTGAGTGTGTTTTGTTGGAGCCGCCGCGCAGCACAGCTGTAGTGCCCAGGCGCTTGCGGCTTAGTGCTTAGTGCTTAGTTCTTGCTTTTTGCTTCTAGGTTCTTGCTTCTCAGGGGCCCCATACCGCAGCGGCAGGCCATTCGGGTCAAACCCCGCAGGGGCGGCGCGCATGGATGCGCGACGTTTTTCAAAGGGACATGGACGTCCCTTTGAAAAATTCCCGGATGGCCTGCGGACCTGGAGCGCGTAGAGCGGAAGGCGCGAGGACGGGGTGTGCTTTCTTTTGGTTACTTTTCTTTGCACAAGCAAAGAAAAGTGACTCGCGCCCGCAGGGCGTGAAAGCCGTTGATTTCTCTGTCTCACACTAAAAACGAAACTGCAAACCGAGCAAACGCAAGTACAGGGCTTTCGCTCCCCTTCGGGGAACGAGTCACTTGATCAGCCTTCGGCTGCTGTAAAGCACTTCTTTGCTTGTGCAAAGAAAGTAACCAAAGAAACACACCCCGTCCTCGCGCCCCTCCGCGCCAAGGCGCTCCGGGTACGCAGTCCACGTGGGAATTTTTCTAAGGGACATCCATGTCCCTTAGAAAAACGTCGCGCATCCTTGCGCGCCGCCCCTTCGGGGTTTGACCCACGTGGCCTGCCGCTGCGGTATGGGGGCCCGAAAAGCCGAAAGCAGAGCAACAGCAAACTAAAGCCAGAGCGCAGCGACAGCGACAGCGACAGCGACAGCGACAGCCAGTGCAACACGAGGCAACTCAGATCCCCGTTCGCCAACCAATCCCGAATCCCCAATCCCCAATCCCACACCTTTGGCATCCCACTTGCATCAGCACCTCCCATGAGCCCTGAAATCGCCCTGACTGAATTGCGTGGTGGCCTGGTCACCGTCCTGTGGATTGCCGGACCGATGTTGCTGGCCGTGCTGGTGGTCGGCGTGGTGATTGGCGTGGTGCAGGCCGCCACCCAGTTGAACGAACCGACCATCGCCTTCGTGGCCAAGGCAGTGGCGCTGACGGCCACGCTGTTCGCCACCGGCAGCATGCTGCTTGGGCATCTGGTGGAGTTCACCATTGCGCTGTTCCAGCGCATTCCGCATCTGATCGGCTAGCGGGCCAGAGCGGATGGATTCTGCAACCCAGATGGTGATCGATGGCCAGCGCGCGTTCGCGATGGTCGGGGCGATCATGTGGACCATGCTGCGCACCGGTGCGTTGCTGACTGCAATGCCGTTGATCGGGACGCGGGCGGTGCCCGGACGGGTGCGGGTGATGCTGGCCGGAACGCTGGCGATGGTGCTGGCGCCGATCCTGCCGCCGGTGCCGGAGTGGGACGGCTTTACCGCGCAGGCGGTGCTGAGCATTGCGCGCGAGCTGGCGGTCGGGGCCAGCATGGGCTTCATGCTGAAGCTGATGTTCGAAGCCGGCGCATTGGCCGGCGAACTGGTGTCGCAGTCCACCGGCCTGTCGTTCGCGCAGATGTCCGACCCCATGCGCGGCGTGACGTCGGGGGTGATCGCGCAGTGGTTCTACATCGGCTTCGGGCTGCTGTTCTTCGCGGCCAACGGGCATCTGGCGGTGATCGCATTGCTGGTGGACAGCTACAAGGCATTGCCGATCGGGACCGCGTTGCCCGATGCCGGCGCATTCGCCGAAGTGGCGCCCACCCTGTTCCTGCAGATCCTGCGCGGCGGGTTGACCCTGGCCTTGCCGATGATGGTGGCGATGCTGGCGGTCAACCTGGCCTTCGGCGCGCTGGCCAAGGCGGCGCCGGCATTGAACCCCATGCAACTGGGCCTGCCGCTGACGGTATTGCTGGGGCTGTTCCTGCTGTCGAGTTTCGCCAGCGAGTTCGCCCCGCCGGTGCAACGCATGTTCGATACCGCCTTCGATGCCGCAAGAGAGCTGACGGCCTGATCCACAATAGACAACGGTCGACCACTGCAAGCACGGCAGGCCGCCAAGTTGCCGGCGCCGACGCCACTACGACGGGCCTCCCCATCCTGCACCCCCAAACCGTGACACACCTCAATTTTCTGGCCGCGCAGCCGCTAAAGCCCCTACACGATTGACGCTGCGTATCGTCGTCCGACACTTACCCATCCACGGAAATCGATGCTTACTGTGCCTGCGCTGTTGGCCCCGATGCGATTGCAAGGCGCTCGCCTGCATGCAAGGGCGTGGCTGTTGCTGGCGGCGGTGCTGATCTGCGGCACCAGTTGGGCGCAAACCTACAGCTTCCGCGATTACGCCCAGGCCGATGGCCTGCAGGGCATGACCGTCAATAGCTTGCTTGAAGACCGCCAGGGCGTGGTCTGGGTCGGCACCGAGCTGGCGCTGCACCGTTTCGAACGCGAACGCTTTACCCCGGTCGGCAAGGAGAGCGGGCTGGATGCGCGCTATATCCGCGCGCTCGGGCTGGATGCGGCCGGACGCCTGTGGGTGTCCAGCGCCAATGGCCTGTTCGTGCGCGAGGGTAACGACTTCGTGCAGGTGCTGCGCGATGGCAAGCCGATCCGCGCCGACAGCGGCAATGTCGTTGCCGCCTACGCCGATGGCGTGGTGGTGGTCAGCGAAAACAGCTTGCTGCGGCTGTCGCCCAGTGCCGCAGGCGGCTGGTCGGTCCACCCCCTGCCCTTGCAGTTGGACGATGGACGCCTCTTGCCGGCCGGCAGGGCCTTGCTGGCCGATGGAACCGCGTTATGGGCCAGCTGCGGCCAGCACGTCTGCCGGATCGATGCCGGCGGCAAGATCACCTTGCTGGCCGAGAACGACGGCGTGCCCGAACGGCAATGGCGCGCGATCTTTCGCGATCGCCTGGGCACCCTGTGGTTGCGCGGTGGCGGGCTGGTGCTCTCACGTGCTGCCGGCGAGCACGTGTTCCGCAATCGTCCGGCGCCAGCGGGCACCCGATTCGACACCCTCTCCGGTGCCACGACGCTGTCGGAAGATGCCCAGGGCCGCCTGCTGACGCGCTCGGACCGCGGCCTGGTGCGCTGGGAAGGCGATCATTGGCGCTACTTCGGCCAAAGCCAGGGGCTGCAGATCAGCCCCATGGTCGGCCCGCTGATGATGCAGAGCACCGGCCAGCTGTGGATCGGCACGCGCGGCCTGGGCGTGCAGCGCTGGCTGGGCTACGGCGCCATCGAACACTGGGACGAAAACCAGGGCCTGGCCGAAGCGCCGACCTGGGTGAGCCAGCGGCTGCCCAGCGGTGAGCTGTTGGTCGGTGGCGATGCGGGATCCAATGTGCTCGATCCGCGTAGCGGGCGCATGCAGCCGTGGACGCTGGAGAACGGCCAACCCCTGCTGCAGTCCATTTCCATTGCGCTGTCGCCGGACGATGGTGCGGCCTGGGTGGCGCGCTCGTCCGGGGCCGTGGCGCGGCGCGACCCGCGCAGCGGCAAGACCACCGATGTGCTGCAGCTCGACCTGCCGATCAACAGGCTGATGTTCGATACGGCCGGCACCTTGTGGATCACCACCCCGCGCGGGCTGTACCGCGTACAGCGCGGCACCCCGCCGAGAGCCGAGCGCGAAACGGCGCTGCCGGCGGCCTTCGTAGGCGATATCGACCTGGATCCGCAGGGGCGGCTGTGGGCCAGCACGCGCGAAGGCCTGTTCCTGCAGGCAAAAGACGGCCACTGGCAGCGCGTGCAGGTGCGCGGCGACCTGCCTAGCCAGGATTTCTTCCTGCTCGATTTCAGCGCCGATGGCGAGGTCTGGCTGTCGCTGCGCGATACCGGGCTGTGGCATGGCCGGCTGCAGGCCGACGGCATATTGACGCTTGCCGCCGTGGACGACCCGCTGGTGGCACGGGTGATGCCCTTCATCCTGCGTCACGACAGCAGGGGCCGGCTGTGGCTGGGCAGCAGCCAGGGCCTGGATGTGTACCAAAACGGACGTTGGGCGCGGGCCACGCGCACGGAAGGGCTGTTGTGGGACGACATGTCGGCCAATGCATTTTTCGAAGATACCGATGGCAGCGTCTGGCTCGGCAGCAGCCGTGGCCTGACCCACTTGCTGGATCCGATGCGCGTGTTCGCCGCGGCGCCGCTGCGGGTGGACATCCTGCATGTGCGCCGCGGCAGCCAACCGCTGCTGCCGCAAGCCCGGGTGGCGTGGTCGCGGGTGCCGCTGGATGTGGAACTCAGCACCCCGGGGGCGGAGGGCGGCCCGGACCGCGTCAGTTTCCGTTACCGGGTCGAAGGCCATCAGGCCAGCTGGACCAGCACCTCGCTCAGCCACCTGACCTACCCGCTGCTGCCGCCAGGCAGTTACACGCTGGAAGTGCAGGCAATGGATGCCTACCAGCGCAGCAGTAGCCCGATCACCCGCTTCGGGTTCGAGCTGGTGCCACCGTGGTGGCGGGGCGTTCCGGCCATTGTCGGATACGTGCTGCTGAGCATCGCGGCGGTGATCGCGCTGCTGCGTTGGCGCACCGCCAAACTGCTGCGGCGCAAGCGCGAACTGGAGCAGCTGGTGGCCAAGCGCACCGCCGAGCTGGAACAGGACAAGCGCGATCTGGAAGCGGCGCGCGCCGAACTCTCGCTCAAGGCCACCCACGACGAACTCACCGGCCTGCTCAACCGCGCCGGCATCCTGGCCGCGTTGCGCGAGATGCTGCTGCATGCCGAACACCAAGGGCGTCCGCTGGCGGTGGTGTTGATCGATCTGGACCACTTCAAACTGGTCAACGACCAGCATGGCCATCTGGCCGGCGACGCCGTCCTGGCTGGGGTCGGCCGCCGTATGGACACGCTGATGCGCGGCGACGACCGCATCGGCCGTTACGGCGGCGAAGAATTGCTGGCGCTGCTGCCAGGCCTGAACCTGGATGCCACGCATCGGCTGGACGCCCTGCACCGCGGCATCTGCGGCGACTACCCCATCGATGGCGGCTGGCTGCATGTCACCTGTTCGGTCGGCGTGGCCTGGTTTCAGCGTGGCGAAACGCTTGAGCAACTGCTGGCGCGCGCCGACGCGGCGCTGTACAGGGCCAAGCGCAGTGGCCGCAATCGTGTCGATTACGACCATATCCCGCTGGACACGCTCGGTCAGGTGTGACGGCAGCGCAGGTGACTTAAGCCGCGCGCCGCACCCGTTCGACGCGGACGCTGAAGGTACCTGAGCGCTGACAACCGAGTGCAGCCTTCGATCAACACCAGCTGCTCCTGCCAATGACCACGCGTGGAAAGCCCTGCAGGGATTGCAGGTGAATCGCGCTTGCGCAAACGTGTGACCAGCGTCCTACAACACGCGAGCAAACAACCGCGTTCGCCAGATCCTCACGCCGTCATGCTCGCTGAAGCATTAAAGAAATATGCGTCGGCCGCCGCTAGTTGTTCCAATGCAGCCTGCGACGGGGGCTGCCGAGGCAAGCCTGAGACACCGCGCGAGGGGCGCGGACCGCATTGCCGATGCGTGGGAGACTGCAACGTCCGTGGGGTTTGAGCACCGCCAATGGAGGTCGTCGCACCGGCGTGCACCGTTTGCCATGGTGCTGCTGTTGGCGTTGCTGTCGTTGGCCGATCTGGCCGGTGCGCAAAGCGCCAGCATCCGCCGCTATGCCCACGACCAGGGCCTGCTCGGTCTTGCCGGCACCTGCCTGCTGCAGACCCGCGCCACCTTGCTGTGGGTGTGCACCGAGAGCGGGCTGTATCGCTACAACGGGCGCATCTTCCAACAGGTCCCGCTGGATGGCCTGCGCAACGAGCCCACCACCTCGATCGCCGAAACCGCCGATGGGCGGTTATGGGTGGCAGGCTTCCAGGCCTTGTTCGTCGGCGACGAGCACGGCTTCCGCAAACTGCGGCCGGATGAAGCCGAGCACCTGGGGGAGCAGATGCAGCTCGCCAGCCTGCCCTGGGGCACGGTGCTGGCCAATGGCGGCACGCTGGAAATCCTCCAGGGCCGCGCCAACGATCGCTGGCACAGCGAACCGTTGCTGGACACGGCAACCCGGGTACGCGTTCCCGAGTTGTCCAAGTCGCTGAGCCTGTCGGTGGACGGCGACACGCTGTGGGTGGGCTGCGCACGCAAGCTGTGCGCCATCGATGCGCAGCGCAAGGTGCAGGTGTTCGGGCCCGAACACGGAGTGCCGGACGACCGGTGGTACAGCGTGTTGCGCGACCACGATGGCGGGCTGTGGGTGCGCGGTGCGGGCACCGTGCTCTATCGCGCGCGCGGGACGACCGCCTTCAGTGTTCGCTCGCTGTCGCTGCTGGATGGCAGCACGGTCGGGCGGCCGGCATCGCTGGTGATGGACCGCGAAGGACGCGTGCTGGTGCGTCGTAACGACGGACTGGCGCGTTGGGAAAACGGCCACTGGCGCACGTTCGGCGCAGACAATGGACTACCGCCCGGCAGCAGCGATGCGATCTTGGTGGACCGCGATGGCGATATCTGGATGACCGTGGACGGCGAAGGGCTGGTGCGCTGGGCCGGCTACGAATGGATCGAAAACTGGGACGCCTCGCAAGGCATGCCGGCCGCGCCGACCTGGTCGATCGCCCGCGACGCGCAAGGCGCGCTGCTGGTCGGCAACGAGCACGGCATCGGCCGCCAGGCCGAACCGGATGAGCGCTTCGTCCCAGCCCTGCACAGCGCGGGCATTCAGGTGGTGGGCATGCAGCGCAGCCAGGACGGCAGCCTGTGGACGCTGAATTCGGCAGGTCTCCTGCGCCGCACCTGGCCGGACGGGCACAGCGCGCAGATCGCCAAGCTGCCGCGCACTGCGCGTCGCCTGCTGATCGACCGCCAGGGCCGGCTGTGGATGCTCAGCGCCGGCGGCTTGTTCGTGATCGAACGCCCGCTCGACGGCGGCAGCCTGCAGGAGGTGGCCGACGTGCCTGCCATCGCCTACACCGACATCCAGCAAACCGCCGACGGCACGCTGTGGATTTCCAGCTCCAACGGCTTGTTCCGGCTGCGCGATGGGCAGTGGTCCAAGGTCAAGGTGAACGGCGGCACGCCGGAGCCATGGATCGCCAAGTTCCACATCAGCGACAGCGGTGAGGTGTGGCTGGCGTTCTATCGCCCCGGCCTGTGGCACGGCATGTTGCTGCACGACGGCCTGGACCTGCAGGAAATCAGCGACGAGGCGCTGCGCGATGTCGGCGTGTACCTGCTGCGCGGCGACAGCGTCGGCCGGGTCTGGGTCGGCCATGCACGCGGCGTCGAGGTCTACGACGGCGAGCGCTGGGCGCATCTGTCGCAGTCGCAGGGGCTGATCTGGGATGACGTTTCCGAGGCTGCGTTTGCCGAAGATCCGGATGGTTCGGTGTGGATCGGCACCGCACGCGGCGTGAGCCACGTGAGCGACCCGGCGCGCCTGTTCGACGAACGCCAGCCCAGCGTGCGCATCGACAGCGTCAGCCGCGGCGGCATGCCGGTGCAGCGCGGGCAGCTGCTGGGCTGGAGCGACAAGCCCTTGCACATCGAGCTGTCGACGATGGAGGTCTACGACGACCCCACCCGCCTGACGGTGCGTTATCGCCTGCTCGGCCTGCACGACCAGTGGATCCAGAGCGACAACCTGTCCATCGACCAGCCACCGCTGCCCTCCGGGCATTTCCGTCTGCAGGTACAGGTGCTGGACCGCTACCGTCGCACCGCTTCGCCGATCGTCGACCTGCCCTTCGCGGTCGCGCCACTGTGGTGGCGCAGCCCGCCGGCGATCGCGCTGTATGTGTTGATCGGCGGCGGCCTGCTGATCGGCCTGTGGCGCTGGCGGCACCGCCATCTGGTGGCGCGCGAACGCATGCTGGCCGAATTGGTATCCGAGCGCACTTACCAACTGGAGCGCGAAAAACGCGAACTGGAAAACGCGCGTGCGGCGCTGGCCTTGAAGGCCAGCCACGACGCGCTGACCGGCCTGCTCAATCGCTCCGGCATCCTGGAAGCGATGGCCGAAGAACTGCAGGGCTGCGCGCACGGCGAGCATCCGCTGGCGGTGGTGTTGATCGATCTGGACCACTTCAAACAGGTCAACGACGAACATGGGCACCTGGTCGGCGATGCGGTGCTGGCCAAGGTGGGCGCGCGGCTGACGGCCTGCCTGCGCGATTCGGACAAGGTGGGCCGCTACGGCGGCGAAGAATTGCTGCTGTTGCTGCCAGGCATGAGCCAACAGAGCCAGCACCGGCTGCGCGCCATCCACGAAGCGCTCAGCCTTGCTCCCTACGAGGTGGGTGCCGCACGCCCGCTGCAGGTGACCTGTTCGGTGGGCGTGTCCTGGTTCCGCGTCGGCGACACCGCCGCCTCGCTGCTGGCGCGTGCGGACGAGGCGCTGTATCGGGCCAAGCGCTCGGGCCGTAACCGCATCGAACCGGAGGAACCGGAAAGTTCGGTGGCATGAGTCGCGCCGGCGGCCAGGCCATGCCGGCGCGCGCAGGGAGGAGCGCACGCGTCCCATTGGCAAGCCACGGCGCGTCGGCAGTCGATGTGGGCGAACATGCCGTGATTGCGTACGCCGGCTGCGTACGCGGGCGGCCGCAGGACCTTGAAGCGTGCCGTCTTTGGCGGCAACGCGGGGTTGATGGCATTGGCCGCTTCCCCGCGCTCAAGAAGTCGCGCAAGGGGTCGCTAGGTCTTGGGCAACGCGTCTTTCGACGTAGGAACTGGATAGGTGGTCGGAACCTACAACCCTGGCATGGTGATGCTGTCGCTGGTGGTGGCCGTGCTGGCTTCCTACACCGCGCTGTATCTGGCCGCACGCACCACCGCCCGTGGCGGCGGCATCGCGGCCGCGTGGCTGATGGGCGGCGCCATTGCCATGGGCATCGGCATCTGGTCGATGCACTTCGTCGGCATGCTGGCGTTCCGCCTGCCGATTCCGGTGGGCTACGACCTGGCGCTGACGTGTTATTCGATGCTGGCGGCGATCCTGACCTCGGCGCTGGCGCTCTGGCTGACCTCGCGCGCGAACCTGCCGTTGCTCCGGTTGGGCCTGGGTGCGCTGTTGATGGGGCTTGGCATCGCGCTGATGCATTACATGGGCATGGATGCGCTGCGCATGGTGCCGGCCATTCGCTACGACCCGCTGCTGTTCGGGCTGTCGATCGCCATCGCCGTCGGCGCCTCCGGCGCCGCGTTGTGGATCGCGTTCCGGCTGCGCCACGCTGGGCAACGCTCCAGCCTGCGCCTGATCGCCGCCTCGATCATGGGCGTGGCGATCGTGGGCATGCATTACACCGGCATGGCCGCCGCGCAGTTCGCGCCCGGTAGCGTGTGCGGCGCGGTTGCCGAGACGCATCTACCGTTGTCGTGGCTGACGGCGGTGGTGGTGCTGGTGACCTTGGTCCTGCTGATGCTGGCGCTGGTCATTTCGTTGCTGTCGCGCCGCTTTCAGCAGCGCACCGATGTACTGGCGCAATCGCTGGCCAAGGCCAATGCCGAACTGGCACTGGCGACGCTGCACGACCCACTCACCCGGCTGCCGAACCGCATCCTGCTGCACGAGCATCTCGTGCAGAACATCGAACGCGCCCAGCGCCAGGGGCAGCGCTTCGCGGTCATGCTGATCAACCTGGACGGCTTCAAGGTGATCAACGACGGTTATGGTCATGCGTTGGGCGACCGCCTGCTGGTGGTGGTGGCCGAGCGTTTGAACGCACACCGGCGCGCGCATGGCAGCCTGGCGCGGCTGGGCGCAGACGAATTCGTGCTGGTGGCCGACATCGCAGACCCGGAAGATGCCGCTGCGCTGGCCGCGCATCTGGTGCAGGCGCTGGCGGTACCGTTCCTGGTTGCCAACCACGAGCTGCGTCTGAGCAGCAGCATTGGCATTGCGCTGTACCCGGAAGACGCCGGTAGCGAGCACCAGCTGCTGACGCATGCGGATGCGGCAATGACCCATGCCAAACATGCCGGCCGCAACCGCTACAGCTTTTTCGAACGCTCGATGACGGCCACCACCCGCGACCGCCTGCAGCTACTGCAGGAACTGCCGCGCGCGCTGGAACTGGGACAGTTCGTGCTGCATTACCAGCCCAAGTACTGCGCCGAGGACGGCCGCCCGATCGGCGCCGAAGCGCTGATCCGCTGGCAGCACCCGGAACGCGGCCTGGTGCCGCCGGACAGCTTCATTCCGCTGGCCGAACGCAGCGGCATGATCGGCCTGCTCGGCAGCTGGGTGCTGCGGCAGGCTTGCCGCCAGATGCGCGACTGGCGGCAGGCCGGGCACGGCGACTGGCGGGTGGCGGTCAACCTGTCGGCCCTCCAGCTGGCCTCGCCCAGCCTGCTGGACGAAGTGGCCACCACGCTGAGCGAATATGCGCTGACCCCTGGCCAGCTCACCCTGGAAATCACCGAAACCATGGCCATGCGCGACGCCGAGGCCTGCCTGCGCACCCTGGGCCAGCTCAATGCGCTGGGCGTGCGCATCGCCATCGACGACTTCGGCACCGGCTATTCCAACCTGCTCTACCTGCGCAAGCTGCCGGCGCACGAGCTCAAGATCGACCGCAGTTTCGTCCAGGCCATGGACGGCAGCGCCGAAGACATCGCCATCGTGGCGGCCGTGGTCGCGCTGGCGCACACCATGCGCCTGCAAGTGGTGGCCGAAGGCGTGGAAACCCTCGCCCAGCGCAACACCCTGGAACGGCTGGGCTGCGACCAGCTGCAAGGCTATCTGCTGGGCCGCCCGATGGACGCCGAACGCTTCATCGCCACCGTGGTCGCCCAGCGCGACGGCCCGCGCCGCCTGGCCAGCTGAGCCGCTCACTGCCGCCCCGACTTCGCGCCACCGGTTCACCGCGGCCCCCGCTGTGCCGATTCCCCCATGCCCAATCCCGATTCCCAGCTCCACAAACTGGAACGCGGCTTGCATCGATTGGGCTGATCCCCCACCGGCACCTCCATGTCCGAGTCCGAAGACGGCGGCGAGCGTACAGAGCTTCCCACCGAAAAACGCCTGCGCGAGGCCCGTGAGCAGGGCAACATCCCGCAGTCGCGCGAGTTGTCGACCGCGGCGGTGTTCGGTGCCGGCGTGTTCGCGCTGATGGTGCTGGCCCGTGGCATCGGCGATGGCGCTGCGGTGTGGATGAAGACCGCGCTCAGCCCGGACCCGAAGATGCGCGAGAACCCGACGGCGCTGTTCGGCCATTTCGGCGATCTGCTGCTGCAGTTGCTGTGGGTGATGCTGCCGCTGATCGGCATCTGCCTGGCTGCCGGGCTGGCTGGCCCGCTGATGATGAGCGGCCTGCGCTTCTCCGGCAAAGCGATCTTGCCCGACCTCACCAAGCTCAACCCCGCCAACGGGATCAAGCGCATGTGGGGCAGCAATAGCCTGGCCGAGCTGATCAAGTCGGTGCTGCGCCTGCTGTTTGTCGGGCTGGCCGCCAGCTTCTGCATTTCCAGGGGCCTGCACGGCCTGCGCTCGCTGGTGAACCAGCCGCTGGAACAGGCCATCGGCAACGGGCTGGACTTCACCAAGAGCCTGCTGTTCTACACCGCCGGCGCGCTGGTGCTGCTGGCCGCCATCGACGCGCCCTACCAGAAGTGGAACTGGCTGCGGAAGCTGAAGATGACGCGCGAAGAGATCAAGCGCGAGATGAAGGAAAGCGAGGGCAGCCCGGAAGTGAAGGGCCGCATCCGCCAGATGCAGATGCAGATGTCGCAGCGCCAGATGATGGAAGCGGTGCCCAAGGCCGACGTGGTGCTGATGAACCCGACCCACTACGCGGTGGCGCTCAAGTACGAAGGCGGCAAGATGCGCGCCCCGATCGTGGTGGCCAAGGGGGTGGACGAAATGGCCTTCCGCATCCGCGAAGCCGGCGAACAGCACCGGGTGGCGATCGTCACCGCGCCGCCTTTGGCACGGGCCTTGTATAGGGAAGCGCAAATCGGCAAGGAAATTCCCGTGAGACTCTATTCGGTCGTGGCCCAGGTGCTCTCCTACGTCTACCAGCTGCGTGGCTGGAACGGCGGCCCGATGCCGGAACTGCCGTCGCTTGAGGTGGATGAGTTCGGCAAGGGAGCCAGCGCATGAGCGCCCGCCCCGCGCCGATGAATGCCCGCCGCGTCATGGAGTTGCTGCGCAACGGCCTGGGCGCCCCGCTGGCGTTGATGGCCATGCTGGCCATGCTGATGGTGCCGCTGGCCGCGCCGGTGCTGGATGCGCTGTTCACCTTCAACATCGCCATCTCGCTGATGGTGCTGCTGGCGGTGGTGTACGTGCAGCGCCCGCTGGAATTCACCATTTTCCCGATCGTGCTGTTGATGACCACGATGCTGCGGCTGGCGCTGAACGTCGCCTCCAGCCGCGTGATCCTGATCAACGGCCAGGACGGCCACGCCGCCGCCGGCAAGGTCATCGAGGCCTTCGGCCAGTTCGTGATCGGCGGCAATTACGCCGTGGGTATCGTGGTCTTCGCGATCCTGACCATCATCAACTTCGTGGTCATCACCAAGGGTGCCGGACGCGTGTCGGAAGTGACCGCGCGCTTCATCCTGGACGCCATGCCCGGCAAGCAGATGGCCATCGACGCCGACCTCAACGCCGGTTTGCTGACGCGCGAGGAGGCCAAGGCCCGCCGCGAGGAAGTGCGCGAGGAAGCCGACTTCTACGGTGCGATGGACGGCGCCAACAAGTTCATCCGCGGCGACGCCATCGCCGCCATCCTGATCCTGTTCATCAACCTCATCGGCGGCATGGCGGTGGGCATGCTCCAGCACGGCATGAGCTTCATGGACGCCGCCTCCACCTATACCCTGCTGTCGATCGGCGACGGCCTGGTGGCGCAGCTGCCGGCCTTGTTGGTCTCCTCGTCGGTCGCCTTGCTGGTGACCCGCGCCTCGCGTGCGCAGGACATGCGCGGGGCCATGGTCAGCCAGGTGTTCGGCCAGCACCGCGCCTTGGCGGTGGCTGCGGCCATCCTCGGGCTGGTCGGCCTGGTGCCG
This sequence comes from Xanthomonas sp. DAR33341, assembly GCF_003992815.1. NCBI lineage: Bacteria > Pseudomonadati > Pseudomonadota > Gammaproteobacteria > Lysobacterales > Lysobacteraceae > Xanthomonas > Xanthomonas sp. DAR33341. The sequence goes on along the minus strand of NZ_QEYV01000019.1, from coordinate 344,791 downwards.
GGCATGCCGAACGTCGCGTTTTTGACGCTGGGCCTGGTCCTGGGCGTGATCGCCTGGAAGCTGTACAAGCGCAGCTTGGCAAAACCGGCGTCCGGCGATCCGGCGGCCGATCCGCAGGCGGCCGCCGCTGCGACCGCCGCCCAGGCCAGCGCCGAACTGAGCTGGGACGAACTGCGCCCGATCGACCCGCTGGGCCTGGAAGTGGGCTATCGGCTGATCCCGCTGGTGGACAAGAACCAGGGCGGCGAGCTGATGGCGCGCATCAAGGGCGTGCGCCGCAAGCTCACCCAGGACATCGGTTTCCTGGTGCCGCCGGTGCACATCCGCGACAACCTGGAACTGTCGGCCAATGCCTACCGGCTACTGGTGCATGGCGTGCCGGTGGCCACCGCAGAAATCTATTCCGACCGCGAACTGGCGCTGGACCCGGGCGGTGCGCTCGGCCAGCTCGACGGCATCCCCGGCAAGGACCCGGCATTCGGCCTGGACGCCACCTGGATCCAGCCGCACCAGCGCGCCTATGCCGAATCGATGGGCTACACCGTGGTCGACCCGGCGACCGTGGTCGCCACCCACCTGTCGCACCTGATCCGCGAACATGCCCCCGAACTGCTCGGCCACGAGGAGGTTCAGCAGTTGCTGGCGACCCTGGCCAAGACCGCACCGAAGATGGTCGAAGACCTCACCCCGAAGGCGCTGCCGCTGTCGGTAGTGGTGCGCGTGCTGCAGAACCTGCTGATCGAGAAGATCCCGGTGCGGCAGTTGCGCAAGATCGTCGAAGCGCTGGTCGAACACGCCCCGCATAGCCAGGACCCGGCCACCCTCACCGCCGCCGTGCGTACCTCGCTGGGCCGCTTCATCGTGCAGGAAATCGCCGGCATGTCGGCCGAGCTGCCGGTGTTCACCCTGGCCCCGCAGCTGGAGCGCGTCCTGCAGGAATCCACCCACGGCAACGGCGTGGCGCTGGAGCCCGGGCTGGCCGAACGCCTGCACCAAAGCCTGGCCGATTGCGTGGGCAAGCAGGAAGCCCGCAACGAACCGGCGGTGGTGCTGGTCCCCGGGCAGGTGCGCGCCGCACTTGCCCGCCTGGTCCGCCACAGCGTGCCCAGCCTGTCGGTGCTGGCCTATAGCGAAGTCCCGGAAGACAAGCGCCTGAAGCTGGTGGGCACGATCAGCTGAGACCGCCCCGGCAACCACGCACCCGTCGCGCGCCGGGTTTGCCGGGGCCGCCCGTCGCGCCCGGGTGCGCTCCTACGACATTGGAGGCAATGCCGCCCACGCGACACCCCCGTAGGAGCGCGCCTGGGCGCGACCGGCGTTACCGGAACGGCCTATCGCGCCCAGGTGCGCTCCTACCAAGCGATTCCCGCGCCCGGCCGCATGCCGGTCAGCGATGGATACCTGCCGGCAACCGACGACCCTAGCCGGCGTCGGAAAGCCGCCACCGGCCCGGACCTCCAATCGATTGCGTGGCGCCGGCCGCTTCGGGGCGTTCCAGGTGCGCCCGGCTCGGCCTCCGGCCTGCGAGCGCATCAGCCCGCCCGAAGGCGTCTGCGCCTGGCCCTTCCGGAAAAACGTCAATCAATCCATCGACTTGAAACCTTCGGACCGGATCACACGCACAGCGCCCACCCTGCCCCAATGCTCCAGCTCCACGCGCCGGAACCCCGGCACCGCGTTTTGGCACACCGCATGCATTAGCTCTGCCGAGACCACAGCCAGCACCACCGCTGCGGAACTGGACGAACGAACGGGACAGGCAACTCATGACGCTGGCAACACACCCACATTCATCGCACATCCGTCCGGCGTCCGGCGGGTCCCGTTCCTGGAGGCACTTCGCATGAAAATCAAACGCTTTGTCGCCCCGGACATGCGCACCGCATTCCGCATGGTGCGTGAAGAACACGGCCCGGACGCGGTGATCCTGTCCAACCGTCGCACCGCCGAAGGCATCGAGATCGTCGCTGCCAGCAATTACGACGAAGAGCTCGTGCAGCGCGCCCTGGAAACCGCGCGCTCGGACACCCCGGCCTCCGCACAGCACCAGCAGGCTCCCGCGCAGCAGGCGCCGGCCGCGCAAGTCCCGGCCAAGCCCGCTGCACCGGTGCACGCGCTGCTCAAGCCGTCTGCCGACGCCGAGGCCAGCCAGCGCCAGCGCGTGGCCAGCGCCGCCGACGACATGATCGCCGCCATGGCGCTGCGCCAGCCGGTCAGCGTGCCGCGCCAGGCGCCGGTCGCCGCTCCGGTGCGCACCGCCAGCATTCCTTCGCCCGCTGCCCAGGCACTCGCCCACGCGGTTGCCGTCACCGCTGCGCCGCGCCAGGAACACGCGCTGTCGGCCGTGCCGGAACAGTTGTTCGCCGACTTTTTGACGACTGCCCCGGTGCAGCGCCCGGCCGTCCCGGCCACGGCGGTGCAGGCACCCGCGCCGGTCGCGGCGGCAATGGCCACCGCCCCGGCCTTCGCTGCCGCAGGCCAGGACGACGACGCCTTCGCCGATGAAGCCGACTTCGATCTGGACGATGCCCTGCCGCAGATCCTGCCGCCGGCCGCGCTGCCGCCGATCGTGGTCGCCCCGCCCGCCCCGCCGGCCCTGGCCGCCGTGCCGGTTGCCGCCACGCCCGCACCGCAGAACGACGAAGAACTCAAGCAGCTGCGCGGCGAACTGGCGCTGATGCGGCAGATGATCGAGCGCGAGATGAACCGCCTCACCGACGAGCGCCTGCGTGGCTCGCCGGTGCGCGCCCAGGCGCTGGAACTGATGGACGACTACGGTTTCGACGCCGGCCTGACCCGCGATATCGCCCTGCAGATCCCGGCCGATACCGAATTGCACCGTGGCCGCGGCCTGATGCTGGGCCTGCTGTCCAAGCGTCTGCCGGTGGCCCCGGTCGACCCGTTGGAACGTGGCGGCGTGATCGCCCTGGTCGGGCCGACCGGCGCCGGCAAGACCACCACAATCGCCAAGCTTGCCCAGCGCTTCGCCGCCCAGCACGCCCCGCGCGACGTGGCCCTGGTCACCACCGACACCCAGCGCGTGGGCGGCCGCGAACAGCTGCACAGCTACGGCCGCCAGCTCGGCATCGCGGTGCACGAGGCCGACAGCGCCGAAAGTCTGCTGGACCTGCTCGAGCGCCTGCGCGACTACAAGCTGGTGCTGATCGACACCGCCGGCATGGGCCAGCGCGACCGCGCCCTGGCCGCCCAGCTGAACTGGTTGCGCGCCGCCCAGCAGGTCACCTCGCTGCTGGTACTGCCCGCCAACGCCCATTTTTCCGACCTCGACGAGGTCGTACGCCGATTCGCCCACGCCAGACCCCAAGGCGTGGTGCTGACCAAACTCGACGAGACCGGCCGCTTCGGCAGCGCCTTGTCGGTGGTGGTCGATCACCAAATGCCCATCACCTGGGTGACTGACGGACAGCGGGTCCCTGACGACCTGCACCGCGCCAATGCCGCCAGTCTCGTTCTTCGCCTTGAAGATTTGCGGCGCGCTGCCGATAAGCCCTGTACTCCGGAGCACAACCATGCAGTCGCGTGAATACGCCAAGCTGACCAACGCCTTCCCCCTGTCGGCGACCCGTCCCGAGCCTTTGGGCCCGGTGCGCACCATTGCCGTGACCGGTGGCAAGGGCGGCGTGGGGAAAACCAACATCTCCGCCAACCTGGCCGTGGCGCTTGCCGACATGGGCAAACGCACGCTGCTGCTGGACGCCGACCTCGGCCTGGCCAACCTGGACGTGGTCCTGGGGCTGGCGCCCAAGTACACCCTGGCCGACCTGATCGCCGGCCGTTGCACGCTCGATGAAGTCATCATCGAAGGCCCCGGCGGCGTGCTGGTGGTGCCGGCCGCCTCCGGTCGCCGCCACATGGCCGAACTGGCGCCGGCCCAGCACATCGGCCTGGTCAACGTGTTCTCCGAACTGGAACGCGACCTGGACGTGATGGTCATCGACACCGCCGCCGGCATCACCGACAGCGTGCTGACCTTCTGCCAGGCCGCCCAGGACACCGTGGTGGTGGTCTGCGACGAGCCGGCCTCGATCACCGATGCCTACGCGCTGATCAAGGTGCTCTCGCGCGAACGCGGCGTGGACCGCCTGCAGATCATCGCCAACATGGTGCGCGACCCCAACGAAGGTCGCCTGCTGTACGACAAGCTCTCGCGCGTGTGCGAAAAGTTCCTGGGCGATGTTTCGCTGAACTATCTCGGCCATGTGCCGCAGGACGACTGGCTGCGCCTGTCGGTGCAGCGCCAGCAACCGGTCATCAAGGCCTACCCCGCCAGTCCGTCGGCGCAGGCCATCGCAGAAATCGCACGCCGTACCTCGCGCTGGCAGGCCCCGACCGTGCCGCGCGGCAACGTCGAGTTCTTTGTCGAACGCATCATCCAACGGGGAGTGGCCGCATGAGCACCGCTACCGCAACCACGGCCAGCGCCCAGTACCGCGCCGTGCAGCGCAACAACGCCAACGACGTGGTGACCCAGCACGCCGACCTGGTCCGCCGCATCGCCCACCATCTGGCAGCGCGTCTGCCGGCCAGCGTGGAAGTGGACGACCTGATCCAGGCCGGCATGATCGGCCTGATCGAAGCCTCGCGCAGCTACGACTCCGAACAGGGCGCGTCGTTCGAAACCTACGCCTCGATCCGCATCCGCGGCTCGATGATCGACGAGATTCGCAGGGGCGACTGGGTGCCGCGTTCGGTGCACCGCCGCGCCCGCGATGCCGCCGCCGCCGTGCGCAAGATCGAACAGAACACTGGCCGCGCCGCCGCCGCCACCGAAGTGGCCGCCGCCATGGAAATGCCGCTGCCCGATTACCTGCGCCTGATGGAAGATGCCGCACGTGGCCAGGTGCTGAGCCTGGAATCGCGCATCGAAGACCACGGCGAGCTGGACACCACCGCCAAGGGCGGCCCCAATCCGCAGCAGATGATGGAGCGTGGCGAATTCGGCCGCGAGCTGGGCAAGGCCATCGGCCAACTGCCCGAGCGCGAGCAACTGGTGCTGTCGCTGTACTACGAACAGGAATTGAACCTGAAGGAAATCGGCGCCGTGCTGGGCGTCAGCGAATCGCGCGTGTGCCAGATCCACGGCCAGGCGGTGGTGCGTTTGCGTGGCCGCCTCAAAGTCTTCGAACTGGCCGATGCCGGTGTCGAAATTGACGACTAATTTTTTGTGTTAGGAGCTTGATGTGAACAAGAACATGCGGATCCTGATCGTGGACGACTTCTCGACGATGCGACGTATCGTCAAGAATCTGTTGGGCGATCTCGGCTTCACCAATACCGCAGAGGCCGAAGACGGCAACAGCGCCCTGGCGGCGTTGCGTGCCGGCCCGTTCGATTTCGTGGTCACCGACTGGAACATGCCCGGCATGACCGGCATCGACCTGCTGCGCAACATCCGCGCCGACGCCAAGCTCAAGCACCTGCCGGTGATGATGGTGACCGCCGAAGCCAAGCGCGAGCAGATCATCGAAGCGGCCCAGTGCGGCGTGAACGGCTACATCATCAAGCCGTTTACCGCCCAGACGCTGGAAGAAAAGCTGGGCAAGGTGTTCGAACGTCTGGCGGCGACCGCCTGATGAACGCGACCATGGAAACCGATGCCGAACGTGCCGCGTTGATCGAGCGCCTGCAGAACGCACTCGATGCACTGGAAAGCGGTGACCAGGTCGCCTGGCGTCGCGAGGTGGATCATCTCGCCGCCCTGCGCACGCGCCCGATGATGCAGAGCCTGAGCCGGCTCGCCCGCGAACTCGGCCAGGCGCTGGGCGAGCTGCCCACCATCCCTGAAGAAGCCGGCGAACTGGACGATGCCTGCTCGCGCCTGGACCACGTGGTGGAAATGACCGAAAAGGCCAGCCATCGCACGCTGGATCTGGTCGAAGAATGCCGCGAGCTGGCCAACCAGCTGCGCAACGGCGGGCTCAATCAGGACCAGGGCGCGCTGCTGGAAAAGATGCGCCACAACCTGACCGAGCTGTCGCTGGCGCAGAGCTACCAGGACCTGAGCGGCCAGATCATCCGGCGCGTGGCCGGTATCGTGCGGCGCGTGCACGAAGGCTTCGGTGCGCTCGGCCTGCCGCCGAAGAACATCGAACCGAAGAAAGACGACGGCGGTCTTGCCGGTCCTGCAGTCAAGGGCCTGGACCGTCACGCGGTGTCGCAGGACGACGCCGACGACCTGCTGTCCGGATTGGGGCTGTAACCATGAGTGCTGTTCCAGACGATATTGCTGCCGATTTCATCGTCGAGGCCCAGGAAATCCTGGATCGCCTCGGCGAACAGCTGGTGTCGCTGGAACAGGCGCCAGAAGAAGCCGACCAGCTCAACGCGGTGTTCCGCGGCTTCCACACGCTCAAGGGCGGCGCCGGCTTTCTGGCAATCAAGCCGATGGTGGAGCTGTGCCACGCCGCGGAAGAAACCCTAGGCATGGCGCGCTCGGGCCAGGCGGTGCTGCAGGCGCATCACTTCGATGCCGCACAACAATCGCTGGATTATCTGCAGGCCATGCTGGATGCCATGGGCTCGGGCGAAGCCGTGCCGCATGCGCCGGCCACGTTGATCGCGCAGTTCGACGCCAAGAGCGCCCCGCCGGCGATCAAGGCCGCACCGCAGGCGGCCGCTGCCAAGCCGGCTGCTGCCGCACATGGCGACGATGCGCATGCGCCCGCCCCCAAGGCCGCCGGCAAGGCCGCGGCCAAGACCGGCGCCGAAGCCGAACAGACCGTGCGCGTGGACACCAAGCGCCTGGACGCCATCGTCAACCTGATCGGCGAACTGGTGCTCTCGCGCAACCGCTTGAAGACCTTGCGCACCCGCCTGCGCGACGAAGAACTCGACCGCGCAGTCAGCACGCTGGACATCGCCACCGCACGCCTGCAGACCGCGGTCATGCGCACCCGCATGCAACCGGTCAGCAAGGTGTTCGCCCGCTTCCCGAAGGTGGCCCGCGACGTCGCGCGCACCTTGTCCAAGGAAGTGGAACTGGAACTGATCGGCGCCGAAACGGAGCTGGACCGCAATCTGGTCGAAGCCCTGGCCGACCCGTTGGTGCACCTGGTGCGCAATGCCATCGACCACGGCATCGAATCGCCTGCGCTGCGCGAAGCCACCGGCAAACCGCGTAGCGGCCATGTGCGCCTGTCGGCGCAACAGGAAGGCGACTACGTCAGCATCGAAATCCAGGACGACGGCGCCGGCATCGACCCCGAGCGCCTGCGCGAAATCGCCCGCAACAAGGGCCTGATCGACGCCGAAGCCGCCGCCCGCCTGAGCACCGACGAGTGCTTGCATCTGATCTTCATGCCGGGCTTCTCGACCAAGGCGGAAGTCACCGACATCTCCGGCCGCGGCGTCGGCATGGACGTGGTGCAGTCGCGTATCCGCGAACTCAGCGGGCAGATCCAGATCCAGTCCGAACTGGGCCGTGGCAGCCGCTTCATGATCCGCGTGCCGCTGACGCTGGCGATCCTGCCGACCCTGCTGGTGCAGGCCGGCGAAGCGGTCTACGCATTGCCGCTGGCGCGCGTGGTCGAAGTGCTGCACGCCCCGCAGACCTCGCTGGGCTGGTTCGACGGCCGCGCCGTGCTCGACCGCCGCTCGCACACCCTGCCGCTGATCGACCTGCGCCGCTGGCTGGGCGTACCGGCCGAACAACCGCCGCTGCTGACCGTGGTGTTGCTGCAGGCCGGCGAAACCCGCTTCGGCCTGGTGGTGGACCAGGTCCGCGGCCGCGAGGAAGTGGTGATCAAGCCCCTGCCCCGCGCCCTGCGCGGCCTGCCCGGCTACGCCGGCGCCACCCTGATCGGCGACGGCCGCATGGCGCTGATCCTGGACGTGGATGGATTGCGCTCCAGCGATCATTGATTTTGGGATTCGGGATTCGGGATTCGGGAATCGGGAATCGGGAATCGGGAAGACGATCCTGGATGCCTGATCTAACGACAACGGCCGCGTACTGCGGCCGTTGTCGTTTCACTACCGGCATCGCTGCCGATCTATGTCGCCAAGCGCGCAGGCATGGGCGCGATGGTTTGGTGACGGTCAAGCTGCCGTGCAAGTGAACCTGGAACCGTTATCTCCGTAGATCTCGCTGCGCGCGGGTGCAGGTGCGTGGCGGAAGACATTCCGTGCAACCTCAACCCTTACCCCAGCAGCTCTCCCGCAGGCGGGAGAGGGGCTCGTACAGACGAATCGCTTCTTTTCTCGGCATGCGTTCGTCCCTTCCCGCGTGCACTGATCCCTTCTCCCGCGTGCGCCGGTCCCTTCTACCGCTAGCGCTGCTCCCTTCTCCCGCTTGCGGGGGAAGGTGCCCGAAGGGCGGATGGGGGGAGACATCGCCGGCAGCAATCCCGCCGACAGTCGATCTACGCAGGCGCTCTCTCGACGGAAGCGCACCAGTCTCTTGGCATCAGCCCAATGGTCACGATGCGCCGCCGGCTCCACGGCCATGCGGGCGGCGGGTCAGGCCGCGGGCACCGCAGCACGGCCCGAGCGCGCCTGCCCATAATCGAAATCGGTCACCCGCCGATCCAGCGCCGGCCACAGCAGCCAGGCCGGTGGGTCGCTTCGGATCTCTGCTTCCAGCAATGCGTTGACCTGCGCCACCAGCGCGGCGACGCCATGCGTGCCAGCGGCGAATTGCGCCGCCACGTAGGGCCGATGATCGGCGAAGGACACCAGCCAGACCGCATAACCGAAGCGTTCGGCCAAGGCGAATACTCCCCGCGGCGTGCGCGCCCGATGGCCTAGGAATGGCCCTTCCACGTACGCGGTGTCGTCGTAACAGAAATCGATCATGCAGCTGACCACGCGCTGCTGACGGAAGGCGCGTAGCAGCCGCATGCTGCTTCCGGCATCGCGGAACGCAAGCAGGTTGCCCTCGCCCATGAGCACGCCCATCCACTCCGCCCGCTGGGCGATCAAGGTCAGAACACCTGTCGCCCGCACGCCAGCCATGAGCACGGGAGCTGCGGGATGGTGCAAGGTCAGTATCAGCGTCGCCGGGGGCACCGCGAACGCCGGCGCCGCCGGTCGCGCGTACGCAGCCGACAAGTAGTACTCCGCCTGTCGCTGCAGGTAGTGCGCCGCGAAGGTGGGCCGCACGCGCCAGCCCAACCGCTGCGCGGCCTGTGCATAGCTCCAGTACGCCTTGCGGGTCTCGTGCTCCAACGGGCCAGCCAGCCAGTTGGCCAGCGCGTGACAACTTGTCGGTTCGGCACGTGCACGCAGGTGGGCCACCAGCGCATCGTCGTCCAGCGGCATGTCGGGCCGCCAGCCCGGTACGGCCAGTGTCATGCCGCCTCGGCGAGCGCATCGCCCTGCGCATGCCGCGCGTAGTACGCGAACAAAGGCCGTTCGGCAGCCGTGAACTCGCGCAGCAGTTCGGGATACAGATACCGCGACAATGCGCATTCCACCGGATCCACGCTACGGTCGTGACCAGTGCGCACCAGTGCCTTGGCCACGCAGGTGCCGCCGCACAGTCCGAACAGTGCACAGCGGCTGCAGCCTTGGCCATGCAGCCGCAGCCAGCTGTGACGCGCGACGATGGCAGCGCGCGCCGGCGCGTCGCCCCCGTCCTGGCCTGCCTTCAGTTCGAAATACGGGTGATAGACGCAGTCGCAGGTCCGTTTGCCGCCCTGCGCGTCCAGCACCAGGAAATCGCCGGCCGCGCCGCAGGGCCCCCGATAGCAAAGATCGCGGGACTGCAGCGTAAACAGGTTGTTCATGCGTGCGACCAGGTTGCGCAACGCCAGGCTATGGAGCTGACCGTTCCGGATCATCTCCAGCAGCCCTGCATACAGATCCACGGCCTGTTCGGGCGAGAGCCGCTCGTCGGCGAGATCGGCGCCGCGGCCGGCCAGGTCGAGGAAGGTGATCGACATGCCCTGCACACCGAAGTCCTGCAGCCAGCGCGCAAACGCCGGCAGCCCGGGTGCCGAGGTACGCGAGGCAACGGCCAGGAAACCGCAGCGCTGACGCACGAACTGTGGACGCTCGCGCATCAGCGCCAGGATGCACTGCAGCGGCGTCCGCGGCCCCCGCGTGCGGCGCAATGCATTGCTCGCTTCATCCAGACCATCGAGCGACAGGCCGACCGAAAAGTCGTGCTGCTCCAGAAAGTCGAGAATCTCCGGCGTGAAGCGCGTCCCGTTGGTCTGCAACGAGAAACCGACGCGGGCGCGGTGCGGTTCCAGCCATTGCACCACCTGGCGGATGAGACCGAACCGCAGCAATGGCTCGCCGCCATGGAAGGCAATCGACAGCGGCTCACCGCGCTCCAACAGCGGCGCCAGCGTAGTCTGGATGGTGCCGAGAGATTGCTGAGCGCGGAACCGTTCGGCGTCGTAGTCGTAACAATAATCACAGTCGATGTTGCAGGTACCGGTGAGCTTGAGCAGCACCGCGGTCGGGGACTGGGCCTGACGGTACTGCGCGGTGTCGATGCAGCGTCCATCGCGCGTCAGCAATGCCGACTCCCACAACTGCGTCAGCGGCTGCAGCTGGATGGAATCGTCCAATTCCAGCGGCAGCTCCGCTCGCAGCTGCCGGTAGGCGTCGCGGGTCAACACGCACCAGCCGGAACTGCCGTCCGCCAGCACTGCCAGATCGTCACCGTCCAGCGGAAGCACACGGTGGCTGGCCCACGCATAACCGGCCACGGCTCAACCCCTCGCCCCGGTCTGGAGCCGTGCCAGGCCCTCGCGCACTGCCCCCAGTTGCCGTTCCAGCTGAATGACTTGCTCGGAGAGCTTTTCCAGATCCACTACCGGATCGATCAGACGGTCGCGCGGGTTGTCGGCAATCTTGCAGGTCGCCTTTTCCCAGATACGACTTTCGTAGCCTGCGCCCGCGTTGCTGACGATGCGCGGCACCGTCCGGACCACCACATCCGAAAGCCGTCCGACCTTGCCGTCCAGATGCGAAAGCGCCTTCTCCAACTGCTCGGCCACGCTCTCGGCCGCGGTGTCTTCGGTCACCTCCACTGCCAGCGTCAAACTGATTTCCTTGGTGCCTGTCCTGGTTGTCTTCATGACTCACCTGATGTGATTAAGGGAATTGCGCGCCTTGCTGGCCGTCCTGTCCCATTCCTCCCGGCCCGGTGTGGCTCGAAGCATGCATGACGGGCGGCAACCCGGGCAGCCCGCATGCGCCCGCGGCACGGGCAGCCACGCTGCCTCACTGCGGGGCGGCGCATGCGCCGCCGTTGCCAGCAGGCTGTGTAGGCTTGTCCGGACAGCGGAAGTAGCCAAAATGTGCTAATTCTTGCTGCCCCGGAAGACGCACTTACCTCAACCCGACGCAGGTGATTCGGTGACGTCCCTGTCTGCTCGTATTCGCCGCGCGCGCGCGCTCGCCGCCATCAGTCAGGCAGAACTGGCCAAGCGCGTCGGCGTCCAGCGCAGCGCAGTCACCCAATGGGAATGCACTGCCGGCACCACCCCCAGCGTCGGCCACTTGATTCAGATCGCCTGCGAGACCGCAGTGTGCTTCGAATGGCTGGCCACCGGTCGCGGCCCGTCCCGGGCACAGGAGGGCCTGCTGGATGCGGCCGTGCAAAGCGGCGACTTCGCGCGCGACGAGCTGGAAAGCAGCGTCTTGGTCGCTTTACGGCGCGCATCTCAGCGCAAACGTGTTGCCATCGCGCAGATCATCGAATTGTTGACGGGCTGAGCCGCGCGGTGCGGCGCCCGCGGTGCAACACCCGATCCATGGGCGGCGCGGCCGCGCCAGGCCATGGGTCGGCAGTGCGGACGGGCGGCCATGTGACCGACCAGGTGCCGCGCCAAATCAGAATGCCTTCATCGAGCGCTTCAATCGCACGTTCCGCGAGGAAGTGCTCGACCTGAATCTCTTCGCCTGCCTCGACGAGGTGCGCGAAGCCGCCCACTGGTGGATGATCGACTACAACGAAGCAAGATCCCATGATTCGCTCGGCGGAATGACCCCGGTCGAGTACCGCAACAAGTACGCCGAAAGCTCTACTTTTGAAGTGCCTGCTTGACGGGGGAGCTTACGTTCCTGCACGTGAACCAGCGCATACGGCGCCAGTTTCGGTGCCAGCAGCGGCGTATTGGTGGCGGGGTTGCTGCTGGAGATGCCCTCCGGCAGGCCGGCGACGTTATAGGTGAGCACGTCGAGGACGCCGACGCTTGATTGGGCGTGGGCGACACCGGCGCAGGCCAGGGTCGCACCGATTCCGACGCTGAGCAGAGAACGAAGATGCTGAAGCATGATGACCTCGTGCGGTTGGGGAACAGCGGATGGACGCGACGCGTCGGGCCCGGCGCGTCGCGTGGAGGGCTCAGTGGTCCAAGGCGAGCGGATCGAGTGCGGCCTGGACGATGCGGGCGAACTGCGGCAGCGGGCAGTCGTACGCCGGCGTGGCGGTGCTGCAGCCGGGAATGAAGATGGCTGCGCTCGGCGGTGGTGCCTGCAGCGTCAATGGCACGCGTTCGCGCAGCTGCGTCAGGCTCTGCGCGGTGTAGCGCAGGCGAATGACGCGCTCACCGTCGGCACGCCGCCAGCGTTCGAACACCAGCGCGCCACCGGGGACGGTCTGGTCGGATTGATAGCCGGGCAACTGCCAGTGCAGATCGAACATGCCGGCCAGCAAGGTCAGGGTGCCGTCATGGCCGGACACCACCACCAGGCGCGCATCGCCGCCGATGGCCTCGGCCGCGGCGTGTGCATCGTCGCCTTGCTGCAGCGTGGCCAGCAGGCGTGCGGCCAGCGGGGTGCTGGCCAGGCGAGCGACGGTCGGCGCGCGCAACCGCAGCGCGAACTCGGCCTGGTGCGGGGCGAACACGCGCAGCAGCGTGGCTTCGTCCAGGCCTTGCCAACCCAGCGCGGCGAAATCCTGCCCATCGGCCCAGCCCATCAGCAGGCTTTCGGTGATGCCCGAGGCAGCCGCGGCGGGGCCATCGAGACCGGGAATCGACGGCCCGGCATCGTCCAGCCCGGCCGGTACCGTGGTCAGGCGCAGCTTGCCAGGCGCGGCCTGCGCGGGACACGGCCGTTGCGCGCATTGCAGCAGCAGGTGTTCGAGCGTATCGAGCGCATCGCTCTGGGTCGCATTCCAGGCCTGCGCATCGCCACCGATGCGGCCGGCAATGGCCGCCTGCATGCGCGCACGCGCCTGGGGCTGGCGCAGCGCAGCGGTGCCATCGAACAACACATCGGAACTGCCGGTCGGTACGTGATGCACCGGGTCGGCGCAGCCGGGCGTCAGTGTGCTGGCCAGCGCTTGCGCCGAGGCAATGGTGCGTTGGGTGCGGTTGGCCCAGTAATAGGCCTGGTTGCAGCCATCGCCGTTCAACAGACCAAGCGCGGTGTAGCGCGCGCGGTAGTAGTCGCCGAACAGGCGTTCCAGCTGCGCGCCGTTGGCGGTGAGGTGACCGGCCGGCACGCCGAAATGCGGCCATGGATGCAGCGAATAGCGGCCCAGCCGTTCGGGGCTGGACATCGCCGCACGCACGCCGTGGCGTTTGAGGATCACCACTTTTTCCAGGGTGTCCGGCGTCGCATCGGTGGCCTGGGCAGGGGTGAGCGGCATGAGCGCGAGCCCGAGTAGGGCGGTAGCGCGGCGGCAAAAGTGCAGAAGCATCGGCAGATCCATGACGAGTGAAGCGGAGAGGCGAAACAATCGGCGCAGCGCGGTGGCGGCCGTGCGCGCGCGCGACGACCGCCAGCTGCGCATGCAAACCCGCTTAGAAGCGCGCGCGCAGACCCAGCGACCACGTACGGCCGTAGTCGGTGTAGCCGCCGAACAGGTGGTCGCCGACGTACTGCCGCTGCACCTGGCCGGTGAGATTGATGGCGTTGACGAACACCGACAGGGTGTCGTTGACCTTCCAGGCGACATTGGCATCCAGGCTGCCGAATGCATCGCTGTTGAGCGTGGCCACATTGGCGGTGCCCACCGCGTTGACGATGTTGTCGCTCCAGCTGTAGCTGGCGCGCGCCATCAGCGGGCCCTTCTCGTAGAACAGCACGGCGTTGTAGGTGTTCTTGGCCACGCCTTCCAGGCTGTCGGTGAAGCGGCGCGTACCGTCGCGGTAGCTCGCCTGGCTGTCGGTAAAGGTGTAGTTGAGCTGCATGCCCAAACCGTCCAGCGGCGCCGGCAGGCCGGTGAACACCTGCTGGTAGGCCAGCTCCACGCCCTTGACGCTGGCCTGGCTGCCGTTGGTCTTGGACGAGAGCAGGTAGGTCTGGCCCTGGTAATCCAGATACGACAGCTGGGTCTGGATGAAACTGGAGATGTCCTTGTAGAACACGCCGCCAGTCAGCGCGGAGGTGCCGTCGATGTACCACTCGAAGGTCAGGTCGTATTGCCAGGCTTCGAACGGACGCAGCGCCGGATTGCCGCCGCTGGCGGTCAACACTTCGCCGCTGGAGTTGAAGGTGAGTTTGGACGAGAGGTCGGTGAGATCCGGGCGGGTGATCACCTTGGCTGCGGAGGTCCGCAGCACCATGTCATCGCGCACGTCCCAGGCGGCGTTGAACGAGGGCAAGGCGTTGGTATAGCTGCGCTCGAAATGCACCGGCTGGGCGGCGCCGTCGAGGTCGGCATGGCCGTCGGTGGTCTGCTCGGTGCGCACCAAGCGCACGCCGAGATTGCCGCGTACATCGCGCCCGGCCAGGGTGCCGCCGAAGTCGGTCATCGCATACGCCGAGCCGATCTTCTCGCGCACCTCGTAGGAATTCTGCAGGTCGGCGCTGTTGGGCGTGCCGCTGAGGTCGGCGGCGGTCGGCCAGTCGCCCCAGAACGGCGCTTCGATCGGCGCCAGCCACTGCCGTGGCAGCGTGCCCTTGCCGTCGACCAGCATGTCGCTCACCGGCAGCGCGGTGAAATAGCTGCCCGGAAAGCGCACGCCGGCGATGCGGTTGAGCAGCAGGTCGGCACGATCGTAGGTGCGCGAGCGCTCGCGGTACTTGGCGCCGAACTTGATGTCGCGCAGCCAGCCATCGCCGAGCGTGCGCTTGGCGTCCAGCTGCAGCGCGTCGTCCTTGTCGCGGGCATCGATTTCGCGCCATTCCAGCCGGCGTCCGTTGACGCTGGCCGGGTTGGTCGGATCGAAGCCATTGGTGAAGCTCCAGTTCGGCACGTTGTCGTCGTCGGCTTGCGGCATTTCCACCCGCATCGACAGGTTGGTGCCGCTGCGCAGCCGCGTGCGGCGGATCGGGTCGGAGTCGTAGCTGTGCGCCTGCGAGTGGAACGCCACTGCGCCAAGCGTCCACAGATCGCCATTCCAGGTACTGGACAGGCGCGCGCTGCGATTGTCGTCGGTGATGCCGGAGGTTTCGCGCGAGACCTGCACCTGGCCATTGCGATAGTCGAAGCCGGTCACGCCGCCGTGGTCCACTTGCAGGTTGCTCATCTTGGCAACGCCGTCGAAGCCCACGCCCAGGCTGTATTCGTCGTAGTGCACCGTCTGCCTGGCATACAGCAGGTCCAGATTGGTTTCCCAGGCGGCACTGGGGCGCCATTGCAACGAGGCGGCCACGCCGGTGCGCTCGCGCTGCTCCAGTTCCAGCGTCGGGCGCAGGCCGGTGGGCAGGTAAGACGCACCCGGCGCACCCGGCACGCCATTGGGGTAGTAATCCCAGCTCACTTCGTTGACGCGGTCCTGGCGCAGGCTGCGCTGGGCATATGCGCCGGACACCAGCATGCCGAAGGTGCCCTGGGCATTGACCCAGTTGAACAGGCCGGAGACGCGCGGATCGTTGGCATGCGTGCGTTGCGCCTGGCTGGATTCCAGCGAGGTGTTCAGCAAGGTCTTGCCCAGTTCCAGCGGGCGGAAGGTGCGTACGTTGACGATGCCGCCGATGGCGCCTTCGTCCAGATCGGCGGTGGGGCTCTTGATCACGTCCAGGCCGGAGACCAGTTCCGCCGGCAAGGTGTCGTAGCGAAACTGGCGGCCGGTCTGGCCGGAGGTGCGCACGTTCTCGTTGACCGCCATGGTCTGGCCGTTGAGCGTGGTCACCTGGAAATTCGGTCCCAGGCCGCGCACGCGCACGTACACGCCTTCGCCGCGGTCGCGCACGATCGACACGCCCGGCACGCGCTGCAGGGCTTCGGCCACGTTCTGCGCTGGCAGCTTGCCGATGTCTTCGGCGGCGATCACGTCCACCACGCTGTCGGCATAGCGCTTCTCGCGCAGCGCGGCGCTGAGGCTGCCGGCATAGCTGCCCAGCACCTGGATGCTGTCCAGTTCGCGCACCGGTGCACCGGCGGCGATCGGCGTGCTGCTTGGCGCAGCCGGCACCGCTGCAGCCGGCGCCTGGCTGGTGGCGGTGTCCGGTTCGATGGTCACCGTGGTGGGCGTGAGATAGCGATAGCGCAGGCCGGTGCCATCGAGCAGTTGTTGCAATGCCTGCTCGGGTGCCGCGCCGTCGGTGGTGCCACGGCTCTGACGCTCGGCGCCGACGCTTGCCGCGTAGACGAATTGCAGACCGGTCTGGCGCGACAGCGTATTGAGCGCGCGTGCCAGCGGTTGTGCGGGAATGGCAGTGACCGCGACGGGTGGCGTTTGGGCGCCGGCAGCACCGGCATGCAGGGCAAGGGCAACGGACAGGAACAGGCAGCGGCGCATCGTCACTTCCAGGCAGAGGGAGAGGGGCGCCGCACACGCGCATGGGGCGATGCGGCGACTACCCCATCTACGAGGCGCGACAAGCTGAGTCGGGCACCGTTTTTCCATGAATTTTCTGTGACACGTGCAGGGGCGCTGGCGTGCGCGTGCCGTGGAGTGCATGCAGGTCCGTGTTACCCGGCGAACAGCATGTTGGCGGTTCGATCGCCGATTGCGTCGATCGTTGCGTTGCGCGGCACCATGCAGCGCAATGCGCACGCCTAGATCGCATTGCGCCAACCCGGATGCCAGCCGTTCGGTGCGCAGATGCGTCAGCGCGAATCTGCGATGCGAACAGGCATGAAAGTGCGACGCCGCGGCGTGCCGACCCACGGCAGGCACACGCCGAGCAATGCGGTGGTGCCTGCAGTGCTGACTTCTGCACGCACGTGAGCGCCAGCGTGTCTGTCGCGTTGGCCGCGGGCCTTACCGGTTGGCGGTCGCCGGTGGTGCACGGCTGACGATGTGCAGCGCATCGGCGTGCTGTTCGAGCCGCAGGCCGGGCTGCCGCGCGAGAAACGCGCGCAGGCCGGCGAGATCGTCGCTACGCAGATTGCCGGTCAGGCGCATCGCGCCGGCGCGCGCATCGTCGATATGCAGCTGGATGCGATTGAGGCGATTGAAGTCTTCGGCCACGTTGCGCAACGGCTCGTCGCGGAAGACGATGCGCTGCTGCTGCCACGCATGCATGGTGGCGACATCTTCATTGCTCAACTCGACCTGGCCGGCGCCATCGATGCGCGCGCTTTGTCCTGCACCCAGGTTGGCCAGCATCGGCTGCGCCGGGCGGTCGGCGCGCCAGAGATGCACGCGACCGGCAGACACGTCGATGCGTGCCTGCTGCCCATGCAGGGCAATGTCGAACGCGGTGCCGATGTCTTCCACGCGCAGGTCCAGCACCCGGACCTGCAACGGACGCCGATCCCGGGCGACATCGAAGCTCGCCTGGCCCTGCAGCAACTGCAGGTGGCGCGACCACGGCGACATGGTGGCCTGGATGCGCGTGTCTGCATTGAGGAACACCACGCTGCGGTCGGCCAGTTGCACGCGGCGTTGTTCGCCATGTGCGGTCGCATAGGTCGTGGTGCGTGGCCAGGCCCAGCCGCCGAGCACGGTCAGCAGACCGAGCATGGCGGCCAGACCGACATGCCAGTGCGACCGGCGTGCCGCCGACCGCGATCGCGCGGTTCCCCTTGCAGCGACGGGACGCCGCGGCGGCAACGGCAGCGCCACCACGTTGCGCGCCGTCCCGGTGTCGCGTTGGCGCTCGGCCTGCAGCAGCGCCTCGACATCCAGCGCCATCGCATCCAGCGCCTCGCCGAGCGCACCGGCCACCTGCGTCACTGCCAGGTATTCGCGCACATGCGCCGGCGAGGCGGTCAGCCAATCCATGAAACGCGCCTGCTGGTCGGCATCCAGCGGCTGCATGCGTTGCAGCGCATGCCAGTGTGCCGCTTCCTCGGTCAGGCGGCGCGCCGCCAGCGACGCGACGCTCACCACCACTGCGCTCCCTCGTCGGCCAGCGCCGATCGACAGGCCGACAGGCCGCGCACCACGTATTTCTTGACCATGTGCGAGGACACACCCAGACGTTCGGCGATCTGTTTGTAGCTCAGGCCGTCGCGGTACTGCATCACCAGCACCGCACGCACGCGCTCGGGCAGCCCGGCCAGTACGATCTGCAGGCGTTGCTGGCGCTGTTGCCGCTGGGCGCTGTCTTCGACATCGTCACCGGCCACCAGCCGTTGCGCGAACTGTTCCATGTCCTCGATGCGCAGCGGGGCCTGCCTGCGCCGCGCCGCCTGCTCGCGCGCCAGATTGACCGCCACGGTATAGAGATACGCTTCCGGGTTGGCGATGGCCTGGCCCGGCTGCTGATGCGCACGCAGCAGGCGCAGATAGGTTTCCTGGACCAGGTCTTCGGCGTCCTCGTTTGCTCCGCGGCGCACGAAGAAGCCGCGCAGCACCGGGCCATGCTCGGTGAACAGACGTGCCCAGGCGCGCTTTGGATGTGCCGACACCCCAACCTCCGGCCGATTGCAGGGGCGCAGGCTAGCGGCGTCGTATGACGTCGCGGTGACGCGGTTGCTGCCCATGACGTGGCGGCAGGCACGCAGGCGGGCACAGGCCTGTGCTTGCCCACGCAGCCGCCGCTACCCGATACCGCGGCGTCCGGAGGTCGCGCTTTCCGGGGGACAGGCTGGGCGTGCCCGAGGCGGACCCGGCTGCCGGCGACACCTGGTCGCCGGCCTGGCTCCTCCGCGCTGTGGGGGGCGCGGTGATCGGGAATCCAATTGGTTACCGGCTGCGCGTTCCGCGTTGGCGCCAATGCGGGATACTGCGTGTCCACGCAGGCGAGATGGGCTTGGATGTCCGAGCTGCCGATCACCGAGTTGTTGCAGGCCTGGCAGCGCGACGAACCCGGCGCGGGCGACGCATTGGCGCGCCAGGTCTACGACGTGCTGCGCGCCACCGCGATGCGCGAGCTGCGTCGCGACGCGCGCGCCGGCTTGCAGGCAACCGAGCTGGTGCACGAGGCGTGGATGCGACTGGAACAGGGCCAGCAGGGTTTTCGTTCGCGGGCGCATTTCTATTCGGTGGCTGCGCTGCAGATGCGCCACCTGTTGGTGGATCTGGCGCGCCAGCAGGCCAGCGCCAAGCGGTTGGGGCAGGCGGTGACGCTGACCATCAGCCTGTCCGACGGCGCCGCACGGCCGGAGGCATTGATGCTGGTGGCCGATGCCTTCGACAAGCTGGCCCAGGTGGACGAGCGCAAAGCCAAGGCATTCGCGTTGACCGAGCTGGTGGGTTTCAGCGTGGCCGAGGCAGCCGAACAGCTGGAGGTGTCGGTGCCGACGCTGGAGCGCGATCTGCGTTTTGCCAGGGTGTGGCTGGCGGCGCAGCTGTGAGCCTGGCGGCCACCGCGTGGCAACGTTTGGAAGCCTTGTTTCATCGGGCCTGCCAGCTGCCTGCGGCTGAGCGCGAGGCATTCGCGCGCGCGCAGGCCGGCGACGACGCCAGCTTGCGCGACGAACTGCTGGCGATGCTGGCGGTGGAATCGCAGGCCACCTTGCGCGTGCGGGCGCCATTGAAGCAGGCCGCCGCCGCATTGCGCGCGCCATTACCGGAACTGCCGGCCGGCACACGCTTCGGTGCGTGGGCGATCGACCGCCTGATCGGCGCTGGCGGCATGGGCCAGGTGTATCTGGGCCACCGTGCCGATGGCGCGTACGAGCGCGAGGTGGCGATCAAGCTGGTGGCTGCCGATGCGCTGGATGCGCAGGGCCGTGCACTGTTCGAATTCGAGTGCCGGCTGCTGGCGCAGATGGTGCACCCGGCGATCGCGCAGATACACGACGTGGGTACCGATGCCCACGGCCAGCCGTACCTGGTGATGGAATACCTGCGCGGCGAGCCGATCACCTGGTGGTGCGACGAACACCGCCTGTCGCTGCATGCGCGCGTATTGCTGATGCTGCGTGTCGGCGAGGCAGTCCAGCACGCGCATCAGAAGGGCGTGATCCATCGCGACCTCAAACCCAGCAACGTGCTGGTCAGCGAGATCGACGGGCGGCCGATGCCAGGGGTGATCGACTTCGGCATCGCCGTCGATGCGACCAACCCGGGCATGACCTACGCGCATGATCGCGGCACGCCGGGCTACATGAGCCCGGAACAGGCACGCGGCGCGCAGGATGTGGACGCACGCAGCGATATCTATGCGCTGGGAGCGATGTTCTACGAATTGAGTTGCGGGCTGGCGCCAGTGGCCGGACGCGACGGGGTGCCGCAGCCGCCGTCGCAGCGGGTGGCAGCAGTGCCGGCCGATGCGCGTGCGCGCATCTGCTCGGCGCGCGAGACCACCTACCAAAAATTACACGAGCAACTGCGCGACGGGCTGGATGCGATCGTGCTGCGCGCCCTGGAACCGCAACCGGGTGCGCGCTACGCATCGGTATCTGCGCTGCTGGACGATCTGCATCGCTGGCTGGACGGTTACCCGCCGCGCGCCCTGCAGGCGAGCCGCTGGCTGCGGCTGCGCAAATTCACCCAGCGTCATCGCAGCGGCGTCGCCGCCGCCGGCCTGGCTGCGATCGCCGTGGTCGCCGGCCTGGGTGCCACGCTGTGGTCGCTGCAACAGGCCGCGCGCGATGCCCAACGCGCGCAGGTCACCGGCGATTTCATGAGTTCGGTGTTGTCCAGCGTGGACCCTGGTGTGGCGCGCGACCTGGACAAGACCCTGATGCTGCGCGTGATGCAGCAGGCCTCGCAGCGTGCGGCGCGCGAGCTGGCCGACCAGCCCGATGCGCGCACCCAGGTGGAACTGACGCTGGGCCGCACGCTCATTGCGCTGGCTAATTTCCCGCAGGCCGTGGAGCATCTGCGCATCGCACAGACCCTGGCGCAGCAGACCGCCGGCGCGGGCAGCCTGCCGGCGTTGAAGGCCGCTTCCATGCTGGGACAGGCGCTCACCGGTGACGGCAAACCCGGCGACGCCGAGCGTGTCTTGCGCCAGGGCATTGCACAGGCAGCACGCGGCGATGCGCAACAGCAGGCCATGGGCAACGAGCTGCGTGCGTGGTTGGCGTGGGCCCTGCGCGAACAGGGCCGCATGCGCGATGCGTTGGCAGAGAGCCGGCATGCCTATGTCGCTGCGCTGGCCAATGCCTCCAGCAGCGCGGACCAGCGTATCGACGCCGGCAACAGCTACGCCGCCATGCTGGCCGATAACGGCCAGCTGGTACCGGCGATCGCCTTGCAGCGCAGCCTGTTGCGCGAGCGCATGGCCATGCGCGGGCCCGAGCATCCACTGGTGGTGTCGATGCGCAACAGCCTGGCAGTGTTCCTGCTGATGCAGCGCGACTTTGCCGGTGCCGAAGCCGAACTCGTCCCGCTGCTGCGGGTCACACGCACGTTGTATGGCGAGAGCGCCGCCGACACCTTGATGATCGAAGGCAACCTGGCCGGCGCGTTGCGGCAGCAGGGCAAGGTGGCCGAAGCCGGGCCGTACTCCCGCAGGGCGCTGGAGCGCGCGCGCGCGGCCTTCGGCAACGATGCACCGGCCACCATCGCCTATCGCAGCAACCATGCGTTCTGGCTGCTGGACGACGGCCAGGTGGACGCGTCGCTGGCCGAACAGCGCGCCGCGCTCACCGCATCGGAGCGTGTGCTGGGGCGCGCGCATCCGCAAACGGCCGAGATCCTGCGCGGCATGTCCGAAGCCGAGCGCAGGCTGGGACAGACCGTGGCGGCGCGCGATCATGCACGGCAGGCGTTGCAGATTCTTACCGGCATTTTCGGCGATGCAGACGCGCCACTGCGCGCCGCGCGCCAGACCCTGGCGTCGGCGACGCCGCCGGCCGACAGCCGTGAGGCAGAGGCCACTACCGCGGTGGCGCAGCGCTGAGACGAATTGTCGGGTGACCGGCGCGGCCTGGCTGGATAGTGCCGTGCATGGCCACGACCGAAGCGTGCCGATGCAACCTGCCGCGCGCCTGACCGATTTGCATGTCTGCCCCATGGTGACCGGGGTGGTGCCGCATGTGGGCGGGCCGATCGTCAGCCCCGGTGCGCCAACGGTATTGATCGGCGGCCTGCCGGCGGCGCGGCTGGGCGACATGGCGGTATGCGTCGGCCCGCCGGACAGCATCGTGGCCGGCGCACCGACCGTGTTGATCGCAGGCCAGCCTGCTGCGCGCCTGGGCGACAGTACCGCACATGGCGGGGTGATCACCCTGGGCTGCTTCACCGTGCTGATCGGGTGAGCGGTGCGGTGGGGCGGTTGGTGACCGGTGGCAGGCTGCCGCCAGTTGTCCGCCGATCGCGCCCATGCGCAGGTACTCAGGCCTGCCAGTGCCCGCAGCGATTCCAGGCAGTGGCTGCCCCGGCGCGTCAGCACCACGGTCGTGGTGTTGGCTGCGCGTTGCAGGCGTGACGCCGTGCCGCTCCGCGCTCAGGTTCGTACCCGCACCACCGGTTGCCGTGTCTTTGGAGAAGCTCATGCAAACTGCGACCCAGCCACACCCCGAGGCACTGCAGCAGGCGATCGCCGCGCACCGCAGTGGCCGACTCGAACACGCCGCGCAGCTGTACACGCAGCTGCTGGATGATCAGCCCGGGCATACCGACGCGCTGCATTACCAGGGCATCCTGCTGCATCAGCGCGGCAACAGCGCCGCAGCGGTGGCCTCCATCACCCAGGCGTTGACGCTGGCGCCCGCGCAACCGGATGCCTGCAACAACCTGGGCAACGTGCACCGCGAATGCGGCCGCCTGCGCGATGCCGAAAATTGCTATCGCCGCGCGCTGGCGCTGGCGCCTGCGCATGCCGATGCACTGGCGAATCTGGCAGCGGTACTGGAAGCGCAGCGGCGCGGCGAAGAAGCCTTCGTCACCTATGCGGCCTTGTTGCACATCTATCCACAATCCGCGCATGCGCATTACCTGCTCGGCCTGTTCCTGCGCAACAACGCGCAGGCCGCCGAGCATCTGCAGCAATCGGTGCAGTGCCTGCAGCAGGCCTGCACGCTGGCACCGGACAACCTGCACGCCCGCGAGGCGCTGGGCACCGGGCTCTACCTGTTGGGCGAGCAGGCGCAGGCGCAAACGGTGTATCGCGACTGGCTGGCGCTTGAGCCGGGCAACGCAGTGGCGACGCATATGCTGGCGGCCTGTGGTGGCGCCGAACCGCCGCCGCGTGCCGGCGATACCTATGTGCGTGAACTGTTCGATGGCTTTGCCGACAGTTTCGACGAACAGTTGCTGCATCACCTGGAGTACCGCGCGCCGCACCGGCTGACCGAGGCATTGGCGGCCTGCCTTGCGCCACCGCATGCAGGCTTGCGCATGCTCGATGCCGGCTGCGGCACCGGGCTGTGTGCGCCGTTGTGGCGCCCGTATGCACGTGAACTGGTGGGTGTGGACCTGTCGCCGGGCATGGTCGCCAAGGCACGCCAACGCGGTGGCTACGATCGCCTCGACGTGGCCGAACTCACTGCATACCTGCACGCGCAGCACGCGCAATGGGATGTGATCGGCTCGGCCGACACGTTGGTGTACTTCGGTGCGCTGCAGCCGGTGCTCGCTGCCGCTGCTGGCGCGCTCACGCCAGGGGGCGTGCTGGGCTTCACGGTCGAAGCGCTGGACGCGCGGAGCGACCGGGTCGAACTCGATGCCAGCGGGCGCTATCGGCACAGCCATGCGCATGTGCGCGCCGCATTGCGAGGCGCTGGTCTGCAGCCGATCGCGTTGGAATTGGACGTGCTGCGCAGCGAACGCGGCCAGCCGGTGCATGGCTGGGTCGTGACCGCGCGCACGCCTGGGCCGGCCTGAGACGAAATGTCGGCTTTGCCGCACGCACGCATGTGAGCATGTGCGTGACGGTTGCCGTGCCCGAGCCGCCTGCCGTTGCACGTGCGGGTACGCAACACAACGCTGTCGGTCAGCGCAACGTGCGTTGCCCCATCACCTGTGGATGCTTCGATGCCGCGCACCATCACGCTGCACTCCGACCTTGGCGAGCGCCTGCTGCTGCACCGCATGCAGGCCAGCGAAGCGTTGGGGCAGCTGTTCGACTACCGCATCGATGCGTTGTGCACCGAGCTGCAGCCCAACCTGCGTGATCTGCTTGGCACGCCAGTGGCGGTGCAACTGGCCGATGGCGAGGGCGAACAGCGCTGGTATCACGGCATGGTGGCCAGTTGCGCGCACAACGGCTACGCCGTGGTCGATGCGCTCGAGTACGCCGTGCTGGAACTGCAGGTGATGCCCAAACCATGGCTGCTGACCCAGCGCCGCGATTGCCGTATCTATCAGGACATGAGCGTGCCGGAGATCGTCACCAGCGTGCTGGGCGAGATCGGCTACGGCGATGTGCAGCAGCAGCTGAGCGCGCAGTACGCCAAGCGCACCTACTGCGTGCAATACCGCGAGGACGATTTCAGCTTCATCAGCCGGCTGCTGGAACGCGAAGGCATCTACTACTACTTCACCCATAGCCGCAGTGCGCATACCTTGGTGCTGGCCGATGCGCTGGGTGCGCATGCAGCGCAAAATGGCGTGGACAGCTTGCCGTATGCGCCGCCGGGCACCGACGACCGGCGCCTGATGCGCTCGGTGGTGAGCCATTGGCGCAGTGCGCGCGGCGTACATTGCAGCCAGCATGGCAGCACCGACTACGACCCGCTGCAGCCGCGTGCATCGCTGGCCGCCGAGGCCGACGCCAGCGGCGAACAGTTGCACACCGTCGATGGTCTGATCGCCTTCGACTATCCCGGTGCGCATACAGTGCAAACCGACGGTAATCGCTACATGCAGGTGCGCAGCGAGGCGCACAACGTGCAGCGCGCCAGCCATGCAGCCACCACCAATGCCTGCGGCCTGATGGTCGGTGCCTTGTTTCGCTTGCGCGGGTTTCCGCGTGCCGAACTCAATCAGGAATATCTGGTGCTGTCGGCGCACACCACGCTGGCCGCGCCCGAACACGCTAGCGGCGAGCCGCCGTTTTCCAGTAGCGTGCAGGTGATGGAAAGCCGGCTGCCGTTCCGTAGCCTGCAACGCACCGTAACGCCGACCATTGCCGGCCTGCAGACGGCGATGGTGACCGGCGACACCGACGAGGACATTGCGGTGGATGCGCATGGCCGCGTGCAGGTGACCTTTCACTGGGCCACTGCGGCACGCCCGCATGCCGCACTGTCGTGCTGGGTGCGTGTGGCCTCGATGTGGGCGGGCAAGGGCTGGGGCGCGATGAGCCTGCCACGCGTGGGGCAGGAAGTGGTGGTGAGCTTTCTGGAAGGCGACCCGGACCGCCCGCTGATCGTGGGCAGCGTCTACAACGGCGACCATGCGCCGCCGTTTTCCTTGCCCGACAACAAGACCCAAAGCGGCGTGCGCAGCCGCAGCCTGCTGGGCGGCACTGCCGATTTCAACGAGCTGCGATTCGAAGACAAGGCCGGCGCAGAAGAGCTCTACCTGCGTGCGCAACGCGATCTGCGCGAAGAAGTGCAGCACGATCACACCAGCACCATCGACAACGATCGGGTGCTGACCGTCAAGCACGACCGCAGCGCGCGTATCGACAATAACGACAGCGTGGATGTCGGCAAGAAGCTGCTGCTGAAAGCCGGCGAAGAGATCGAGTTGGTGACCGGCAGCGCGCGCCTGGTGATGAAGCAGAACGGCGAGATCGTGTTGAGCGGCATCAAGATCCTGGTCGATGCCAGCTCGGAAGCCAAGATCACCTCCACCGCCATCAAGCTCCTTGCCGATGCACAGCTGCAGGCCAAATCGCCGGCCACCGAAGTGGCTGGCGATGCCACGCTTAAACTGACCTCCGGCGGCATGCTCAGTGCCGAAGCCGGTGCCTCGGCCACGCTCAAGGGCCCGTTGGTCAGCATCAAGGCCGACGCCTTGGTGCAGGTCGGCGGCGGCCTGATCATGATCGGATGAGCGCGCCCACGCTCTCGCTGGCGCAGGCCTGTGCGCAGATGCAGTTGTCTGCGCCCGCCTGCGCGCAGCTTAGTACGCCGATCGCGCCGCAAGCGGCGGTTGGCGCGCTGCTGGCCAGCGGTCATGGCGAAGATGCCATCAAGCTGCTCGCGCGCCTGCTGCCCAAGCGCTACGCGGTGGCCTGGCTGTGCCAATGCGTGCGCGGCGAAACCCTGGACGAGGAAGACCGTGCCGGCGCGGCACTGGCCGAGAAGTGGGTGCGCGAGCCCAGCGAGGCGCATCGTCGCGCCGCGCAGGCATTTGCGCATGCCGGCGACTATGTCTCTCTGGGTGCGTGGCTGGCGGCGGCAGTGGCCTGGTCCGGCGGCAGCCTGGCGCCGCCGCATCAGACCACGCCCGTGCCGCCGGCCGACCATCTCACTGCGCGCGCGGTGGCCGCCGCCATCACCTTGCTGGCCGCGCGCGAGCCGGCGCAGCTGGAAGCGCGGCGCAGCGGCTATGCAGCGCATGCCATGGAGCTGCTGACCAGTGTGGGGGCGCCATGAAGCCGCCTGATCGCCGAACGGGCGGGGTCGATTGCGCCGATGGCCGTTGGCGTTTGGCTGCGCGTGCGGGTGCGCTGTCCACGCGCGGAAACGGCGCCGGCAGGCTTTCTTGCACAAGTCTATTGCGCTGGGCGCGCGTGCCGATCCGCATCGGCGGACGCAGGTCTGTGTACCGGCTGCCTGCGTGCCGCATACAGGCGTGCGGCATCGATGTCCCCAGCGTTTTCCGCCGGCCTGCACGCTTGCCGGCGGCCACTTTCAGTGATCCTTTGCAGGAGCCCATGGCGTGTCCAGTTCGCAGTTGATCCTCACCGTCGGCGGCGCGCAGGCCGCGCAGTTCGGCGCCAGCGCGCAGAAGCGCTTTGCCGGCACCGGCGGCAGCATCGGCCGCTCCGACGAAAGCGATTGGGTCCTGGCCGCGCCCGGCGTCTCGCGCACGCATGCGGTGGTGCGCTTTCTCAACGGGATGTATTTCATCGAGGACCGCAGCACCAACGGCATGTCGCTCAACGGCACTGCGCTGACGCGTGCGGACCCCTCAGCGCTCAGCGATGGCGACCGCCTGCAGCTGGACAGCTTCGAGATCCATGTGCAGGTGCAATCGCTGGCTGCAGCCCCGACGCCGGCGCCGGCATTCGACCCGCTGCCAGATGCGATGGACGACCGCACCCAGGTTGCGCCGCCGCCGTCGACGCGGCGTGCCACCTCCGCCACAGCGTGCCTGGATCTGCTGGAGTTCGGTACGCCGCCTTCTGCGCGGCCTGCAGTGGACGCGTTGTTGGACGATGTGTTGCTGAGCGGCGCACCCGGCGAGCTGGATCCGTTGCGCCTGCTCGACCCGTTGCCTGCACCGGCACGCGATGCCAGCCCCAGCGCGTGGAATCAGAGCAACGCCAGCCACGACCATTTCCGTCCACCGGCCAGTCCCGATGCGCGCGCCACCTTGCCGGAAAACTGGGACATGACGCTTGGCGATTTTGCGCCGCCCGCGCCATTGCCTGCGTTAGCGCCCATGGCCGCGCCGGTGGCCTCGCCATTCGCGCCGCCGGCGGCGGTGTCGGTTGCAACCGCACCATCGGCGGCAACAACAGTGCCGCCGGAGCTGGATCGCATCTTCGCCATCGTGGTCGATGGCGTCATGGATGTGCTGCGTGCACGCGCAGAGATCAAGAACACCTTTCGCTTGCCGGTCACGGTGATCCAACGCTCGGAGAACAACCCGCTCAAGTTCGCCGCCACCGCCGAAGATGCGCTGCAGAAGTTGCTCGCACCGCCAAGCGCGTCGTTTCTGTCCGGGGTGCCAGCGTTCGAAGATGCCTTCGACGATATCCGCTGCCATCAGATGGCGATGCTGGCCGGCATGCGCGCGGCCTTCGACGCCATGCTGTTCCACTTCAGCCCGGACCGCCTGGAGCAGGAAGCCGACGCCGGCGGTAAGCGCCTGGGTTTCGGTGGCAAGGGGCGTTACTGGGAACGCTACCGCGACAATTTCGAGCAGCTGCGCAGCGACCCGGACGACTGCTTCCGTCGCCTGTTCGGCGATGAGTTCGCGCGTGCCTACGAGGCGCAACTGACGCGCTTGAAATCGGCACGGCGGCAGTGATTGGCCCACTGGTCGACGATGGCCGGCACCAAATCGCCGATCGCTTTCGGTCAAGCGCGATCGATCGCGGCCCGATCCGTTGTCCTCCGCCAACGTGGGTCGTCATCGCTGAGGCGGGCTTGCAGAGTTGGAGAAAAACGATCCGGTGCCTGACGTCGGGCGATGTGTTGAGCGAATCGGGTTCAGAGCACGCCAATGGCGTCGCTGGCTGGAGCGGCAGTCGTCCAGCACATCTTCCAGTTCTGCATGGCTCGGCGAGAGTTCCGCCGGTCTGAGTGGGCGGCAGCCCGATACCGCTTCGGATGGATGATATCGCCGCCTGCGGTCGAGGCCGGGGGGCTGAGACATTTTGACGGGTGAGCACCTCGGGTGCGCCGCAGAATCGCTCCACCGACACGCATCGGCAGTGCGGGGCTTGCGTCGGCAACGACCGCCAGGCGTGCAGCATGCAACGCACCTCAATGCACCCAACAACGCAGCGCATCGACGTTCCTGCAGCGTGCCTGGCAGGTCGCATGCGACGCGGTGTGGATGCCTGTGCGCTGCATCGGTGGCCGACCTCCCTCAGCGAGTGCATCATGCAGAACAACAAGGTCGTGTGGAGCGAAGGGCTGTTCCTGCGCCCGCAGCATCTGCAGCAGCAAGAGCGCTACCTGGAGCGCTACGTCGATCTGCGTGCCGCGCGATTGCGGCCGCATGCCTGGGGCGTGAGCGAGCTGGAATGGGAGACCGACCTGCTGGCGGTGGGCAAGCTGGGCCTGCGGCGCGCGCGTGGCGTGTTCGCCGATGGCACGCCCTTCGCGATGCCGGGTGACGACCCGCTGCCGGTTGCGCTGGAGGTCGAGCCCAACTGCCGCGACCAGATCGTCTATCTCACCGTACCGCTGCGGGTGCCGGCGCAGCCCGAACTCGGGCGCCCGGAATCGCCGGCCGATCAGCTGTTTCGCTACCGCGTGCGCGAGACCGAAAGCAACGACGCCTCCGGCAGCACCAGCGAAGCGGTGTTGATGGAAGTCGGCGGGTTGAGCACGCGGTTGCTGCCGCACTCGCAACCGTTGGAGGGGCTGGACCGCATCGCGGTGGCGCGCATCATCGAGACGCGCGCCGACCGTCAGGTGGTGCTGGACCCGCATTTCATTCCCAGCGCGATGGTATGCCAGGCGGCGCCGCGCTTGACCACCTTTCTGACCGAGTTGCTCGGTCTGTTGCATCAGCGCGGCGAAGCGCTGGCATCGCGCGTGACGCTGACCGATCGCGGCGGCGCGGCCGATATCGCAGACTTTCTGCTGCTGCAGCTGGTCAATCGTTGGCAGCCGCAGATGGCGCACTGGGCGGCCGCGCCATTGGCGCATCCGGAAGAGCTGTTTCGCGCCTTGGTGGCGCTGGCCGGCGAACTGAGCACGTTCACCGCTGCCGCCAAGCGCCCGCCTGCATGGCCTGCCTATCGGCACCAATCGCAGCAGGACAGCTTCGAGCCGGTGATCGGCGCCCTGCGCAGCAGTTTGAGCGCAGTGCTCGAACAGACCGCCACGCCGCTCCCGATCCAGGCGCGCAAGTTCGGCGTGTGGGTGGCGATGGTGCCGGACCCGGGCCTGCTCGACAGCGCGGCGTTCGTGCTCGCGGCCAAGGCCGACATGCCCAGCGAAGAGTTGCGCCGGCAATTGCCCGCGCACGCCAAGATCGGGGCGGTGGAGCAGATTCGCGATCTGGTCAATCTGCAGTTGCCCGGCATCGTGGCCACGCCCATGCCGGTGGCGCCACGACAGATTCCGTATCACGCCGGCTATCTGTATTTCGAATTCGACAAGAGCGCAGCGTTGTGGCGAACGCTGAAGACCTCCGGCGGTATCGCATTCCACTTCGGCAGCGAATTCGCCGGGTTGGACCTGCAATTGTGGGCGATCCGGAGCTGAGCATGAGCCGACCTGTTGCCGATCTGGCGCCAGCCTACGCCGCACCGCTGCCGGCCGCAGAGGGCACCGGCGTGCCCAGCGAAGGCACCGACATCAGCGAATTGCTGGGCCGCAGCGTCAACCCGTTGGTGCAGGCCGCCACGCCGCTGCTGCTGTTGGCGGTGCAGTTGCGCCACAGCGCGCAATCGCCCGATGTGGCCCGCCTGCGCGAGCAGGTGATGGCGCAGGTGCGCCGCTTCGAACACCGTGCGCGCGATGGAGGCGCGCCGGTGGAAGCGGTCACCGCCGCGCGCTACGTGTTGTGCGCGCTGCTGGACGAAGCGGTACTCAACGCACCGTGGGGCGAGCGCAGCGGCTGGTCGCAGAAGACCTTGCTGGTGACCTTCCACAGCGAATCGTACGGCGGCGCCAAGTTCTTCCAGATCCTGGAGCGCTTGTGCGCCGATATGCCGCGGCATCTGGACTTGATCGAGTTGATGTACCTGTGCCTGGCGCTGGGGTTCGTCGGCCGCTACCAGATCGAGGCCGGCGGCATCGCGACGCTGGCGGCCATCCAGGAGGATGTCTATCGCCGCATCCGTGCGGCGCGCGGCCCCGCGCCGGACAGCTTGGCGCCGCGTTGGCGCGGGGTGGAAGACCGCCGCCGGCTGGGCCGTTATCTGCCGGTGTGGGCGGCTGCATTGCTGGGGTTGAGCATGCTCGTGGTGGCGTTCGTGTGGTTGCAGGCGCGTTTGAACAGCCTGTCCGCACCGATCAGTGCGCAGGCCGCCCAATGGGGAATTGCGCCGGCCACGCCGCCGGACGCTGCACCCGTGCCGCCGCCTCCGGTGCGGCTCAAGCAGTTGCTCTCCGCGCAGGAACGCGCCGGCCTGCTGCGCGTGGACGAACAGGCCGACGGGCAGACGCGCGTGCGCCTCAGCAGCGCGGCGATGTTCGCCTCCGGCGGGGTGGAGGTAGAGCTGCAGCAGCGCGGCTTGATCGCGCAGATTGCAGCGGCCATCGAGCAATTGCCGGGGCGGGTGATCGTGGTCGGGCACACCGATGACGTGCCGGTGCGCTCGCTGCGCTTCCAGGACAACTACGCCTTGTCGGCCGCGCGTGCGCAGGCGCTTGCGCAGGTGTTGCAGGCGCAGCTGAGCACGCCGGGGCGGGTGGAAGCCATTGGCGCCGGCGATTCGCAACCGATCGCACAGCCGGTGCAATTACCGGCCAACCGCGCGCGCAACCGCCGCGTGGAGATCCTGTTCCAGCCTGGGGAATGACGATGAAGACGCTGTTGTCCAAGCTGAGCGCAACGGTGGTGGTCGGCCTGTTGGCGCTGTGCCTGCTGTCGGTGTTGCTGTGGGTGGGTGGGCCGTATGTGGCGCTGGCCGGCTGGAGCCCGCTGAGCAGCGTGGCGGCGCGGTTGCTGGCGATCGTGTTGCTGCTGGTGGTGTGGGTGGGTGTGCTGGCGCTGCGCCGCTGGCGCAGGCAGGCGCGTGCGGCGACCTTGTCCAGCGCACTGGCGGCGCCCGGCCGCGACGACGACCGCGAGCTGCGCAGCGGACAGGAACGCGCGCAGCTGCAGGCGCGCTTTCAGCAGGCGATCCAGCTGCTACGCAAGCGGCGCGGCGGCGCCGATCTGTACACGCTGCCGTGGTATGCGCTGATCGGCCCGCCCGGTTCGGGCAAGAGCACCTTGCTGCAGCATTCGGGCCTGCAGTTTCCGCTGGCTGCGCGCATGGGCGATGCGGCGTTGCGCGGCGTCGGCGGCACCCGCGATTGCGAATGGTGGTTCACCGACGAAGCGGTGTTCCTGGACACCGCCGGGCGCTACACCACGCAGGATTCGGATCAGGCGGTGGATGCCGGCGCGTGGCGCGATTTCCTGCGCCTGCTGCGACGCTATCGCCCGCGCCGCCCGCTCAACGGCGTGTTGGTGACGATGAGCATGTCGGACCTGTTGCTGCTCGACGATGCCGAGCGCGACACGCATATGCAGGCGATCCGCCGCCGCCTGGACGAGCTGGCCGAGCAGTTGCAGGCCAGCGTGCCGGTGTATCTGATCTTCACCAAGTGCGATCTGATCGGCGGCTTCGGCGAGTTCTTCGACGATCTGACGCCGGCGCAGCGCAACCAGGTGTGGGGCATGACATTTGCGCTGGCGCAGACCCTGGACGGGCACGCGGCGCGCAAGTTCGCCGACGAGTTCGGCGTGCTGCAGCAGCAGCTGAGCGCGCGCCTGTTCGAACGCCTGAACCTGGAGCGCGACCGTCTGCGGCGTGCGGCGATCCTGTCGTTTCCGCAACAGGTTGCCGCTCTTGGCGAGCGTGCACGGCAATTTGTCGAAGGCACGTTCGCCGGCAATGCGTATGGCCCGGCACCGCTGCTGCGCGGGGTGTACTTCACCTCCGGCACCCAGGACGGCACGCCGATCGACCGCATGATGGGCGCGGTGGCGCGCACCTTCGGCCTGGAAGAAGCGCGCGTGCAGGCACCGGGCGCGCAACGCCGCACCTTTTTCGTCGAGCGGCTGCTGCGCGAGGTGGTGCTGCGCGAATCCGGCCTGGCCAATGCTCCGCCCGCCCAGCAGCGCCGCAGGGCGTGGTTGCAGGCCGCCGCGTACGCGGGTGTGGCGTTGCTGACCGGCGCCGTGCTGGCCGGGTTGGGGCTCAGCTACCTGGGCAACCGTGCGTACCTGCAGCAGGTACGTGCTGCACTGGAGGCGCGGCCGGCAGTGCCCGATCCCCATGCCGCCACCGGCATGCCCGAGTACGTCGCGCGCACCCTGCAGCAAGCCGATGCGACGCAGGCGGTGGTGAAGGTGGCGCAGCAGTATCACGCCGGCGCGCCGTGGTCGTTGCGCATGGGATTGTTCCAGGGACAGGCGTTGGGCGAGCAAGTGCGGGCGGGCTATCTGCGTCAGCTCAACGCCACCTTGTTGCCGGCCTTGGCGGTGCGCCTGCGCACCGGTCTGGTGGATAACGCGCAGGCGCCGCAGGCGCTGTACTACACGCTCAAGGGCTATCTGATGCTGGGCCAGCCGCAGCATCTGGACCCGGCGCAACTCGGCGCGCTGGCGGCGATCGAAGCCGAAAAATTATTCCCGGGCGAGCCGGCCTTGCAGCAGGCGCTGAGTGCGCATCTGCAGGCGGTGCTGGAGTCGCCCACGCACGTGCGTGCGCTGTCGCTGGACACCCAACGCATCGCCCAGGCGCGTGCCAGCCTGCGTGCCGCCGATCTGTCGACACTGATCTACGGCAACCTGTTGCTGACCCCGCCGGACGGCACGCCGTTGCGGCTGGACAAAGCGCTGGGCCTGCTGGCCGACACCTTCGTGCGCCGCAGTGGCACGGCGTTGTCCATGCCGGTGCCGGCGCTGTACACACAGCCGGTGTTCGCCGCCCTGCAACGCGAGGGCATCGGCCAGGCGGTGGAACGCTTCGGCCGCGACGATTGGGTCTTCGGCGGTGCGGCGCTGGATGCGTCTGCCAGGGCCACGCTGGTGCGCGAAGTGGGGCAGCGCTACACGGCCGACTACATCCGTTACTGGGATGGACTGCTGGCCGATCTGCAACTGCGCCCCTCGGCCGATCTGGCCGGTGCCAGCGCCACTGCCGCCAAGCTGGCCGGGCCCAGTTCGCCCCTGCGGCTGCTGTTGGGCGTGGTGGGCGAGCACACCCAGGCGATGGACCGCGCACCGCCGGCAGACCCCGCGCAACGCGCGCTGGCGGCTGCCGCCAGCGCGGCAGGCGCCAAGGCGAATGCGGCCGCGGCCAAACTCCCCGGCGGGGCGGCGATCAGCGCCGCGCTGGCCACGCCCGCCGATGGTGCCGCAGCTGCGGCGCCGGCACCGGGTGCGGCGATCAGCGAGCATTTTCTGGCGCTCAACGCCTTGGCCGCCGGCGCGCCCGGCAGCACGCCGCTGGACCATCTGCTGAGCGTGCTCGATCAGCTCGGCAAGCAATTGCTGGTGATCTCCCAGGGCGGCGGCGATGCCGCGGCGGCCAACGCGCAACTGGCATTGGCCCGGCAGGAAATGGCGCAACTGCCACCGCCGGTGACCGACTGGCTGCAGAGCCTGGCCGGCAGCAGCGCCACCTTGATGACCCAGGGTGCACGCGCCGCACTGGATGCGCAGGTCAGGCAATCGGTGGGCGAGGTGTGCACGGATTTCGTGCGTGGCCGCTACCCGTTCGATCCGGAGGCGCAGGTGGAGATTCCGCTGCAGAATTTCGGCGAGTTGTTCGGCAGTGGTGGGCGTCTGGAGACGCTCTACACCGGCACCGTCAAACCGCTGCTGGACACCCAGTCCCCGCAATGGCGCTGGAAGGATGGCCCGGACGCGGTCATCGGCGCGCCCGGTCTGCCGGTGCAACTGCAGTTGGCGCAACGGATCCGGCAGAAATATTTTCGCGGCGGGCCCACGCCGCAGATCGGCTTTACCGTGCTGGCGCCCACGCTGGGCGAGGGCGTGACCCGGCTGACGCTGGATATCGAAGGCCAGCGTTACGACTACCAGCCCGGCGCGGCGCAAAGCATGCCGATGATCTGGCCCGGCCCGGTGCCGGGGCATGTTTCCATCGCCGCGTTCGGCGCCGATGGCGTGGCGCTGGGAACGCTCGACTACGAGGGCGACTGGGCGCTGTTCCGTGCGCTGCAGGCCGGGCACCTGGAAAACCCATCGGATCTGCGCTTTGTCGCCAGCTTCGCGCTTGGCGGCCACGACGTGCAGGTGCCGCTGCGTGCCGGCAACCTGCGCCATCCGTTTCTGGACCGCGACGTCCAGCACTTCGCGTGCGGCGGATGAGCATGCCGGCGAACGAACCACTCGGCTTCCACGGCAAGTTGCCTGGCGTGGGCGACTTCGTGCAGCGGCGCCTGCCGGCCAGCTTCGTGCAGCCGTGGGACCTGCACTTCGCCAACTGCCTGGACACGGTGCGCCAGCCGCTCGGGCAGCACTGGCCTGGCGCGTATCGCAACAGCGGTCTGCGCGCGTTTGCGTTGGGGCCGGGCGTGTGCGGGGCGCAGGCCTGGGCCGGCATGCTCGGCCCGGGCGAAGACCGCGTGGGGCGCTGTTTTCCGCTGACCGTGGCGATGCCCTTGCCGCACATGTGCCTGCCGTCGGCGGCGTGGTTCGGCGCGGTGGCTGCGTGCCTGGGCCGCAGCTTGCGCGCGCGCACCGATGCAGCCGGATTCGATGCGGCGCTGCTTGCGCTCGGCGTGCCGGCCGCGCCTTCCAGCACGTACGCACCGGTGCACGGCGAATCGTGGTGGTGGCGACTCGGTGCGGCCGCACAGGCAATGCATGGGCTGCCCACTGCAGAGACGTATCTGGATTGGTTGCTGGCCGAGCAGGACATCACCGAGGTGACCCGATGAACGCGCCCTACCAATCGGCCGGGCACACCGAAACCGGCAAGGTGCGCCGTCTCAACGAAGATGCCTTGCTGCTGCGCGAAGACGCCGGGCTGTGGGTGGTGGCCGATGGCCTGGGTGGCCACAGTGCCGGCGACTACGCCAGCCAGTTGCTGGTGCAGCGGCTGAGGGCGTTGGTGCGCCCGGCCGACCTATGCGATTTCCTGGATGCCATCGACGACACCCTGGCGCAGATCAACCGCGAGCTGCTGCAGGTCGCGCGCGAGCGCCGCGTGGACATGATCGCCACCACCGTGGTGGTGCTGGTGCACGACCCGGATTTCATGCTGTGCGGCTGGGTCGGCGACAGCCGCATCTATGCGCAACACGGCGGCCCGCTGCGTCAGCTCACACGCGACCACGTGCATGGCGTGCGCGAGGACATCACCCAGTTTGGCGGTGCGCAGGCCAGTGCCGCGGCGGCCGGCGTGCTCACGCGCGCGGTCGGCGCGCAGGAGCCGCTGTTCGTCGATTGGGTGCTGACGCCGAGCCTGCCGGGCACGCAATTCCTGTTGTGCAGCGACGGCATCAACAAGGAAATCCCAGACCCGGAACTGGATGCCGAATGCCATCGCTTCGGCGATCCGCGCGCGCTGCTGGCGCGTCTGTTCGAGTTGGCGATGGGGAGGGCGGCACGCGACAACGTCACCGCCGTCGTCGTCCGCCTGCAGGAGTAAGTGCATGCACGAAGACACTGCCACCGTGACCGAACTGGTCACCGCCATGCGCCGCGGCGCACTCGACCTCAACGCGGTCCTGGCCGCGCTGGGCAGGCGCGCTGCAGTGCCGGAGGCCGAATACCGCGCCGGGGTGGAAACGCTGTGGACGCTGCAACGCCAGCACCTGCTCGACGATGCCACCGTGACCACCCTGGTGAGCCGGCTGGATGCGTTGCGCGATCGCGCGCCTGCGATTGCGCCTGCGCCATCGGCAGCGCAGGAGCCAACGCCCACGCCAACCGTGGTCGACGACGATGCCACGGTGGTGATGCCACGACCGGGCCCGGCGCGCATGGCCGAAAACGACATCACCCGCGTGCAACCGGCGCAGCCCGTGTCCGGTGATGCACCCAGCCTCACCAGCCTGGGGCTGGCCACGCACCCCAACCTCGGCACGCAGACCGGCACTGGCACTGGCACTGGCACGGCCGGTACCGCCAGCGTGTCCAGCTGGCAGCACCTGGCCGAAGCAGCCGGCGGCGATCATGCCGGTGTCGGCAGCCTGCTCAAGGGCCGCTTCCAGCTCGAACGCGAACTCGGCCGCGGCGGCATGGGCGTGGTGTATCTGGCGCGCGACGAACGCAAGGTGGAAGCGCGCGACCGCGACCCGTGGCTGGCGGTCAAAGTGCTCAGCGACGAATTCCGCCGCCATCCCGACGCACTGGTCGCATTGCAGCGCGAAGCGCGCCGCTCGCAGAAACTGGCGCACGACAACATCGTGCGCGTGTACGACTTCGACAAGGATCGCACCCTGGTCTTCATGACCATGGAATACATCGACGGTTGCGATCTGAAAACGCTGATCCGCGAGCAGGCCTACAACGGCATGCCGCTCAAGCAGGCCTGGCCGCTGATCGATGGGATGGGCCGCGCGCTGATGCGCGCGCACGCGGCCGGCATCGTGCATTCGGATTTCAAGCCCGGCAACGTCATGGTCACCCGCGATGGCGTGGCCAAGGTGTTCGACTTCGGCATTGCGCGCGCCGGCAAACATGCGGCCGAGGTGGCGGGCCAACAAACCGTGTTCGATGCGGCAACGCTGGGCGCATTGACGCCGGCCTATGCCAGCCTGGAAATGATTCGCGGCCAAGCGCCCACACCGGCCGACGATCTGTACGCGCTGGGCTGCGTGTGTTTCGAATTGCTGACCGGCAAGCACCCGTTCGACAAACTCAGCGCCGAAGTGGCGCTGCGCGAAGGCCGCCGCCCGCGGCCGGTGCCGGGCCTGACCCGTCGCCAGTACGCCACCTTGTGCGCGGCCGTAGCGTTCCCGGCTGCGCAGCGGCTCACGCGCGTGGACCAGTTGCTCGACGGCCTGCGCCAGGTGCCGCTGCGCGAGCGCGCGCTGCCATTGATCGGCTATGGTGCCACCGCACTCGCATTGGTGGGCGTGGGCGGGTGGGGCGCATCGCGTTATCTGCATCAACGCCATCTGGATGAGGTCATCGCGCGCTTCGGTGCGCAGGACCCGCAGCACTACCGCGACGAAACCCAGGCCATGCAGGCGCTGTCCAGCCTGAGCGCAGACGACCGCCGACGCGTGCTGATGGACCGCAGCGACCTCATCGAAGATTTCCTGCTGCGCCGCCTGGACGCGCTGTGGAATCCGGCCAACGGCCGCGACGATTACCGCGGCGCGTTGCAGGTGTTCGCCTTGCGCGACCGGCTGCGGCTGTATTCGCCCGCGCTGGATGCGCGCCGCCAGGCCATCGAACGCGAAAAGAACCAACGCCTCAACGCGCTCGACACCACGCTCAACCGCCAGCTCGATGCCGGGCTGTTGTTCCGCACCCAGCCCGACAACGCGCTGGCCACGCTCGATCAGGTGCGACGCATCGATCCGGGCAGCAGCCTGCTGCGCCATTCCGCGCTCGAAGTACGGCTGGACGCGGCCATCGCCGAGGCGGTGGCCGCCGGGCAACTCACCACCGCGCGGACCGAAGTAGAACAGGCGCGCGCAGCCTTCCCGGACTCGTTGCGCCTGCAGTTGCGCAGCGCCGAGGTCGGCGTGGCCGAGCAGCAAGTCAGACGTACACCGGTTGCCGCCACGCCGCGCGATGCCGACAGCGCACGCACGGCGCTGGCTGCCGATCTGGCAAACCCCAGTACCGACCCTGCCTGGCGCGCGCGCATCGACGCCGAACTGGCCGCACTGCCGGCGGCCGAGCGCAGCAGCCAGGGCAGCGCGCTGGCCGAGGCCATCAGCACGGCGGTCGCCGTACAAAGCGACCCCGCACAGCTGGCTGGCGCGCAGGCGCTGGTGGATTTCGGCCTGGGCCTGGCCCCGCGATCGGCCAGCCTGCTGGCCCAGCGCATGCGCCTGCAGACGCTGGAGCACCAGTTCGAACAAGCGCTGGCACGCGAAAGCGCCGAGGCCGAACTGGCCGCGCGGATCGAATCGCTGCGCCGCGCCGCCGCCGCCAACGATCTGGGCAAGACCCGCGACGCACTGGCGCGCATTCGCACACTGCAACCGGGCCATCCGCTGTTGCGCAGCGAAGGCCCGCAACTGCTCTCGCAGGTGTATCGCGATGCCGCCGGCGATGCGTTCGCACAGGGGCGATACGCCCAGGCGGCCGACCTGCTGAGGCAAGGGTTGCAGACGCTCGGCCAGCGCGCCGAACTGCGCAGCGCGCAAACCCGTTATGCGGTGGCCGCCGCAGTGATGACTGCTGGCGCGCTGCCGCCCAGCGAACGCCAGCAACTCGCCGGGCGCCTGCAGACGCTCTATCGCACCGATGCCACCGCGCTGGCGCAATTGGAGGCGCAGATGAAGGCGGCCGGCCAATTGCCGGAAGGCTCGTTGTCGGCGCGTCTGCAACGCGCGCGCGCCGCCGATGCGCCGGCCGACGACAGCGTGCCGCCAGGCAGCGCCACCGGGACAGCTACGCCTGCCGTCGGCGTAAAACCGGCGCGCGACAAATCCGCTGCCAGGCCTGCCGCCGCCACCCCAACCACTGCGCGCGACCCCGCCGCCGCTGCGGCATTGCCCGCCAACGTGGACGATGCCGACAGCCTGCCGCCGGTGCCCACCGGCCCGGATCCCTGCGCTGGCCTGGCCGGGCGTGGTGCGGCGTGCTTCGACACACTCGGGCAGACCCGCGCGCCGATGCTGGTGGTGATCCCGGCCATCGCCGGCGGCAAGCCGTATGCGTTGTCGCGCGGCGAAGTGGCGGTGGCCGATTTCAACCTGTTCTGCCAGGCCACCGGCCGCTGCACCGCCCAGGCCGCCGCCACCCCGGAACTGGCGCGCGCGCCGGTGCGCAACATCAGCCTGACCCTGGCGCAGGCCTATCTGCGCTGGCTCACCATCGCCAGCGGCGGCTGGCGTTACCGCCTGCCCAGCGATGCCGAATGGCTGCATGCCGCGCAGGCGGCCAGCAACTGGCGGCAGGCCGAAGACAGCAATTGCGTGCCGCCCAACGCCAGCGCTGGCGATGCTGCTCGCGCACCGGTGTCGGCGCGCGGACGCGATGCCAATCCCTGGGGCCTGATCAATCTCACCGGCAATGTCTGGGAGTGGGTGTCGACCGGAACAGGCGTGCAGGCGCGCGGCGGAAGTTTTTCCAGCTACTGGTCCGATTGCACGGTGCAGGCCAGCCGTGCCGACAAGGGCTCGGCGCAACCGGA
Organism: Xanthomonas sp. DAR33341; assembly: GCF_003992815.1. Classification (NCBI taxonomy): domain Bacteria; kingdom Pseudomonadati; phylum Pseudomonadota; class Gammaproteobacteria; order Lysobacterales; family Lysobacteraceae; genus Xanthomonas; species Xanthomonas sp. DAR33341. The sequence continues at coordinate 304,882 of NZ_QEYV01000019.1, read as the reverse complement.
CGTGGGCCTGCGCGTGCTGCGGGAGCTGCCATGAGCGCTACCCCGCCGTCGCCCACCGCTGCCGCTGCGCATCCGGCCAATGCGCAGCTGCAGGCGCTGGCGCTGGCCCATCAGCAGGGCCAACTCGACCGCGAGCAATACCGCGCACGCCGTCGGCGCGTGCTGGACGCCGCCCGGCAGACCCAGGGGGTGACCCTGCGCAACGCCTTGCCGAGTTCCTCTGATGCTCGGACGAGCCCGCTTTCGGGGTATCGGGTCACACGCAAACTGCGCAGTCAGGTGGTCGCAGTCTTCGTAATTGTGATGACCATCGCAATAATCTTGCTAACATTGCATAAATGTACGTCAGGGTTTGATCGACGTTCAGCAAGTGGCGAGGTCAGACACGCCACCCGCTGTGCAGTGGCCACTGTGGCGCCTGTCTATGCAGCGGGACACGTCGGCCATGCGCAACAACGGATGGTCTAGGGGAAATGGACGTATGCGTATGACGTGTCTGGCCGCGGCGGTGTCCGCGTGCCTTCAGCTGGCCGCACCCGCGTGGGCGCAATCGCCGACCGATGCTACGGCTGCTGCGCAGTCCGCAGCGGCGGTGCCGGCCATGAAGGACCGGACCGATGCGGTCACCCTGCAGGTGCGCGGCTTTCGCGTGCGCGATGTGGGCCACTACCCGGAGGCCGGCATCGACCCGCCCCGCATGCAGGCCGTGGCCGACGCTGCCTTCGCCGAGCTGGCCCAGGGCCAGCCGGTGGTGGCGTTGCGCTTCGACCAGCTCCAGGCGGTGGCCGACGCCATCACCCGCGCCTATCGCCAGGCCGGCTTCATCGTCAGCACGGCCTATCTGCCGGCGCAGACGCCGGGGCCCGATCAACTGATCGAGATCCGCGTGCTGGAAGGGCGCATCGGCCAGATCAGCGTGCAGGGCGCCGCACGCTACCGCGGCAACGCCTTGTCGGCACCGCTGCGCCAGCTGCAGGGCCGCCCGCTGCGCAAGCAGGACGTGGACGCCGCGCTGTTGTATGCGCGCGATCTGCCCGGGGTGTCGGTGTCGTCGGTATTGCAGCCCGGCCAGAAGGAAGGCGAGACCGACGTGGTGCTGGTCGCCAGCGAGGCCGCCCGCCCGTATGTGATCACCCTGGGCGGCAACAACTACGGCACCGAGCTGACCGGCCGCTATCGCGCCCAGGCCGGCATTACCTGGAATAGCCCGCTCGGCCTGGGCGACGTGTTCGCCGCCAACTACGCCTATTCGCTGGCGCCGCAGCAGAGCCAGATCGGCGCGCTGTCGTATGGCTTGCCGATCGGTAGCGTGTCCGGCCTGAGCGCGGTGATCGGCGCCAGCCGCAGCGAACTGGAAGTGCGCAACGGCGTGTTCGCCCGACTTGGCCTGAAGGGGCCGACCTCCATCGTCTACACCGGCGCCGACTGGAAATTCATCAACAGCCAAACGCTGCAGTTGCAGGGCTCGGCGCGCTATCTGCGCGAGCAATCCAAGCTCAGTGCGCTGGGCATGCAGTTGTCCGACCAGCAGTTCGATGTCGCCGAACTGGGCCTGTCGTTGCGGCGCACCGATCTGCGCTGGCGCGGTGTGGATCTGCTGCAGGTGAGCGTGCGCCAATCCTTGCGCGACCGCTCGGCGCCGGTGGACCAGATCAGCCCCGGTCGCGACAGCTATTTCACCATCGCGCGGCTCGCCTACACGCGCCTGCAATACCTCACCCGTACGCAGCGGCTTTACTTCAAGTTCAACGGCCAATACAGCGACGATACGCTGACCCCGATGGAGCAGTTCGCTGTCGGTGGGCCGGACAGCGTGCGCGCCTATCCGGTCTCCGATGCATTGGGCGACCGCGGGTATTACACCGCGCTTGAATACCACATCGACGCCCCCGGTTTTGCCGATGCCGCATCGCCGTTCAATGGCCGGCCCTGGCGCGAATTGCTGGAGCTGGATGTCTTCGCCGACCACGCCCGCGTGTTCGCCGCCAATGGCCGCCTGGCACCGGCCAGTTTCGATGCCGCCGGCGTGGGCCTGACCTTCCGCTTGCCGCAGTACGCCAATTTCGAATGGCGCATCAGCGCCGCGCTTCCGACCGGCGCGCGCAATGCCTCCGACGGACGCGACGACGCCCGCATCTACACGCGTTTCGGCTTCACTTTTTGAGGGATCTGCGCATGCACGCCACCATCCATCCCGCGAACTCGCCGCGCACGCTCCCGTTGCGTCATCGCCCGCTGGCCCTCGCGCTGGCAGCTGCGCTGATGGCCATGCCGGTCAGCGGCTTGGCCCAGGTGGCGGCCAACCAGCTGCCCACCGGCGGCAGCATCGTCGGCGGCACCGGCACCATCAACGCTGCCAGCGGCACGACCCGGGTTGTCGACCAGACCTCCTCGCGCATGGCGCTGACCTGGTCGGCGTTCGACATCGGCTCGGCCGCGACGATGACCTTCAACCAGCCAACGACCACCTCGGTGGTCCTCAACCTGGTGCAGGGGGGCAACCCCACACAGATCTTCGGCAACCTCACTGCCAACGGGCAGGTGTTCCTGCTCAACAGCAACGGCGTGCTGCTCGGAAGCACCGCCAACATCAATGTCGGTGGCCTGGTGGTCAGTACGCTGGGCACCAGCGTGTCCCAGTTCATGAACGGCAACTACGTCTTCGACGCCGGCGGCAATACCGTGGCGCTGGTCTCCAACAGCGGCACCATCAATGCGGCGGCCGGGTCGGCCACGCTGATCGGCGGCCGGGTCGCCAACAGCGGCACCATCACCGCCACCGCCGGCAACATCACCCTCGCCGGTGCCGACGCAGCCACGCTGACGTTCGAAAGCGGCGGCTTCGGCGTGCTGATCGACAAGCCGCTGCAGCTGAGTCTGGCCACCGAGGCGGTGGACAATTCCGGCACCCTGAGCGCGCCAGGCGGCGCGATCCAGCTGCAGGCGCGCGCGGCGCAAGGCATCTTCGATCGACTCATCAACAACAGTGGCACCATTCGTGCGTCGTCGCTGTCCACTGGTCCCGACGGCAGCGTGTCGCTGATCGCCTCCGGCGCTGGCAGCTTCGATGTCGCCGGCGGCGGCAGCATCGATGCCGGCACCGGGGCCATCACCCTGAGCACCGGCCGCGGCGTACAGCAGACCGGCATCTACACCGCCGGCAGCCTGGGTGGCTTTATCGGTGGCAGTGCCACCTTCAGCGGGGCCAACAAGATCGGCGGCCTCGGCAACCTGGACGTAGGCGGCAACCTCAGCCTGACCAACACGGTCGCGTTGTCCCAATCCGGTTCGCTGGCGGTGACGGGCACCAGCCAGTTCCTGCAGTCCGGCAGTGCGCTTTCGTTGACCAACGGCGGCAATACCTTCGGTGGCCTGTTGAGCGCCAGCGGCAACGGCATTGCCGTGAACGCGGCAGGCAATCTCTCGATCGGTACATTGAACCTCGATAGCAACAGCGCCCTGTCGTTGAGCGCCAGTGGCGTTTTGACCTTGCCGACAACGGCGATCAACACCGGCAGCGCCAACCTCACCCTGGCCAGCGGCGGTGGCCTCACCACGCGCGCTGCGTTGGCCGGGACGAACGTGGACCTCACCGGTCGCGGCGGCATCGCGCTGGCGCACGACGTCACTGCAAGCGGTACGCTGAAATTGACCGCCACCAATGCTGCGATCACCCAGACCGCCGGCAGCGTGGCCGCCACCGGCACCAGCACCAGCACCATCAATGCCGGAACCGGCGCCATCACGCTGGACGGTGCGAGCAACGACTTCCAGGGTGCGGTGGCGCTGACCGGCGGCAACACACGCATCAGCGACAGCGGCGCGCTGACGTTGGGTGCGGTGAACAGCAACGATCTCACCGCCACCAGCAACGGCGCGTTGAACCTGGGCAGCGGCCGGGTGGGCGGCGCGTTGCTCGCCACCAGCAACAACGGCGCGATCACGCAGTCGGGAACCGATGGCTTGACCATCGTCGGCACCAGCGACCTCACGGCCGGCACCGGTGCGATCACGCTGAACAACAGTGGCAATACCTTTGGCGATCTGGTCAGCGCGACCGGGCGCGGTATCTCGTTGAACGCTGCCGGCACTCTGTCGATCGGCACCTTGAGCCTTGGCAACAACAGCGCACTGTCGCTGCGTGCCACCGGTGCATTGACCCTGCCGGCAGCGGCGATCAACACCGGCAGCGCCAACCTCACCCTGTCCAGCGGCGGCAGCCTCACCACGCGCGCCGCGTTGGCCGGCACGAACGTGGACCTCACCGGCACTGCCGGCATGACTCTGGCGCATGACGTCACTGCAAGCGGCACGCTGGCACTGACCACGACCGACAGCGCAATCACCCAGACCGGCGGCAGCGTGACCGCCACCGGCACCAGCACCGTCAGTGCCGGAACCGGCGTCATCGAACTGGACGAAGCGACCAACGATTTTCAGGGCGTGGTGACGCTGACCGGAGGCGACACCCGCATCGCCGACACTGGCGCGCTGACGCTGGGTGCGCTGAATACCGGCAACCTCATCGCCACGAGCAACGGTGCGTTGAACCTAGGCAGCGGCAGCGTCCGCGGCACGCTTGCTGCGAGCAGTGGCAATGGCGCCATCGGCCAGGCCGGCGGACTGATCGTCGATGCTACCGCCACCCTCAACGCCGGCAGCGGCGCCATTGCGCTGACCGATGGCAGCAACGATTTCCGTAGTGGCGTCAGCCTGACCGGCACCGGCATCGGCGTGGTCGATCGTGACGATCTGCGCGTCTCCTCGATCAGCAACGGCACCAATGGCGCCATCGCCCTGACCGCCGGTGGCGCACTCACGCTGCCCACGCAAAACCTCAGCAACGGCACTGGCGCGCTCAGCCTGATCGCCAATGGCGGTGCACACGCTGCCCACGCAAAACCTCAGCAACGGCACTGGCGCGCTCAGCCTGATCGCCAATGGCGGTGCACTGAGCACGAATGGCAGCTTGAGCGGTGGCAACGTCAGCCTGAGCGCGCGCGATGGCGTGGTGCTCAATCACAACGTCACCGCCGGCGGCATCCTGGGCTTGACTGCCACCAACGCCGCGATCACCCAGAATGCGGGCGTGCTCGACGTCGGCGGTCTGGCCACCGTCGATGCCGGCAACGGCGCCATTTCGCTCGCACGCAATAACGACTTCAAGAACGGCCTTGCACTGACCGGCCGCAATATCGCGGTGGTCGATGCGAACGACCTCAGCGTGGTCTCGCTCACCAACGGTGGTGCCGGCACCATCGCGCTCACCGCAGGCAACTCGCTCACGCTGCCTGGCAGCGGATTGACCAGCAGCGATGACCTGACGCTGCGCGCAGACAACGGCACGCTGACACTGGGCGGCGATCTCGTCGGCAATGCGGTCTCGCTGTTCAGCGCCAACGCACTGACGCTGGCGACCGGCATCGCCAGCAGCACGTTGTCGGTGTCCACCAGCAACGGCGCGATCAACCAGACCGCAGGCGCCTTGCGTATCGGTTCGACCTCCAGCGTCAACGCCGGCTCCGGCGCGATCGCGTTGGGCAGCGCCGGTAATCACTTCGGCGGCGCAGTGAGCCTGACCGGCAACGGCGTGTCGATCCGCGACGGCGGCGCCTTGATGCTGGGCACGCTGAACACCGGCAGCCTCACCGCCACCAGCAATGGTGCATTGAACCTGGGTAGCGGTCGCGTTGCCGGCACGCTTGCTGCGAGCAGCGGCAATGGCGCCATCGGCCAGTCCGGCGGACTGATCGTCGATGCTGCCGCCACCCTCAATGCCGGCGGCGGCGCCATCACGCTGACCGATGGCAGCAACGATTTCCGTAGTGGCGTCAGCCTGATCGGCACCGGCATCAACGTGGTCGATCGTGACGACCTGCGCGTCTCCTCGATCAGTAACGGCACCAATGGCGCCATCGCCCTGACCGCCGGTGGCGCACTCACGCTGCCCACGCAAAACCTCAGCAACGGCACTGGCGCGCTCAGCCTGATCGCCAATGGCGGTGCACTGAGCACGAATGGCAGCTTGAGCGGTGGCAACGTCAGCCTAGGCGGACGCAATGGGATCGTCCTCAATCACAACGTCACCGCCAGTGGCAGCTTGGGCCTGACTGCCACCACCAACGCGATCTTCCAGAATGCAGGAGTGCTCGACGTCGGCGGTCTTGCTACCGTCGATGCCGGCAGTGGCGCCATTTCGCTGACAGGCGATAACGATTTCAAGAACGGCATTGCACTGACCGGTCGCAATATCGCCGTGGTCGATGCGAACGATCTCAGCGTGGTCTCGCTCACCAACGGTGGCGCCGGCACCATCGCGCTCACCGCAGGCAACTCGCTCACGCTGCCTGGCAGCGGATTGACCAGCAGCGATGACCTGACGCTGCGCGCAGACAACGGCACGCTGACACTGGGCACCAGCAACGGCGCGATCAACCAGACCGCAGGCGCCTTGCGTATCGGTTCGACCTCCAGCGTCAACGCCGGCTCCGGCGCGATCGCGTTGGGCAGCGCCGGTAATCAGTTCGGCGGCGCAGTGAGCCTGACCGGCAACGGCGTGTCGATCCGCGACAGCGGCGCCTTGACGCTGGGCACGCTGAACACCGGCAGCCTCACCGTCACCAGCAACGGCGCATTGAGCCTGGGTAGCGGTCGCGTTGCCGGCACGCTTGCTGCCACCAGCGGCAATGGCGCCATCGGCCAGTCCGGCGGACTGATCGTCGATGCTGCCGCCACCCTCAATGCCGGCAGCGGCGCCATTGCGCTGACCGATGGCAGCAACGATTTCCAGGGCGCCATGCGCCTGACCGGTACCGGCATCGCGGTGCGCGACAGCAACGATCTCACGCTCTCGACGTTGACCAGCAACAACGGCGGCACGATCGCGCTGACCGCGGGCGGCAATCTGGCCCTGCCAGGCACGACGTTGAACAACGGCAGCGGCAACATCGATCTGATCGCCAACCAGCTGAGCCTGTCGGCAGCGTTGCTTGGCGACGAAGTGAGCCTGCGCGCCAACAGCGGCTTGACCTTGGGCCAGAACATCACCGCGCGCACATTGTCGCTTGCCAGCAGCAATGCCGCGATTACGCAAAGCGGCGGCGCACTGCTGGTCAGCGGCGCCACCACGGTCGATGCAGGCACGGGTGCGATTTCGTTGCTGCAAGCCGGCAATAACTTCGACAGCGTGCGCCTGACCGGCAACGGCATTGGCGTGACCGACGGCGACAACCTCAGCCTCGCCGCACTGACCAGCACCGGCAATGGCGCGGTCGTTGTGACGGCCGGCGGTACCTTGAGCCTGCCGTCGCAGGCTATCGCGGTCGGCAACAGCAACCTGACCCTGTCATCGAACGGCGGCGCACTGAGCACGGCCGCAGACCTGGGTGGCAACGACGTGACGCTGTTCGGACGCGACGGCCTGACGCTCGGCCACACCGTCACCGCCAACACGCTCGCCCTGCGCAGCACCAATGCCGCCATCGCGCAGAACGCCGGCGCACTCGCCGTGGTGGGTGCCAGCACCGTCGATGCCGGTAGCGCCAGCATCGCGCTCAACAGTGGCAGCAACCGCTTTGGCGCTGGCATCAGTCTCACCGGCACCGGCATCACGGTGGCCGATAGCGGCAACCTCACCATCAATGCCTTCAATGCCGGCGCCAACGGCACCATCGCGTTGACCGCCGGCGGCGCACTGAATCTGTCCGCGCAGAACCTGGACACCGGCACCGCCGATCTTGCCCTGATCGCCAACGGCGGCAGCATGAGCACCGGCGGCGACTTACGCGGCCGTAACGTGACCCTGTCCGCACGCGACGGTCTCACCATCGGCCACACCATCACCACCACCGACGCGCTATCGCTGAGCAGCAACAACACCGCGATCACGCAGACCGCCGCGGCACTCAACGTTGGCACTACCACCACCGTCAATGCAGACAGTGGCGACGTCACGCTCAACATCGCGGGCAACACCTTCGACGGCGTGGTCAATCTCACGGCAGGCGATGTGCAGATCGCCGGCAACGCACTCAGTTTCGGCACGCTGTCCACCAATGCACTCACCGCCAACAGCAGTGGCGCATTGAATCTCGGTCGCGGTGTGGTGCGTGGCGCGTTGAACGGCACCAGCGGGAATGCAGCGATCACCCAGAGCGGCGGGTTGTCGGTCGGCGGTGCATCCACGTTGAATGCCGGCAGCGGCGACATCGCCTTGACCGATGCCAACAACGACTTCGTCGGCGCGGTTGCGCTCACCGGCAATGCCATCGCCGTGCAGGATCGCAACGACCTCAGCATCGCTGCGGTGCGCAGCGGTGCCAACGCGGCGATCGCGCTGGTCGCGGGCGGTGACTTGAACCTGCCGGCCAGCCAGATCGACGCCGGCACCGGCGCGCTGACGCTGACAGCCAACGGCGGCACCTTGCGCACTGCCGGCGCGTTGCGCGGTGGCACGGTGCAATTGACCGGCGCCAGCGGCATCGCGCTGCGCAACACGGTCACGGCAAGCAACGCGCTGCGCTTGAACAGCACCAATGCGGCCATCACCCAGACCGGCGGCGCATTGCTGGTCGCAGGCGACACCGCGGTCGATGCCGGCGGCGGCGCCATTGCCCTGGAGGCGGCGGGCAACGACTTCCAGGGCGTGCTCGCCCTGACCGGCGGTGCCAGCAGCGTGCGCGATGCCAATGCCTTGACCCTGGGCACGCTCAACACCGGCGACCTGCAGGTCCGCAACGGCAGTGCGTTGAATCTGGGCGTTGGCCTGGTCAATGGCGATCTGGATGCGGCCAGCAACGGCGGCGCCGTCACCCAGAGCGGCGCCGTGACCGTTACCGGCAGTGCCCGCATCGATAGCGGTGGCGCCGCCATTGCATTGACCGATGCCGGCAACGATTTCCAGGCGGCGGTGAGCCTGGGCGGCGGCACGGCCAGCGTGCGCGATCGCAATGCGCTGGTCCTGGGCAACCTGGATGTCGATGCACTGGAGGTCGCCAGCGGCGCCGGCCTGGATCTGGGCCAGGGGCGGATCGGCGGTGCGCTGGTGGCACGCAGCGGGAGTGCAGCAACGGCCAACGCCAGCACGGTCGTTGCCCAGGCGATCGCCGTGCCTGCGGCCACCGCTGCCGGCATCGCCCAGCAAGGCGCATTGACGGTGGTCGGCAGCAGCCTGCTCGATGCCGGCACCGGCGCGATCGTGCTGGATGCGGCCGATAACGACTTCCAGGGCACGGTGCAGGCGCGCGGCAGCAGCATCGCCATCGTCGATCGCAACGACCTGCTGGCGACTGCGCAAGCCAGCGATGCCCTGCGTCTGCAGGCCGGTGGTCAGCTCGCTACCGCCGGCACGCTCAGCGCCAACGCCATCGCCCTGCGCGGCGGCACCGGCGTGGTACTCGGTCACGACATTGGAGGCGCCAGCGTGGCCTTGAGCAGCGGCGGGGCGATCACCCAGGACGCCGGCAACCTGCGCGCCGGTCAGCTCAGCGGCAGCGCCGCCGGGGCGGTCGCGCTCACCGGCAGCGGCAACGCCATCGATGTGCTCGGTGACTTCAGCGCGCAGGGCCTGGATGTGCTCAGCAACCGCACTTTGCTGGTCAGCGGCCGCGTCGCCGGCGGCCCCTCGCTGCGCCTGCGCAGTGGCGGCGAATTGCAGCTGAGCGGCCAGCTCAGCGGTGCCACCAGCTGGTTGCAGGCTGTCGCCGGCATCGGCCAGCGCGCCGGCAGTTCGATCACCGCCGGCCTGCTCAGCGGTAGCGCAGGCGGGCCAGTGGCGCTGGGCGATGCGGCCCGCTTCATCGACAACCGGGTGGTGAGCCTGGGCGAGGTCACCGCCAGCAACGGCTTCAGCTTCACCAACGGCGGCGACCTGCTGCTGGTGCTGGCCAATGGCAGCAGCTACAGCGTGGATGCCGGCAACAGCGCGATGTTCCTGTCGGTACGCGGCAATCTGTTCCAGGACGGCCGCGCGCCGTTGCGCAACGGCACCGGCACCTTTGCCGCCACCGGCCAGATCGGTACGCAGCAGAACCCGATCTATGTAACCGGCACCGGCACCCAGACCGTGGCGGCGATCGGCGCGCCGCCGGCGTATTTCAACGCCACGGCGGTCGATGGCAGCCTGCTCGATCTGGCCGGCGCCTCCGGCTTCAATGTGCCGGCCTCGGCGTTTGCGGGCCGTGCGCAGAGTTCGGCCAGCCGCACCGTGGCCTTCGTGGACCTGTCGGCCAGCGGTACCCCGTACCGCGCCTTCGGCCTGGTCCGTCCCGGCCTGCGTCTGCCCGACGACCAGCAGCCGGCCTGCGATGCCGGCGATCCGGACGCAGTCTGCAGCCCCGAGTGATCTGCCTGCCGCCGCTTACCGCGGCGGCTCCCCCGATGGAGGCCGTGCCATGCAAGACGACAGTTCCCTGGAGACCCTGCTGGCGCCGCTCGGCGACGACGCCCCGGCCGGACCGGATCTGGAATACGACCCGGAGTTCCTGCGCCTGGAGCGCGAGTCGGCGGTCCGCGCCGAGCGCGCGCTGGGCGAGAGCGTCATCGCCGCCGAAGAACCGGACTGGGACAAGGTACAGGCGCTGGCGCTGGACCTGTGCCGGCGTAGCCGCGACTTGCGCGTGGCCGGCAGGCTCGGCGCCGCCTGGCTGCGCCTGCGCGGCCTGCCGGGCTGGGCCGACGCGCTGGCGTTGATCCATGGCCTGCTTGAGCGCCATTGGGACAGCGTGCATCCGCAACTGGATGCCGACGACGACAACGACCCGACCTCGCGCATCAATGCGCTGGTCGGTCTTAGCGACCCGATGGGCCTGCTCGGCGCGCTGCGCGCCACCGCGTTCGTGCAGTCGCCGCGGCTGGGCCGCTTCAGCCTGCGCGATCTACGCGTGGCCAATGGCAGCATCAAGCTGCCCGACGGCCAGAGCGGCCCCAGCCTGGCCGAAATCGAAGCCTGCTGCCAGGACTGCACGCCGGAAACGCTGGCCACCTCCGCCCAGGCCATTACCGAAGCGCTGCGGCAGGCGCGCGCGATCGATGCGCTGCTGAGCGAACGTGTCGGCACCGCCGCCCCTGACTTGCGCCCGCTACTGACCGACCTGCGCGATCTGGAGCGCTTCGTGCTGCCGCACTGGCAAGCGCGGCAGGGCATCTCGGCGATCGCCGAAGACGGCGAGCAGACTGCCGGCGAAGGCCACGCCGTCGCCTCGGCAACCAACGCCATGCGCCGCAACGACGAGATCGCCGGTCCCGATGATGTGAAGCGGCGGCTGGAAGAGATCTGCGCCTATTACGCCCGGCACGAACCGTCCAGCCCGGTGCCGATGCTGCTGCGCCGCGCGCAACGCCTGGTCGGCGCCGATTTCCTGGCCCTGATGAAGGAGCTGGCCCCGGCCGGCATCGACGAACTGCAACGCGTCACCGGCCCGCTGGAAGACAGCTAAAGCTGCGCAAGCGCCCGGCAGGCCGAGCAAGCTGGCCAGCTGGTGCACCGGACCGGGCGGAGAAAGCCGAGCGGTGCGCCCAGCCAACTGGAAAAACGCTGAGCCACGCGCCCAGCCGTGCCGTCACCGCAAAGCAGCAGAACTGGCGGCGCACGACGCCGGCATGCGAAGAACTGTACCCAGGCCTCAGTCAGCCATTCTCTACGAGCAACGCCGCAGCGCACCTAACCCACCAAACCAGAGATCAAAAACAAAGCCACGGAACGTCTCCGACCCGCGGCCCCTGCTTTATGAATCTCCAATCCCCAATCACCAGCTATAAAGCTGCCAATACACCTTGTTGACCTTGTCCCTTTCCGCGTCGGTATGCCCGTCGTGGTCGCGGTCGTACAGGAAGTAAGGCGCCCCACGCGCCGGCGTCACCCGCACCATTTCCAGCTGACCGTTGACGCGGTATTCGTCGACCTTGTCGCCGTTGCCCATGGTCTTGCTGGTGACATCGGCGCCAGCCGGGATATCGCCACCGGCGCGGTCGCCGCCGCTGGTGGCACAGCCGCCGAGCAGCAGGAACGGCAGCAGCAAAAGACGTGCTTTGTTCATTGTCGTTATCCGTATTGAGCGTCGGCAAGTATGCGCTGGCGCGGTGTGCCCTGGGCGTGCAGCGTAGAATTGGGTCATGAGCAGATTAGTCCTGATCGACGGGTCCAGTTACCTGTATCGCGCGTTCCACGCGCTTCCGCCGCTGACCAATGCGCAGGGCGAGCCCACCGGCGCCTTGTTCGGCGTGGTCAACATGCTGCGCGCCACCTTGAAGGAGCGCCCGGCCTACATCGCCTTCGTGGTGGATGCGCCCGGTAAAACCTTCCGTGATGACTTGTATGCCGACTACAAGGCCAACCGGCCGTCGATGCCCGACGACCTGCGCGCGCAGGTGCAGCCGATGTGCGACATCGTGCATGCGCTGGGCATCGACATCCTGCGTATCGACGGCGTGGAAGCCGACGATGTGATCGGCACGCTGGCGCTGCAGGGCGCCGCCGATGGCCTGGCCGTCACCATCTCCACCGGCGACAAGGACTTCGCCCAGCTGGTGCGCCCGGGCATCGAACTGGTCAACACCATGAGCGGCAGCCGCATGGATTCGGACGCGGCGGTGATCGCCAAGTTCGGCGTGCGGCCGGAGCAGATCGTGGACCTGCTGGCGCTGATGGGCGACACCGTCGACAACGTGCCCGGCGTGGAAAAGTGCGGCCCCAAGACCGCCGCCAAATGGCTGGCCGAATACGACTCGCTCGATGGCGTCATTGCCAATGCCGACAAGATCAAGGGCAAGATCGGCGACAACCTGCGCGCCGCGTTGCCACGGCTGCCGCTCAACCGCACGCTGGTCACCATCAAGACCGATGTCACCCTGGCCAGCGGCCCGCGCGCGCTCGACCTGCGCGAGCCCAATGCCGAGGCGCTGGCGGTGCTGTATGCCCGCTACGGTTTCACCCAGGCGCTGCGCGAACTGGGTGGCGCGGCCGCTGCCCAGGCGGGCCTGCTGGCCGAGCCGGTGGCGCTGGGCGCTGCTGCTGCCACTGCGCGCACCGAGCCGGGCCGCGCGCGCGGCACCGGCTTCGTCTCCGGCCCCGTCAACGCAGCGGTGGATCTGGATCCGTCGCTGTCGACGCCCGGCCAGTACGACACCATCCTGACCCAGGAGCAGCTCGACAGCTGGATCGCGCGGCTGCGTGCCGCCGGGCAGTTCGCCTTCGATACCGAAACCGACAGCCTGGACCCGCTGCAAGCCGATTTGATCGGCCTGAGCGTGGCCGCCGAGCCTGGCCAGGCGGCGTACCTGCCGTTTGGCCACAACTTTCCCGGCGCCCCGGTTCAACTCGACCGCACCCAGGCGTTGGCGCAGCTGGCGCCGCTGCTCACCGACCCGGCCGTGCGCAAGCTCGGCCAGCACGGCAAGTACGACCTGCACGTGATGCGCCGGCATGGCGTGGAACTGGCCGGCTACGCCGACGACACCTTGCTGGAGAGCTTCGTGCTCAATTCCGGCAGCGCCCGCCACGACATGGATAGCCTGGCCAAGCGCTATCTCGGCTACGACACCGTCAAGTACGAAGACGTCTGCGGCAAGGGCGCCAAGCAGATCCCGTTCGCCCAGATCAGCCTGGAAGACGCCACCCGCTACGCCGCCGAAGACGCCGACATCACCTTGCGCCTGCATCGCGTGCTCGGCCCCCGCCTGACCAGCGAACCGGGCCTGGAGCGCGTCTACCGCGACATCGAAATGCCGCTGGTGGACGTGCTGGCCCGCATCGAGGCCAACGGTGTGTGCGTGGATGCGGTCGAACTGCGCCGCCAGAGCGCGGACCTGTCCAAGCGCATGCTCGCCGCCCAGCAGAAAGCCACCGAGCTGGCCGGGCGCACCTTCAACCTGGATTCGCCCAAGCAGCTGCAGGCCCTGCTGTTCGACGAGCTCAAGCTCCCTGCCGTGGTCAAGACGCCCAAGGGCCAGCCCTCGACCAACGAAGAGGCGCTGGAAGCCATCGCCGACCAGCACGAGCTGCCGCGGGTCATCCTGGAATACCGTGGCCTGACCAAGCTGCGCAGCACCTACACCGACAAGCTGCCGGAGATGATCCACCCGCAGTCCGGGCGCGTGCACACCAGCTACCACCAGGCCGGTGCCGCCACCGGGCGGCTGTCCTCCTCGGATCCGAACCTGCAGAACATCCCGATCCGCACCGAAGACGGCCGCCGCATTCGCCGCGCCTTCGTCGCACCGCCCGGACGCAAGCTGATCGCCTGCGACTATTCGCAGATCGAACTGCGCATCATGGCGCACCTGTCCGGCGACCCCGGGCTGGTGGGTGCGTTCGAGTCCGGCGCCGACGTGCATCGCGCCACGGCCGCCGAAGTCTTCGGCCGCACCATCGACACCGTCAGCGCTGACGAACGCCGCGCTGCCAAGGCGATCAACTTCGGCCTGATGTATGGCATGAGCGCCTTTGGCCTGGCCCGCCAGCTCGGTATCGGCCGCGGCGAGGCGCAGGATTACATTGCGCTGTACTTCAGCCGTTACCCGGGCGTGCGCGACTTCATGGAAACCACCCGCCAGCAGGCGCGCGACAAGGGCTATGTGGAAACCGTGTTCGGCCGTCGGCTGTACCTGGATTTCATCAATGCCGGCAGCCAGGGCCAGCGTGCCGGTGCCGAGCGCGCCGCCATCAACGCGCCGATGCAGGGCACCGCTGCGGACATCATCAAGCGCGCGATGGTCAAGGTGGATGGCTGGATCGCCGACCACGCGCAACGCGCGAAGATGATTTTGCAGGTGCACGACGAACTGGTGTTCGAAGCCGATATCGATTTCGTCGACACGCTGCTGAGCGAGGTCACCACGCGCATGGCGGGCGCTGCTGAATTACGCGTGCCGCTGGTGGTCGATTCGGGCGTTGGCGATAATTGGGACCAAGCGCATTGATGCGGCGAATGGCAGCGATATGCTGAATACGCAGATCGGCAATAATCCGTTCCAAACATAATGTGAATTCAGCTGAGTTAATGGAATGAATACCCCCTAAATTCTACATTTTTTTAACAGTCATCTTCACGATCCATCAATGTGGAAAATGTTGTTATACCCCTCGACGGGCGCAACGCCTGTCGGCAGATCTCTCCCATCCCCTGGAGCAGATCTCGGAGCGGAAACTCCTCCCCAAGTTTCCGTTCCCTGGCCCCGCCGACCTCCCCCTGGTCTGCGGGGCTTTTTTATTTGTGTCTTCCCAATGATGCCGCAAGCACTGCAGGGTCGGTTGCGATGCTGTGTGCCTCGGCGTGCGCAGGCGCGCGGCATGTAGCGACATGGTCAGAGGTCCCGCGCAGGCGACGCATTGGCTTGCGCCAGGCGCCACTGCAGGCTGCGTTGCAGGAAAAATGCCATTCAATTGGCCGCGCGCGGCGATGTAGAGGTCATGCTGCGACGGCGGTATGGTGACCCCCTCAGGCATTCAGACTTATGGGTCGTGCCACCGCGCGCATTCAGCTATCGGCTTACCGTTGTTGCGTTCACACGCTAGCCCTGCGCGCTTGCCGGACACGCTCCCGATGCCGGCGATGGATGGCGAGTTTCATCCTGCTAGGGAGCAGGGCGCCTTGCGTTGCGCGATCCGCGCCTTTGCGGCGCTGTCGCCGGCGGCGTGGCGCACCGATGACGCACAGTCGATCGAGCCGTCAGCAAGTAGCGCACTTGCTCGCGACGCGCGCTGGAACGTATCGGCCACGACCACAGCCTGCAGGGAGGTCCGCTAGGACGACACGCCTTACGGCGGCGTCTTCATCAACCCAGCCAGTCCCGTGGGATGAGGTAATCGGCCAGGCGCGCTTCCGCGCTGCCTGGCTCCGGCGTAAAGCCGTACTCCCAGCGCACTCGCGGCGGCAGACTCATCAGGATGCTCTCGGCGCGCCCACCGCTTTGCAGACCGAACAGGGTGCCGCGGTCGTAGACCAGATTGAATTCCACGTAGCGCCCCCGACGGTACAGCTGAAACTCGCGTTCGCGCTCGCCATAGGGTGTGTCCTTGCGACGCTGCACGATGGGTATGTAGGCATCCAGAAAGCCATCGCCCACTGCGCGCTGGTAGGCAAAGTCGCGCTCGAAGTCCTGACCCAGATCGTCGAAGAACAGCCCGCCCACGCCCCGCGTTTCGTTGCGGTGGCGCAGGAAAAAATATTCGTCGCACCAACGCTTGTGCGCGGCATAGCGCTCTTGTCCAAACGGCACGCACAGCGCCTGCGCAACGCGGTGCCAGTGCTGCACGTCTTCATCGACGGGATAGAACGGGGTCAGATCGAAGCCACCGCCAAACCAGGCGGCCACCACCTCGCCATCGCGCTCGGCGCGGAAGTAACGCACGTTCATGTGCGTGGTCGGGATATACGGATTGTGCGGATGAAACACCAGCGAGACGCCGCATGCACGCCAGGTCGCACCGGCAAGCTCGGGCCGGTGCGCACTGGCCGACGGCGGCAGGCGCGTACCGGACACATCCGAAAAACCGATGCCGGCCTGCTCGAACACCGCGCCGTCGCGCAGGATGCGGGTCCGGCCACCGCCGCCTTCTTCGCGCTTCCAAAGATCCTCGGCGAAGCGTGCCCTGCCGTCGGCAGCTTCCACAGCGGCGCAGATCCGGTCCTGCAGGTCGGTCAGATAATCGCGTACACGGTCGAATTCGTTCATGTCCCAATTCTAAGCCGTGCACTCCGCGTGGTGGATCCCGCGCAAGCGCGCCCGTTTGTCGCAGTGCGATGCGGGGATGCTGGTGCAGTGTCCTCCGCAACGATGGGTGCACGGCGTGTGCCGCGAGCGATGCAGGCGCCGTACAGTCGACCTGGGCTTGAAGATCGCCGGGCAACCGCACACGCAAGCTCTCAGTTTTTGATGCGCAACTGGCGAGCGAGGGGTATTTCGTTGCAAGGCAGCTGATCTGCTGCAGGCTGCAGCGTCCTTGCCCGCTCCCAAGTCACTCAGGTTGCGAGAACTCCGCGCGGACAGCGGGCGTGCACAACCGCCATGCCAGGACCGCATGCACGCAGCCGATCGCCAGCGCACCCAGGCCGGTGAGGACCAATGCCATCTGCTGGGTGGCCTGCAAACGTGCCCGCATTTGCGGCCATTCCGGGCTTTGCAGCACATCGGCGGGTAGTAGCGTCTGTACGCCGTCGAACAATGGTCCAATCAACGCCAGTCCGCCGAAATTGAGCACTCCGGTCACCAGCAACACCGCCACGAAGCCAAGCCTTGCCCACTCGCGCCGCTGCAGCAGCGCCCAACTCAACCAGCAGAACGCAGCCGAGAGCAACACGCCGGCGACGGATAAGGACAGCGCGTGATCGATCAGCCATTGCCAGGAGTGGGGCAGGGTGATGCCTTCGGGCAGACCTAGCGATGCCGCACCTGGCGTCAGTGCGATCATTGCGATCTGCACCAGATTGGCCAGCACGCCGACCACCCCCAGCAACAGGGAAACCCACGCCAACGGAGTGACGAAGCCACCGCGCTGCCGCGCCGATGCTGGCTGGACGGCGCTCATTGCAGCGATGCGATGTGGGCAGCCACCATCGCCTGCCCGGGGGGATCCAGCGCCGGTTGCAGTTGCGCGTACCACTCGGGCACTGCATCGGCTGGCAGGCATTGGCGCAACAACGGCGTACTGCGCTCAAGAAAGGCTTCGAGAAACGGCAGCCCGCGCACGTACAGGAAGTGGCTGTCGGTGATGGACATGCCGGCGTATGCCTCGCGCAACCATTCCAGATGCGGCAGCGCGTGCGCCCCATGGCCGGCGCGGGTGAGCGCGGTGAGGAAGCTGGTACGTGCGGTGGCGGGCGAGGTGGACCGCTCCTGCGCGTTGAGATCGTCGAAGGTCAGCAACCACTGCTCGCCCTGCGCGATCTCGTTGCACATCACCGAGGTGGTTGCCAACTGCAGTGCGTTGTGCGCGCTGGGCTCCAGCTCGTAAAGCGCCAGCCAGTACGGGTAGGCTTCGCGATAGCGGTCCAGCGCGCTCAACGACAGCGCGCACAGGCGCTGCGCATCGGACCCAAGGTGGAGCTGCGTCTGCGCAGCGTTGTAGGCGCCGACATGGTCGCCGCGCTGAAACGCGCTCAGCGCCGGCTGCAGTGCGGGGTCGATCTCGGCCCCCGCCTCCGAGGCGTCTGCGGCAGCGACAGGCGCTGCCGTCGGTGCTGTGCGCGGCGTGTTTGCCGCAGTGCTCTTGCGTCCAAACAAACGGTCCCACAGGCCCATCGCTTCTTCCTTCCCTGCGCCCGTGGTGAGTGGAAGCGCCATCATGCCGGCGGCGCACCGGTCATGCGGCGGACCGGTGCAGCAACGCGCGCGCAGCGAGGGCGCGTTGCCGGTCCTGCGCCAAGCTTAGAGCCACTTGCGTAGCAACAGGTGAGTGCGAAGCAACCGACGCGCCGGTGTTGGTTTGCCTACGCACGTGCTGCATTGTTGATCCCGCTCGCAGGGCCGTCGCTGCGGATGGCCGCATCGGGAACGTTGTGCGCCGTTGGTCAGGGCGGATCGTGACTGCGAGCTGGCCTGACCCCGGCGTCTGCGTGCAACACGCGCAACGCCCGAGCCCTGCGCGTGTCGTCCGCTTCCATCCAGGGACAGACACGCGCAGTTTCGCCGGCTTTAGGGTTTCACCTGCTCGTTGAACAGTTTGAGGATGCGCTTGTACTCGTCCAGCCATGAATCGGCACGCGTAAAGCCGTGGCGTTCCAGCGGATAAGGCGCCACCTGCCAGTTGTCCTTGTGCAGCTCCATCAACTTCTGCGTCATGTCCACCGAATCCTTGAAGAACACGTTGTCGTCGATCATGCCGTGCGCGATCAGCAGATGGTCGCGCAAGCCCTCGGCGTAGTTGATCGGTGAGGACGTCTTGTAGGCCTCCGGATCGACTTCGGGCGTGTTGAGGATGTTGGAGGTGTACTCGTGGTTGTACTGCATCCAGTCGCCGACCGGGCGCAGCGCCGCCCCGGCCTTGAATGTGCCAGGGCTGCGGAACAGCGCCATGTAGGTCATGAAGCCGCCGTACGAGCCGCCATAGATGCCGACGCGTGCGCGATCGCCCTGCTTGGTGGCGACCAGCAAGTCCAGGCCATCCAGATAATCTTCCAGCTCGGGGTGGCCCATGTTGCGATAGATCGCCGTGCGCCAGTCGCGGCCGTAGCCTTCGGAGGCGCGATAGTCCAAGTCCAGCACGATGTAGCCCTGCTGCACCAGCAGGTTGTGGAACATCTGCTCGCGGAAATACGGGGTGTAGCGTTCGGAGACATTCTGCAGATACCCGGCGCCGTGCACGAACATCACGATCGGATACTGCTTGCCGGGCTCGGGATTGGTCGGCCCGTAATACTTGCCCCACACCGTGCCGGCGCCATGTTTGGAAGGCACCTGCACGTACTGCGGCGCAATCCACGGCTGCGCCTTGAAGGCCGGCGTGCGCGTGTCGGTGAGCACGGTGGCCTGGCCACCTGCGGCCGGCACCACCGCCAGTTGCGTCGGCAGATAACTGCCGGAGTAGCGCACCAGCAACTGCTGCCCGTTGGGCGACAGGCTGTAGCCTTCCACGCCGTTCAACGCCGTGATCTCGGTGAGTTGATCGTTGCGCAGATCGAGCTTGCAGACTTCGTAATCGCCCGGCCATTTCTGGTTGCACAGGAAGAACATGCCGCTGCCATCGGCGCTGGGCACCGGCATCGACACTTCCCACTTGCCGCGCGTGCGCTGGCGCGGCTTGCCGTTGCCTTCCACCGTGTACAGCTGCGAATAGCCCGACTCTTCCGACAGCAGCCACAGCGTGCGATTGTCGGGCAGCCATCCGAAATCGTTGAAGTCCCAATTGATCCAGGCGCTATCGCTCAAACGGTGACGCGGCTGCAACCTGGCGTCGTCCAGGTCCACGCTGGCGATCCAGCGGTCCTTGTTGTCCACCGCGCGAATTTCCACCGCCACGTTGCGGCCGTCATCGCTCCAGTGCACGGCCGGCCCGCTGCCGTCGCCATCGCTTTCCACGCGCACCGCGCGGTTGCCCTTGAGCGGGTCGCGCTTGGCGGCCTTGCGCAAGGCCGCCAGCGGGTCGGTGGCGATGCCGGGGAGCGGATCGAACGACAGCGATCTGGCTGTGCCCGCGCCGACATCCACCAGCCATAGCGCATGCGCTGCCGGTGCGTTGCGGCCCACACGTGTACGTACTTCCTGGAATTCTTCGTAACCGGATTCGGTCACGTATTTGGGCATCTTGCCGGCCTGACCTTCGTCGGCGCTCTTGGCCTGTGTGACCACCAGCAGATGGCGGCCGTCCGGCGACAACGCGCTGTCGACGATCTCCACCTCATCGCCCAGATACACCGGCGCTGCCGCACGCGTGGCATCGGCGCGGCGCCAGGCATCTTCCTGCGTGCGCAGCGCGTCGCGTTGCTCCTTGTCGCGGCGCAAGGTGGCCAGCGTCGCCAGTTGCTGCTCGCGCAGCACATCGGCCTTGGGGGCGGCGTTGGGGTCGCGCTCGGCCTTGACCACCGCCACCTGCGCGGTGCCGCCGTCGGCGCGCCAGTGGTACCAGTTGTTGCCCGCGCGCCAGATCGCACCGCCGTCGCTGGCGAACTGCGGACGCGATTCGATCTCGTTGCTGCGGGTCAGCTGGGTCAGCGCACCTGTGCGCAGATCGCGCAGGAAGATGTCGCCGTTACGTGCGAACAGCATGCGCTGGCGGGTGGCATCGTAACTGGGGTTTGCCGCATCCAGGCCGGCGCGCGCGGCATCGGCCACACGTTCGGCAGTGCCACCGCCGGTGCCCTGGCGATAGGTGTCGCGCACCGGGCTGCCATCGCGCTTGAGCAGGTATTGCACCTGTTTGCCGTCCCATTGCCACCAGGCCTGATCCACCGACGGCCCGATCCAGTCCGGGTCGGCCATCGCCTGTTCGATGGTGAGCGGGGCGGCAGACTGCGCATGCGCAGCGGTGGCCAGCAGCAGAAGGGTCAACGGCAACAATCTAGGCATCGGACACGGCTGGACGCAAAGGAGAGCGCGCAAGCCTAGCAGTTCGCCTTCGCGGCAGGCTTGGGCCACAGGTCATGCGTGCGTGGCTGCATGCAGCCCCCGGTAACATCTGCTAGCGCGCGATGAGCGGGCGCGACCATGATCGAGCGCTGCGCAAGGGATGCAGTTGCAGAGCAAGCGGTACGCGGCATCAGCAAGGTAGGACGCGACAGCAAAATGAACACTTCAACTCCACGGCACTGGTAAATCCGCGCGCGACTGACAAGCGCAGACGGGCGCAGCGAAAATCTCGCGTGGAAAACCCACCTGCGCAGCCGCGCCGCACGACTGCCATCCACACCTGCAGCCGACCGGCGTATCGCAACGCCCAGCGCAACCACGCACTGGTGAAGACCCGCCGAGCGCAAAGATGATGATTGCCGTGCCGCACAAGGCGCGCGTGGTACACGCAACTGGCCCGTCCCCCCATGCCACGCCCCGGCGGCGATCAACTCCGCGTGTCGCAGAGGAAAACCCCCGACTTGCCAGCAGCGCAGGTGGCGGCCAAGCTAGCGCGCTTTTGCGACCATCGGTTTCCATGTCCAGCCTGCCTGCTCCCGCTGTTTCCCATCCGATGGCTGTTGGTGCGCCCGACCGTCCGCTGGCCTGGCGCGCGGGGCAGTCGGTCGATCTGGCGACCTTCATCGCGCACGTGCACGGCCTGGCGCGACAGCTGCCCGCCGGCAGCCATGCGGTGAATCTGTGCGAAGACCGCTACCGTTTCATGGTGGCGTTCTATGCGTGTGCGCTGCGCGGGCAGATCTCGCTGCTGCCGTCTTCGCGCGCGCCGGCGGTCGTGGGCGAAGTGCAGGCGCGTTACGCCGATACCTATTGTCTGGGCGATCTGACGCTGGAGTTGGCGCCGCCGCGGTATTGGCAGCTGCCGGCCGAGTTGCCGCAGGCCCAGGGTCCGATTCCGCAGCTGGCCGACGATGCGCTGGTGGCGATCGGTTTCACCTCCGGCAGCACGGGCAGCCCGCAACCCAATCCCAAGACATGGGGCAGTTTTTTGACCAGCACGCGCCAGGATCTGGTCGCGCTGCAAAGCCTGTGGACGCACGCCGATGCCGTCCCGCACGTGGTTGCCACGGTGCCGCCGCAGCACATGTACGGCATGGAATTGTCGGTGCTGCTGCCGATGGTGACCACGCTGGCGGTGCACGCAGGGCGGCCGTTCTTTCCGGACGACGTGGCACGTGCGCTGGCCGATATTCCCGCGCCGCGTGTCCTGGTGACCACGCCGGTGCATCTGCGTGCGTTGGTCGAATCCGGCGTGGCGCTGCCGCCGCTGGCCGGCATCGTGTCGGCCACCGCGCCGCTGGCGCCGGAGATCGCCGCTGCCGCCGAAGCGCGTTTCGGCGGTGAGGTGCGCGAGATGTTCGGCTCCACCGAAACCTGCGTGTTCGCCGTGCGCCGCACCGCGCTGGAAGCGGCGTGGACGCCCTTGCCCGGCGTGCGCCTGGAAACCCAGGCCGCAGGCACGCTGGTGCATGCGCCGCATCTGGCCACGCCGGTGCTGCTGGCCGACATGATGGACGTGGCCGACGACGGCCGCTTCCAGGTGCGCGGCCGCCAGGCCGACCTGCTGGAAATCGCCGGAAAACGCGCATCGCTGGCCGATCTCACCCGGCGCTTGCTCGCCATTCCCGGCGTCATCGACGGGACCATCGTGCAGCTCGCGCCCGACCCCGGCCAGGCGGTCGGTCGCATCGCTGCGCTGGTGGTCGCCCCTACCCTCGACGAAGCCCAGGTGCTGGCCGCACTGCGCGTCAGCGTGGACCCGGTGTTCCTGCCGCGCCGCCTGCGCAAACTCGCCGCCCTGCCGCGCAACGAAACCGGCAAGCTGCCGCGCGATGTGGTGCTGGGATTGCTCAACGGCTGAGCGTGACCTGCCGCGTGCGCGCGTCGTCGGGCGCTGCGTCTGTCAGGATCAGCTTGGCGATGGATGGCTGCAGACATAGCGCGAAAAACGTGCCAGCAAGCGCGTTTGCTGCAGGGCTTCGAGCGTTGCTTCCACCTGGCAGCTCAGGCCATTGCGGTCGGCGCAGCGTGTTGCCGCAGTATTCGCCGCCTCCAGCCGTGTGCGGGTGCGTGGGCGCAACTGCGCTTCAAAGGTTTCTTGCGCAAAATCCAGATCGCCGGGCGTAATCGATCTGGCCTGTCTGCCAGGGCACAGGCTGTCGGTTTGCGTCGCGAAGGTTTCGAATGACTGGCCGACAAGCAATTGGGGGCCGGCTGGAACGGACGCCGCCAATACGATCGCAAGCAACAACATGGTCGGCCTCTGCGCGCAATGCTGAGAGGCCAGCTTAGAAGCAGCGGTGTGCTGGCATTTGTCAGCGGCTGTCTAACGCTTTCGACAAGCGGTGTTGAACGCGCACAGCGCAGGAATGCCTGCGTCACGTCAGCCCGCATCGCGCCATCCGTTGGCGCTGCTCAAGCGATCGCCGCAGATGGCCTCCGCGGCAGGCGGCATCACCCATGCGCCCCATCGATCTCCACCGCCAGCTCATCGCGGCAGATCACCGCGTGCAGCAGCAGGCGCGGAACCGCATCGCCGAAGCGGGCGTCCAGTGCCTGCGCAACCCGGGGCAGGTCCTCGCGCTCGCGCACATAGACCTTCAGGCGGGTGCCGGCGCCGAACTGCGCCGGTAACGCAGGTGCCTGCTGGCGCGCGGCGCCGAGCAGGGCGTCGAAGTTGGCGAAGGTTTCTTCCAGCTGCGCCAGCAATTGGCCGGTGTGCATCGAGGCGTGGCCCACCACGGCAGCGGTGCCTGACAGCAGCAACGGCATGTCGCTGCCGGCCGGCGGCAGCATGGCACGGGCGAAACTCGGTGACTGCGGGCCGTACTGGCGCGGGTAGTGGTAGGCACTGACCTGGCGCGGGTTTTCCAGCGGCGTGCCGGCATTGGCGGCGGCCAGCCAGTAGATCTGGATGATGCGCTCGGCATCGCAACGGCCCACGGCGGTGGCGGCCGGCAATTGCGCGGTGTCGAACGCGCCCAACCCGCGTGCACGGCCCACGCAGAACTGCCGGTAACGTTCGCGGTCGCCGCTGCCCAGGGTGATGGCGTCCAGGTAATTCCAGATCCGCAGCAACCGTGGCGTCTGGCTGTTGCTGACGAAGGCGGTGATTTCCGCATACGCCCGGGCGGCGGCTTCTTCGATATCGACATCCTGCTCGTCGATCTCGATCACGCCGAACTGCAGGTGCCCATCGCTGGACCAGGCGATGTTGCCATCGCGGCCGCTGCTCACCGGCGCATCGGTGCGCCACACTTCCAGCACGCTGGCCTGGTACGGCTGCAGCGGCACGCGCAGATAGCGCGGGTCGTGCAGGCGCGGCGCCGCATCGCCGAAGCCGAACACGGCCAGCACCTGCGGGTCGGTCAGCAGCACGGCAGGGTCGGTTTGGTCGACATAGTCGACCTGCAGCCGGGGGTGGCGCACGGCGTGCGTGGTCTGGGCCTGGGAAGCGGTCATGGAGCGTCTCGTTGTTGCGTGTCGCGTTGCAAGGTGTCGCCGTCGAAGCCGAGCTTGGCCTGACGCCGGCGATGGCGCCACGACTGCCAGGCGCGCGGCATCATCGACAAGGCGGTGAGTGCGTACAGGGCGCGAAAGGCGCGCAGGCGGATGCGGACTTTGGGGGCGTCGAACACATCGCCGGCCAGCATCGCCACCACCGCCTGTTCCACCTGCCAGGTGTTTTGCGGCTGCGCGAACAAGGCGCGCATGGTGGGCGAGGTGAAGCGGTAGATGAACCACTTGAATTCATCCACGCCGCGCGTCAGTTCGCGCTGCAGGGCGCGCTGCAGTTTCGCCTCCGACTGCGGTGCGCGCAGTGCGGCATCCACCATCGCCGCGCCACGTTCGGCGCCGTGCATGGCCAGGAACACGCCAGAGGAAAACATCGGGTCGACGAAGGTGTAGGCATCGCCCAGCATCAACCAGCGCGGCCCGGCCATGCGCGTGCATTCGTAGGCGTAGTTACCGGTGGCATGCACCGGCGCCACGCGCTCGGCGCCGAGCATGCGCGCGCTGAGCTCGGGGTTGAGCGCCAGCGTGCGCATCAAGAAGCCCTCGCTGTCGCCCTGGCGGGTCTTCATGTAGTCCGGATAGCAGACCGCGCCCACGCTCATGATGTCCTCCGGCAGCGGAATCAGCCACATCCAGCCATGCGCATGCCGGTAGATGCTGATGTTGCCGGCATCCTCACCCGGGCGTCGTGCCACGCCGCGGAAATGGCTGAACAAGGCGGCCGATTGATGCGTTGCATTGGCGCGTTTGAGCTTGAGGCGGTTGCCCAGGAAGGTGTCGCGGCCGCTGGCATCGAGCAGATAGCGCGGGCGGAACTGCTGTACGCCACCATCTGCCGTGCGTGCCTGCAGCACCGGGTGTTCGCCGTCGAAGGCGACCTGCTCCACGCAGACCTGCTCGCGTGCATCCACGCCCACCGCACGCGCACGCTGGAACAGCACGTGGTCGAATTGCGCACGTGGCACCTGGAAGGCGAAATCGGCCTTGGCATCGAGCGCGTGCGAAAAACGGAATGTGTTGTAGCCGCCGCTGTCGTTGGGAAAATCCGCCCCACGCTTCAGCACGCCGATGGCGCGCACGTCTTCCAGCACGCCGAGGCGTTCAAGAATCGGCATGTTCATCGGCAGCAAGGATTCGCCGATATGAAAGCGCGGGTGCTGCGCCTTCTCGAGCAGGGTCACGGACCAACCGAGCTCGGCAAGTGCGATGGCCGCGGTGCAGCCAGCCGGGCCGCCGCCGACGATCAGGACATCCGGACACTCCGGTCCGGGAGCCGGCCCGGCTGCCGGCATGGCGGTCGGGGTGAGGCGAACAGCGGTGGAAGTCATCCTGGAACGAACCTGCGGCGGGCGAGCGTCATGCAGTCATGATAGCCTGACCGGCTGCCCGGCCAGCTGTGGCCCGCCGATCCATATGTGAAGAACGACGGCAGCAGGCAGGCACCGGCCAGCCGCGCGGCAGATGCTCGGATTGGCAGCGGCGGCAACGTACACTACGGCCCGACGCGACGCCCATGCCTGCCGATGGTCGCCCGCGCTGCTCTTGCTTGTTCTCACTCTTGTTGCCCGACCCTGACCTGTGGAAATCCTGGATGTCCTCGCAAACCGCTGCCGAACGTGAACTGGCCGAACTCCTGGTCGAAAGTCTGAACCTGGAAGACGTCCAGCCCGCCGACATCGATCCGGAGGCGCCGTTGTTCAATACCGGGCTGGGGCTGGACTCGATCGACGCACTGGAACTGGCGCTGGCGATCAGCAAGCGCTACGGCTTCCAGTTGCGCTCGGACAACGACGAAAACCGTCGCATCTTCGCGTCGCTGCGCGCACTGTCGGCGCATGTCCAAGCCAACAAGACCGTCTGATCTGCCAACTGCGCCATCCCCCGACGCACCCGCGTGGGTGCTGGGGCTGGGCGTTCTGCTGGCGGTGGCGTATTCGCCGCTGGCGCATTGGGCCAATGCCAGTCACCGCCCGGAATTGGCCGTCATCGCCGGTGGTTTGCTGGTGCTGATGGTGTTGATCGAACCGATGGTTGCGCGCCGGCCCTGGGCCTGGGCGTTGGCGCTGCTGCTGCTTGCCGGGCTGGGCGCGCTGTGGCATTCGCCGTATGCGATGTTGGTGCTGGCGGCGCCGCCGGTGGTGTTTACCGGTTGGGTGGCCTGGTTTTTCGGGCGCAGCCTGCGGGCCGGGCGCACGCCGCTGATCACGCGCATTGTTGAAGGCCTGTACGGCCAGGCCGGCATGCCGATCACGCCCGAACAACGCCGCTACACGCGCCGCCTCACGCTGGCCTGGGCAGTGCTGCTGTGCGGCCTGACCCTGGCCAATCTGGTGCTGGGTCTGTGCGCCGAGCCCAGCGGCGTGCTCGCGCAGCTGGGTCATGCCTCGCCGCTGCCGATCAGCGACGCGCGCGCCTCGTTGTTCGCCAACCTGCTCGCCTATGGGGTGATTGGCGGCTTCTTCGTTGCGGAATATCTATTGCGCGGTCGCTGGTTTCCACAGCGCCCCTATCGTAATCTGCCAGACTTCTTGCGTCAGATGGCGCGGCTCGGGCCGGATTTCTGGCGCGATCTGCTGCGCTGAGTGCGTGGCCTGGGGCAGCGACGGACGTGCATATTTTCGGGGGCAAGACAAAAATGCCGTTGGCAAGGATGCCGTCGCGCCTGGCGTGGGCTGTGTTCAACCTGTTGCAATTGGCGTTCACGCTGGCCTTCACCGCTGGCGGGATCGTCTATGCATTGGTCGTGCTGGCGATCACCCGCGATGCCGACCGTCTGCTGCGCATGGGCAGCTGGATGTGGTCGCCGGTGCTGTTCCGTGGTGCGGGCGCCACCGTCATCGTGGAAGGGCGCGAGCGGGTGGATTGGTCCAAGAACTATCTGTTCGTGAGCAACCACCAGTCGATCATCGACATCTGTGCGCTGTTCCATGCCTTGCCGGTGCCGCTGCGCTTTTTGCTCAAGCAGGAAATGCGCAAGGTGCCGTTCGTGAACTGGTATGCGCATGCCGCCGGCATGCTGTTTCTGGACCGCGACAGCCGCAGGGCAGGGGCGCTGGTGCGGCGCCAGGCTGCCGCGCTGTTGCGCGAGGGCAAACAGTTGTGTCTGTTTCCCGAAGGCACGCGCAGCCGCACCGGCGCATTATTGCCATTCAAGGCCGGACTACTGCAGGCCGCTATCGATGCTGGCGTGCAGGTGGTTCCAGTGGCGCTGGATGGCTGCGGCAAGGTCTTGCCGGTCGATGGCCTGTTCAGGGTGAGGCCGGGCATCATTCGCGTGCGGATCGGTGCGCCGATCGCGGTGACCGGGCCGGATGCGCCGGATCGCCAACAATTGACCGAGCAGGCACACAAGGCCGTGGCTGCAATGCTTCAACCCAGGATCTGAGTTCCACGCTTATGGATTTCGTTGTGCCGCATGATCATCCCTGCCTGCCCGGACATTTCCCGGGCCGTCCCGTGGTGCCTGGCGTGGTCGTGCTCGACCATGTGCTGCAGGCAGTGGAAGCCCTGCATGGTCCGCGCGCGGCCATGCGCCTGCCGCAGGTGAAATTCGTGCAGCCGTTGCTGCCCGGCCAGACCGCCTCGGTCACGCTGGAAGGCGATGGCCCGCGCTGGCGCTTCCGCGTGCAGCGCGCCGAGGCGTTGCTGGTCAGCGGCGAACTGGTGGCCGAGGCAGCGCCATGAGCAAGCATTGGAAACAGCGTCCGGAAGGTGGCGGGCGCTTTGCGTTGTGGCTGATCCGCGGCATTGCACGGCACGCCGGGCGTGCGGTGGGGCGTGCGCTGCTGTATCCGATCACGCTGTACTTCCTGCTGGTGCGTGGCCCAGAGCGCGCCGCCTCGCGTGCCTATCTGGCGCGGGTGCTGGGCCGCCCGGCTTCGCTGCGCGATGTGGCGCGGCACATCCATACCTTCGCCTCGACCATCCTGGACCGGGTGTACATGCTGTGCGGGCAGATGCAGCGCTTCCGCGTGGACATCGCCGGCCTGGATCAACTGCACGCGCAAATGGATCGCGGCCGCGGCGTGCTGATCTTCGGCTCGCACCTGGGCAGCTTCGATGCGCTGCGCGTGCTGGCCACCGAGCGCCCGGACGTGCAGGTCAAGGTGGTGCTGGACAAGGCGCACAACCGCGCCATGACCGACCTGCTGGGGGCGCTCAACCCGCAGCTGGCCGCCAACATCATCGACGCCGGCATGGACGCGACCTCGATCGTCATGGCGATCAAGGAGGCCACCGATGCCGGTGCGCTGGTGGCGCTGCTGATCGATCGCCCGCGCGAAGGCGACCCGGCGCTGCCGGCGATGTTCCTTGGCCGCAATGCGATGTTCCCGACCTCGCCGTGGCTGATCGCCGCTGCGCTCAAGGTGCCGGTGGTGCTGGCGTTCGGCCTGTATCACGGCGGCAATCACTACGAGCTGGCGTTCGAAACCTTCAGCGAAGGCCTGGACGTGCCACGTCGTCAGCGCGCCCCGGTGCTGGCGGTACTCATGCGCGATTACGCTGCCAGGCTGGAACATTACACCTGCTACGCGCCGTACAACTGGTTCAACTTCTACGATTTCTGGAACACCCACCATGCCGATGTGCCGCACCCTGCCGTGGATGCTGATACTGCTGTTCAGCGCCGCACCGCTATGCGCCGCACCGCCTGAGACGCTGGACGTCGGGCAGGTGCTGCAGCGCCTGGCGCGCCCCGCACCGGTCAGCACCGAATTCGTCGAATTGCGTGGCTCGGCCTTGCTGAAGACGCCGTTGCGCGTGGAGGGCCACTACCGTCGCCCGGACGCGCAGACGCTGGTGCGCGAGGTCAGTGCGCCATACCGCGAAACCACCACGCTGACCGGCGACGAAGGCGTGCTGGAACGCGAAGGCAAATCGCCACGCCGTTTCTCGTTGAGCCGCGTGCCCGAGCTGGCCGGCTTGAAGTCCGGATTCGGCGCGTTGCTGTCCGGCGACCGCGCCCTGCTGGAGCAGCACTACCGCGTCAGTGGGCAGGGCCAGCCACAGGCCTGGCAGCTGACCCTGCAGCCCAAGGACGCCGCCGTGGCCAAGCAGGTGCACGAATTGCGCCTGTACGGACGCAACGACGAACTGCGGTGTATCGAAAGCGTGCCTGCCAAGGGCGACCTGCAGCGCACCCTGCTGGCCGGTGCAGCGCGCGCGGCGGCCGGCGTGACCGATGCCGCCGCGCTGACCACGCTTTGCCACGGCTCGGGCGCGTGACCGCGCGCGGGATGGTTGCGCCGGTCGTCTCTAACCACATCACACCCTTCGCAGCTGAAACGCGCACGTTGCCAATACGACCGATGCCGCGCGCGCGGCCAGCGGGCGTTCGGCCGCTGTAGCAGGACACGTACACCATGTCGCTTAAGTTGAACGCAAACCGCCGC
The DNA here is from genome assembly GCF_003992815.1 of Xanthomonas sp. DAR33341. Classification (NCBI taxonomy): domain Bacteria; kingdom Pseudomonadati; phylum Pseudomonadota; class Gammaproteobacteria; order Lysobacterales; family Lysobacteraceae; genus Xanthomonas; species Xanthomonas sp. DAR33341. The sequence goes on along the minus strand of NZ_QEYV01000019.1, from coordinate 274,913 downwards.
ATCGGCCTGGCACTGTTGTGGCTGGCCTTGCTGGCAGTGGCCGGATTCTGGTTGAGCGAGACGCTCAAGGTCACCGGCGACCTGCGCAAGTTCATGCCCGCCCCGCGCACGCCGGCGCAAAAACTGCTGATCGAAGAACTCGGCGAAGGCCCTGGATCGCGGCTGCTGCTGATGGCGTTGTCCAACAACGATCCGGTCACCTTGGCCGAGCAGTCGCAGCAACTGCACCAGGCGCTGTCCGCGCAGCCGGCGCTGTTCGAACTGGTCGGCAACGGTGGCAACGCCGGGTTGGAGGCGATTCCCGAGCGCTTGCTGCCGTACCGCTATCTGCTCAGCGACAGCTTCGACAAGACCCCGCTCGACGCGCGGACGCTGGAAGCGGCGTTGCAGGCGCGCGTGCAGGATCTGGGCTCGCCGGCGGCGGCCATGGTGGAGCCGTTGCTGCCGCGCGACCCCACGATGGAAATCCTGCATCTGGCCGACACCCTGCAGCCGGCAGCGATGCCGCGCACGCGCAATGACGTGTGGTTCGATCGCGCCGGCACCTCGGCGCTGTTGATCGTGCAGACCCGCGCGGCAGGCTTCGACCCCACCGGCCAGCAGCTGGCCTATGACGCCGTGCAAGCGGCGTTCGCGAAGGTCGGCAAGGGCACTGCCACCCGGCTGACGCTGACCGGGCCGGGCGCATTCGCGGTGGAAATCACCGCGCGCACGCAAGGCGAAGCGCAGTGGATCGGCACGCTCGATACGGTGGGCCTGGTGCTGTTGCTGCTGGTGGCCTACCGTAGCTGGAAGATTCCGGTACTTGGCGTGTTGCCGCTGGCCAGCGCCGGTCTGGCCGGCCTGGGTGCGGTGGCGCTGTTGTTCGACGGCGTGCACGGCATCACCGTGGCATTCGGCTTCACGCTGATCGGTGTGGTGCAGGATTACCCGATCCATCTGTTCAGTCATCAGCGTCCCGGTCTGGATCCGCGCGAGAACGCACGGCATCTGTGGCCGACGTTGGCCACCGGCGTGGTCTCCACCTGCATTGCCTACGTGACCTTCCTGTTCTCCGGCGTGGACGGCTTGCGGCAGCTGGCGGTGTTCACCATTGCCGGCCTTGCCACCGCCGCGGTCACCACGCGCTGGCTGTTGCCGGCCCTGATCGATCCGGCCCCGCGCGACTACGCGGACTCGCGCGTGCTGGCGGTGCTGTGGCGTGGCATTGCGCGCCTGCCGCGGCCACGCATCAGCCTGGCGGCGATGGCCGTGATCGGCATTGCGGTGATCGTGTTCGCGCCGGGGCAGTTCTGGCAAAACGATCTGTCGAAGCTAACCCCCGTGCCGCCCAAGGCATTGGCGCAGGACACCCATCTGCGTCAGGAACTGGGCGCGCCGGACGTGCGTTACGTGCTGGCGCTGCCGGCAGCCAGCGATGAGGCGGCGCTGCAGGCCAGCGAGCAATTGCGCCCGCGTCTGGATGCGCTGGTGCGCGATGGTGCGTTGCTCGGCTACGACATGGCGGCACGCTATCTGCCCAGCGCCAACACCCAGCGTGCGCGACAGGCCGCCTTGCCCGATGCTGCGCAGGCGCGCGCGCTGACCGAGCGCGCAGTAGCCACCACGCCATTCCGCAGCGATGCGTTTGCGCCGTTCCTGCAGGATCTGGACGCCGCCAAGCGCGCCGCACCGCTGCTACCGAAGGATCTGAGCGGCTCGCCGCTGGCCACGTCGGTCGGTGGCTTGCTGCTCGGCCGTGGCGATCGCAGCACCGCGCTGGTGTCGTTGACGGGCCTGCGCGATCCGGCGGTGTTGGCGGCCGCCGTGCAAGGCAGCGGCGCGCAATTGCTGGATCTGAAGGACGCCTCCGAATCGCTGGTGGCCGCCTACCGCGGACGCGTGCTCGGTGCGCTGGTCCTGGCTGCCTTGTTGCTGGCAGTGACCGTGGCGATCGCACTGCGCAGCCCGCGCCGCATCGTGCGCGTACTGCTGCCGATGGCGCTGACGACGGTGCTGATCCTGGCGATCCTGCGCGGCACCGGGGTGGAACTCAATCTGTTCCATCTGATCGCGCTGATCCTGGCCGCCGGTCTGGGCCTGGACTACGCGCTGTTCTTCGATCATGCCGGCGACGATCACGCCGACCAACTGCGTACGCTGCATGCGTTGATCGTCTGCAGCCTGATGACGCTGCTGGTATTTGCGCTGTTGGCCGCGTCCAGCATCCCGGTCTTGCGTGCCATCGGCAGCACAGTGGCGTTGGGCGTGCTGTTCAATTTCATTCTGGCCTTGCTGGTGTCGCGCGAACCGGCGCTGGAACGCACCGCGAACGGAGAACCGCATGCAGGGACGTGACGCAATCGCTGCGCTGATTCCGCACCAGGGCAGCATGTGCCTGTGGGAAGAAGTGATCGAGTGGGATGCGCAGCGCATTGTGCTGCGCAGTCACGCGCATCGCAGCGATGCGCATCCGTTGCGGTGCAACGGGCGTTTGCGCGCGCTGCATCTGTGCGAATACGGCGCGCAGGCCATGGCCGTGCATGGCGGGTTGCTGGGCCGCGAATCCGGCAAGCCGGTACGCCCTGGCATGCTGGTAGCGCTGCGTAGCGTGGAGGTGCACGTGATGTATCTGGATACCTTGCCGGATGCGATCGAGTGCCAGGCGCAGGTGTTGATGCAGGGCGAGGACAGCCAGCAATACAGTTTTCGCCTGACCCATGGCGCGCAATTGCTTGCCGAAGGACGCGCCACCGTGATGCTGGGCGCCGCGCAGGCGTAGGCACGCCTGATCGCTGGAGTGGCCGGGTGCCGGCAATGCGTGTGGCGGCTTCAAGGGCAGCGCGTGTGCACGATCGCACGCCTGGGTCACGTCGTAAGATGCAGGCGCGTGCGCAAGTGCAACGTTGCCAGTCTTGCGCAGGGCGCTGGCACGTGGCTCGCATGAATGGTTAGGATGAATCCCCTTTTGTTTCCGCGGCCGCACGTGCGGCGCCATCGAGTCTTCCATGAGCACACCCATTCCACAACGCCGCGCACTGGTCACCGGCGGCAGCGGCGATCTTGGCGGTGCGATCTGCCGCCACCTGGCTGCGCAGGGCCGGCATGTGATCGTGCACGCCAACGGCAACCTGGCGCGTGCCGACGAGGTGGTTGCCGCGATCGTGGCCGATGGCGGGAGCGCACAGGCAGTGGCCTTCGATGTGGCCGACGCGCAGGCAAGTTCGGCGGCGCTGGAGAGCTTGCTGGAAGCTGGCCCGATCCAGATCGTGGTCAATAACGCGGGCATCCACGACGACGCGCCGATGGCAGGCATGAATGTCGAGCAGTGGCATCGCGTCATCGACGTGTCGCTGCACGGTTTTTTCAATGTCACCCAGCCGTTGCTGCTGCCGATGGCGCGCACGCGTTGGGGCCGCGTCGTCAGCGTGTCGTCGGTGGCGGCCGTGCTGGGTAATCGCGGGCAGACCAACTACGCCGCCGCCAAGGCCGCCTTGCACGGCGCCAGCAAGTCGCTCTCGCGCGAAATGGCCAGCCGCGGCATCGCGGTGAATGTGGTCGCGCCCGGCGTGATCGAAAGCGACATGGTCGGCGACAGTTTTGCGCCGGAGGCGATCAAGCAGTTGGTACCGGCCGGCCGCGTCGGCAAACCCGATGAAGTGGCCGCGCTGGTCGCCTTTCTGTGCTTGGACGTGGCCGGCTACATCAATGGCCAGGTGATTGGCGTCAATGGTGGGATGGGCTGAGAGCGGCTGGTCTGCGACGTTCGCTGCAGGGCCCTTGCCGGCCCACCGTCGCAGGACACGCTGCAAGTACGTCCTTGTAAGCTCTTACGCGGCATCCATGCCGCGTAAGGTCCCGCGCCGGCGAGCCGGCAAGGACCAGTCTGGATGATTGCGGTGTGCATGCTCACGAGCAACTGCTGGCTCGGCTTCCAGTCTCTTTTATTTTCATGACCCGATCGCGGTGGCGCATCATGCGAGGGCCAAGGAAGCGCAGGTCATGCCAACTTGCCGTGTAGCTGCTCTAAAGCTCACGCCGCGTCGGCGTACCAGGTCGCGGTAAGAATCGCCTCGCCGTTGGCGCCGGCAGTCAATGACTCCAGGCCGTAGTCGGGCAGGTCCGGGTAGCGTTGACGTGCCTGTTGCAGGATCTCGCGCGCCAGTACCGCCATCTGCGCGACATTGCCGTGGATGCGTGCGACAAACGCATCATCGTCGAGCGTGTCGTTCAAGGCGCCATTGAGTTCGTTGAACCAGCCGATCAGGTATTGGTCCAGCAGCCGTCCGCTGCCGGCCGCGATGCCCTGGGCGGCATTGCGCACGCCCCATGCATGCAGTACCTGCTGCATTGCCAGGTTCATGTCGCGCGCGTGCAGGAAGTCGTTCTTCATGCGCGAGAGCAGACTGAGATGGGCGATGCGCCCGCTGCAGAACAGCGGCGCCAGCAACGACCAATAATAGGTGTAATCCCAGATCACCTTGACCGGCATGACCTGCTCGTCGCCGAACAGCGCGTACTGATCCTGATACAGCGTCAGCGTGTTTTCGTAGAACGAGAAATACAGCTGCTGGTACAGCTCCACGTACGGGCTGAGCGACTTGCCGGCGCGGTCGCGGCCGATCAATTCGCAGATGTAGGTATTGGAGATGGCGATGAAGTCGCTGCCGGGCGAATAGAACGGGTCCAGGAATACTCCCGCTTCGCCGGTCAGTGCCCAGCGCTGCGACGAGAACACTTGCTTGCAGCCATAGGAGAAGTTGCGCAGGAACAGAAAGTCCTGCAGCCGGTAATCGGCCTGGTCGAGCGTGGCGGCCACCTGCGGCTGATGCGTGCGCAGCCAGGTCATCGCCTTCTCGTGGGTGTTCATGCTCTCCAGCGGATGCAGGTCCGCATCGCAGACGATGCCCAGCGAATGCGCACCCGAGGACAGTGGAATCAGCCAGAACCAGTAGCCCGGCCCGCACATGTGGTTGGTCGAACGCCAGCGGTCCGGCGGCGTGCAGCGTTGCAGCCAGCTGCTGTCCTGCGACCAGCCGTTGGGGTCGATCAGGCCTTCCACACGCCACCACACGGCATTGGCGTTGTGCGCGTTGTCCTGCGCCAGGCCGAGCTTGCGCTTGAGCAGGCCGGCGCGTCCGCTGGCATCCACCACCCAGCGCGCACCCAGCGTGCCCGGCGTGCCATCGCGTTCGAAGCGCACGGCGTGGTCGGTGTCGTCTTCGGACAGGTCCACGCCCTTGACGCTGCAGCTGTCGAAGAAGGCGATGCCCTGCGCACGCGCACGCTCGCCCAGAAAGTTTTCGAAGCGGCCGCGGTCGATCTGCCAGGACGGCGTGGGCAGGATCTTGCTCACGCCCAGTTCGGTGCAGCGGTCGATGTCGTGGCGTTGGTCGGAGAAGAAGAAGCGAAACCCGAACTTGCGGATCTGCTCGGACTCCAGATGCTCGCGCAGGCCCAGCACGTCGGCAAAATAATGTGCGCCGATTTCCACCGTGGATTCGCCGACCTTGAACGCGGCTTCGCGGACCGGATGCGCGCGCCGTTCCAGCACGGTGATGGCAAGCTCCGGATCGCGCTGCTTCAGTTGCAAGGCCAGGCTCAGGCCGGCCAGGCCACCCCCGGTGATCACGACATCGGCGCGCTGTGCATTCATGAGGAGTGATTGCTCTTGGTAACCGCAGGGACAGTAGCAAATTCGCCATCGGGATCGTCAACGATCACCGGGTTGGCGCGCACGCGGCGATATTCGCGCCACACATGGCCGTATGCCCACACCTGTTTGACCACGTGCGAGGTGATATTCCACAGGTCGCGAACCAGCCGGAAATGGCTCTTGCGGAAGGTGCCAGGCGAGGTACCGGCGTAGCGGGTTTCGATCGGCACGGCGACTACGCGCGCGCCGGCCTGGCGCGCGGCCGAAATCAGCAGCTGCGCTTCGAACACGAAGCCCTCGCCGGGCACGTTGGGCAGGGTGAACACCGAGGCCGGATACAACCGTTGGCCGCTTTGGCTGTCGATCAAGCGGAAGCCGCACCCCCAGGCAATGCCCCAGTCGCCGAAATCGTTGCCGATGCGGCGGATGGTGGGCTGGGTGGCGCGCTTGCGCATGCGCGCACCGACGATCACGCAGCCCGGGTGGCGGTTGGCGGCGGCCAGCAGGCGCGGGAAATCGGCCGCCTTGTGCTGGCCGTCGCCGTCCATGGTCATCACCGCGCGCATGCCAAGACGCTGTGCTTGCGCAAAGCCACTGCGCAGCGCCGCGCCCTTGCCCATGCGCTGCGGGTGACGGATCAGCGTCACCGGCATGCCGGCGATGCACTCGGCGGTGCCGTCGTCGGAGCCGTCGTCGATCACGATGACGTGAGAGCAATAGATCAGCGCGTCGGTGACCACTTCGCGGATGCGCAGCGCCTCGTTCAAGGCCGGCACCAGGATGGCGGTGTCCTCGCGGCTCAGCGGTTGCCGGCTCATTGCCGGACCTCCACGCGCAGCACCCGGCCCGGTGCGGCATACAGCGCCACGCTGCCGCCATTGCCGGCCAACAGGTCCAGCAGCGGCAGCATCGGCGCCATTGCATTGCCGGCGATGTGGCGCGACAGCGCGCCATCGCCGGGCGAGGGAGCGCCGTCGTCCAGATGTGCGTGCAGCTGCGGCTTGCCGGCCTGGCCGGGCGTGCCCAGCACCAATGCGCTACCCAGCAGCCCCAGGCTGGGGGCGACGCGCCCTAGCGGCCCGACCGAACGGGCGTCGTAGCTGGCCAGCAGCACGGCCTGCGCGCCGGCAGCGCGCTGCACCAGCGCTTCCAGCAGGCCCTGCGCGAAGCTACCCAGGCTGGCGCTCATCGCCGTGGCCGGGGTCATCGCGCCGGCGCCGATGGTCCAGTAGCCGGCTGCGGCGTTGTGTACCGAGTTGTGGAACTTCGTTGGCGAAATCGCCAACGGGTCGCTGGCCAGCGTGGTGCACATATAGTCGGAGATGGCCAGATCGCCGTAAGTAGAGGTAAAGATCGACGGCAGGCTGGCCGGATCGCGGCCGGCGGCGCCACAGGCGGCCAGCGCAGCTTCCAGCGACACGGCCACCGTGTCCGGCGCGCGGCGGCGCTCGTTGGCGGCCAGCAGCTGCGGCGCCGGGCGGGCGGGGGTGTCCTGCAGCGCGCCGCCGCGTGCGAAGGCGCTGGCAGCGTCCCAGTTGGGCAGACCCTGGGTCCAGAAGCCGATCCCTTCGATGGTCGCGGCCAGCATCAGCGGGCCCGCCCGAACAGCAGCGAACAGTTGTTGCCGCCAAAACCGAAAGAGTTGTTCATGGCGTAGTCGATGCGGGCATGGGCGTTGTCGAAGCGGATTTGCGGGCCACAGGCCGGGTCGGGGATATCGCTGTTGAGCGTGCCGGGCAGCACGTCGTCGCGCAGCGCGAGCAGTGCGATCACCGATTCGACGATGCCCGCCGCACCCAGGGTGTGGCCGGTCCAGGCCTTGGTCGAACTGGCGTGCAAGGTGCCGGGGAAGATCGCTGCCACTGCGGCGGCTTCCACGCTGTCGTTGGCCGGCGTGGCGGTGCCGTGCAGATTCAGATAGCCCACCGCGGCTGGCTCCAGACCGGCGCGGTCGAGCGCACCGCGCATCGCCAGCTGCGCGCCCAGCCCTTGCGGATGCGGGGCCGACATATGGTGCGCGTCGCTGGATTCGCCGTAGCCGTACAGCCAGAGCGTGGCATCCGGTGCGGCGGCCGGGCGTTCGAGCAGCGCAAAGCCGCCGGCCTCGCCCAGGCTCAGGCCGACCCGGCGTGCATCGAACGGCTGGCACATCTCCGGCGCCACCACCTGCAGCGAGTTGAAGCCGAACAGCACGCTGCCGCACAAGGTGTCCACGCCGCCGACCAGCGCCGCATCGATCACGCCGGCATCCATCAGCCGCGCCGCCTGGGCGAACACCTTGGCGCTGGACGAACAGGCCGTGGCCACGGTGACGCACGGGCCACGCAGGCCGGTGGCGTGCTGCACGAAATCGCCCAGCGAATGCGGGGTGTGCACGATCGGGCGATTCAGATCCTCGGGAAAGCGCGCACCGTCGGCGTCGTCGACCAGCCGCGTATACGCTTCTTCGCTGGCGCCGATGCTGGACGTGGAGGTGCCGATGATCACCGCCACGCGCTCGGCGCCGTAACGTTGCGCAGCGGCCTGCACGGCCTGCGCCATCCCGTCCTGCTGCAGGGCCTGCCAGGCCAGGCGGTTGTTGCGGCAATCCCACTCTTGCAGAGAATCGGGCAGTACAACGTCTTCAACGCCATCGACGCGGCCAACCCAGCAGGGCAGCAGCGGTTGCGGGCCGAAATCGTTGCGACGCAGGCCGCTGCGGCGAGCGGTCAACGCGGCGGCCTGGGCGGCGAGCCCGGCGCCGAGCGCGGTGGTGGAAGTGAACGCGGTGACGGCAACCGGGGCCATCTGGGACGAATGCTGCGCTTGGCTCACGATGGTCTGGCTGGCAAAAAGTGCGGCCAGTATATCGATGGCGCGCGTGGGTCCCGTGGACGGCGCAACTGAACGTCACAGTCATGTCGCTGACGCGGCTGGGATTTTTCGCACAGGCCGCGCTTTCGCCGTCGCCGCAATTGCGACACAATCGACGCGACACATCTCTCTTCCGAGCGCGACCACGCGCGCATGCACGCCTACGTCTATAAAAGCCAACGCAAGCAGGACACCTTCGTCTATCTCGCCACACGCGACGATTTCTCCGGTCTTCCTGCTGCCGTGCAGGCGCAGCTGGCGCCGTTTACGTTCGTGCTGGATGTGGCGTTGACACCCGAGCGCCGGCTGGCGCAGGCCGATGCGGCCACGGTGCGCGAGGCGCTGGGCAAGCACGGCTTCTATCTGCAATTGCCCAAAACCATCGTGCTCGCAGGCGAGTGCGACTATGACTGAACCTGTGCGTGGCGCACGGATGCGCGCCGCAGCGCTGGCCGGTGCGGCTGGCGTGGTGCTCTGCCTGCTCGGTGGCATTGGCGGTGCGGTTGCTGCGCTGAGCCTGTGGCTGGCGCAGCCGGCGTTCGCGCTGGCGGTGTCGTGGGCGCGTGGGACGCGCGCAGTGCCGGGCCAGCCGCGCGCGATCGCGCAGGCGCTGCCGCCGTTGCTGGCAATCTGGGGCGTGGGCCTGCTGGCACTGGCGGCGCTGATCAGCTGGCCGCTGACCGCCCTGCGCGACAGCGGCAGCCTGGCTGCCGCGCTGGCGCTGAGCGTGGCAGTCAGCGCAGCCTTGCTGGGGCTGTGGCGGACCTGGCCGTTGTGGGGCGAGGTGGAACGCGACGGTGGTGCGCTGGCGCCACGCTGGCAGGCGCTGGCTGCGCAGGAATTGCATGCCTGGCGCGGCCTGCTGGCGGCTGCACTGGTGCTGGCGATGTGCACCCTGGCCGTGGTGCTGGCCTGGCCGGGTTGGTTGTCCGGCGGCCTGCGTTGGGGCTTGGCGGTGGCCGCCTGCGTGCTGTTGCCGGTGGCCCATCTGCTGCTGCAACGCACCCCCGCACCCATGCGCAGCGATGCGCCACAGACGCGCCAGGCCGCCGATTTCTTTTCCGAAGCCGCCGCCGAACCGCGCCCGCTGGAACCGGTGGCCCAGCATCAGCTGGTGCCTGAACTCTTCGAGGCCGCGCGCAGTGGCCGGGTGGACCGCGCGCTGCAATTGCTCGAGGCCGGTGCCGACCCGCAGGCGCTGCCGCTGCCGGAATGGCGCGATCAACGCAGCCTGCCGGCGCTGGCGGCCGTACTGCCGGATCTGCGCCTGCTGCGTGAGTTGATCGTGCGCCGCGTCGACGTCAATCAACCGCATCGCGGCATGACCCCCTTGCTGGCCGCCACCCGCGACAGCTGGCACGGCCGCCCGGATGCGGTGATGACCTTGCTGGCCAACGGCGCCGATCCGCGCGCCAGCGACAACGACGGCAACACCCCCTTGCATCACGCCGTGCGCAGTTCCGACCCGGGCGTGGCCGCGCTGTTGCGCGATGCCGCCGCCGAGCTCGACGCGCTCAACAACGAAGGCCATTCGCCGTTGGCGATGGCCTGCCAGGTCGGCAACTGGCGGCTGGCCAAATTCCTGCTGGAGCGCGGCGCGCAGTCGGAGCCGGAGGGCGGCGCCCCGGTGCTGCTGGCGGCAGCCGGTACCGAAGAAGACGACCCGGCCGGCGTGCAGTTGCTGCTCAAGCACAAGGCGCGTGTGGATGCGCGCGACCGCCAGCGTCGCAGTGCGCTGCACGAAGCCGCGCTGGCCGGCCACGGCGACATCGTCGAGGCGCTGTTGTCGGCCGGGGCGAATCTGGAAGCACGCGATCTGCTGGGCCGTACGCCGTGGCTGGATGCCGCGCGCCAGGCACGGAGCGCCGTGCTCGAACGCCTGGTCGCGCGCAAGGCCGATGTGCTGGCCATCGATGGCGACGGCCGCAACGCATTGATGCTGGCCTGCGCCGCCGACAACGTCTCGCCGGCGCTGATCCGCCGCCTGCTGGACCTGCAGGTGCCTGCCGACAGCGTGGATGCGCATGGCCGTCGCGCGGTGGATGTGGCCGCCGAGGCCGGACGTTGGGCGATCGTGCAACTGCTCGATCCCGCTTACCCGTTGCCGGCCGCGGTCAGCGACGCGCAGGGCGACACGCCTGGCGCTGCCGTCCTGCCTGATCGCCCGCCGCTGGTGCTGCTGCGCGAAGGCCTGCAGCTCGGGCAGCGCGACGGCTTGGTCGCGCTGGCGCGGCTATGCGCCCCGGACGAACTGGGCGGCCTGCTGCACGACGCGCATCTGGCCTTGAACGCCGAGGCGGTCGACTGGCTGCTGCGCCACGGCGCCGACGCCGAAGTGCGCGACGCCTGCGGCGATGTCCCGATGTTTGCGCTGCTCTCGCGCGGCGTGGAGGCGGTACCGGCGCTGCAGGCGTTGCTGCGGCATGGCGTCTCGCCGGCAGGCGCCGGTGGCCTGACCCGGCTGCTGAGTGCCTGCGTGCAGCACGATGCGGCATCGCGCGGGCTGGAACAGTTCGCGCTGGAACTGCTCGAACGCGGCGCCGACCCCTTCGCTCCGTCGGCCGCCGGCGATCCGCCGTTGTCGCTGGCGGTGCGGCTGGGCTGGCTGCGTCTGCAGCACTGGTTGCTGGAACATGGCGTGGACCGCGAGGCGCGCGACAGCCACGGCATGACCGCCCTGCATCTGGCCACCGCACTGGGCCGCGACGCCTCGCTGAAACTGCTGGTCAAGCAGGGCGCCTCGCCGGAAGCGCGCGCTGCCGACGGGCAGACCCCACTGGGCGTGGCGCTGTCGATCGGCCGCCGCGATCTGGCCGACTGGCTGGATTGGCGCATCTGGTCGCTGCCGCGCCGCACGCTGCGCGAAGCGGATGTGCCGGCCGCTGCGATGACCGGCGATACCGATGCGGTGCGTCGCCTGATCGATCTCGGCCTCGCCGTCGACGCCGTCGACGCCCAAGGCTGCACCGCGCTGCTGCGTGCGGCCGGTGGTGGCCATCTTGGCGTGGTGACGCACCTGCTCGGCCGCGGCGCCGATCCGCAGCGCGCGGCCAATAGCGGCGCAACGCCGTTGTCGGCGGCGGTGAGCATGCGGCAGACCGAGATCGTGGCCGCACTGCTGCACGCCGGTGCGCAGATCGAGCACCGCCTGCCGGGCGGGGTCACCGTGCTGATGCTGGCCTGCGCGCTGGGCCTGCCGGACATCGTGGCGCGCCTGCTCACCGCCGCGGCCGACGTGCACGCCACCGACAATCAGGGGCTGGCGCCGCTGCATTGCGCGGCGTTGTACGGCTTTACCGCGCGCGACAAGAACCGCCTGCTGGCTCTGCTGGACACCTTGCTGCTGGCCGGCGCCGACCCGGACTACCTGGCCGGTGGCCGGGTCAGCCCGTTGCTGCTGTTGCTGGGCGCGCGTGCCGAACCGGGTACCTCCTGCGACGAGCAGGTGGTGCTGGCCGGCGTCGAACGCCTGCTCGACGAGGATGTCTCGCTGGACGTGGCCGACCAGCGCGGCTTCGGCCCGCTGCATCTGGCTGCACTGCACGGCCTGCCGCTGCTGGTGCAGCGCCTGTTGCGGGCCGGCGCCGATGCCGACCGCCGCGATGCGCTCAACCGCACCCCACGCGAGATCGCCATCATGCGCGGCTTCATCGATGTGGCCGGCCAATTCGAACCGGCGTTGCCGGGCGTCTCTTCGATGGCGCGCTTCCTGCGCGAAGGCCGCTGAGCCAGCGCGGCGGGTAACCGCTGCCGGTGCTGTTCGTGTGCAGCCGTAACCGCCTTCGCAGCCCCACCGCCGAGCGCGTGCTCGCCGACTGGCCCGGCGTGCAGGCGCAATCGGCCGGGCTGGCTGCAGATGCCGGCGTGCAGGTCACCCCGGAGTTGTTGCAGGAAGCGCAGGGGGTGCTGGTGATGGAACGCCGCCATCTGCAGTTGCTGCGTCAACGCTTCGCCGCGCACCTGCGCCATTGCCGGGTGATCTGTCTGCACATTCCCGACGACGATGCATACATGGATCCGTCCCTGGTACGCCGCCTGGAACACACGGTGCCACCGCTGCTGGGCCTACCGGCGCAGTCGTAACCTGATCCCGACACGGCCCATGCAAGACTGCGCGTTCTTTCGCCGGAAGGAAGCGCCCACCCAATGAGCGTGCGTATCGAGGATCACGCCATGCTGGGCAACTGCCACAGCGCGGCCCTGGTCGACCACCGCGGCACCATCGGCTGGCTGTGCCTGCCACGCTTCGATTCCGATGCGGTGTTCGCTGCGTTGCTGGGCGATCAACAACACGGGCAATGGGCGTTGTCGCCGGCCGCCGACTTCCGTACCGAGCGCGCCTACCAGGACGATAGTCTGGTGCTGTGCACGCGCATGATCACCGACAGCGGCACGGTGGAACTGATCGACTTCATGGTCGCCAGCGAAAACGGCGAAGTCCATCAGCATCTGGTGCGTATCGTGCGCTGCGTGCAGGGCAGCGTGCCCATGCACATGCGCCTGACCTTCCGCTTCAACTACGGCCGCACCGTGCCATGGGTGACGCGTATCGTCGATGGTATCCGCGCCATCGCCGGCCCCGATCAACTGGCATTGCGTTCGCCGCAGACGCTGCGCGGCCAGGACTTGGGCACCGAAACCGACTTCACCCTGCGCGAAGGGCAAAGCACCTGGTTCCTGCTCAGCCACGGCGCATCCCATCAAGCCACGCCGCCTTTGATCGACGCCGAACAGGCACTGCAACGCACCACCGCGTTCTGGCACGGCTGGGCGCGCCGCTGTACCGATGTCGGGCCATGGACCGAGCAGGTGCGCCGCTCGCTGGTGGTGCTGAAGGGGCTGAGTTATCTGCCCACCGGCGGCATCGTCGCCGCGCCCACTGCCTCGTTGCCGGAGCATCTGGGCGGCACCCGTAACTGGGACTATCGCTACTGCTGGCTGCGCGATTCGGTGTTCACGCTGATCGCGTTGCTGCAGGCCGGGTACCGCGACGAAGCGGCGGCATTTCGCGATTGGGTCCAACGCACCATTGCCGGTTCGCCGGATCAATTGCAGGCGCTGTACGGCATTGCCGGCGAACGCCGCTTGCAGGAATGGGAAGCGCACTGGTTGCCCGGCTATGAACATTCCGGCCCGGTGCGCATCGGCAACGGCGCGGTGGATCAGTTCCAGCTCGATGTGTATGGCGAGTTGATCGGTGCGTTTCATTACGCACGCGAAAAGGGCGTGGGCCTGCCGTCGGACGATGACGGTTCGTCTGCATCGCTGCTGGAAAAGATTCTGGAAACGCTGGAAACCCTCTGGCGCGAACCTGACGAAGGCATCTGGGAAATCCGCGACGAGCGCCGCCACTTCGTGCATTCCAAGGTGATGGCCTGGCTGGCCTTCGACTGCGGCGCGCGCGACGGCATCACCAACGCAGAGGCTGAAAAACGCGCGCACTGGGGCCGCATTGCCGAAGAAATCCGCGCGCAAGTGCTGGAAAAAGGCGTGCACCCGGACGGCCACTTCGTGCAGAGCTATGGCTCGGATCGGCTGGATGCCTCGCTGCTGCTGATTCCCATCGTGGGCTTTCTGCCGCCGGACGATCCGCGCATCGCCGCAACTGTCGATGCGATCGCGCGCGATCTGACCATCGACGGGTTGGTCGAGCGCTATCGCGCCGACGACAGCGCCGACGGCCTGCCGGCCGGCGAAGGCACCTTCCTGGCCTGCAGTTTCTGGCTGGTGGAAAATTATGCCTTGATCGGCCGCACCGACCAGGCGCGTGCGCTGCTCGAACGCCTGCTCGGGCTGTGCAACGACGTGGGCCTGCTCGCCGAAGAATACGACCCGCGCAGCAAACGCATGCTCGGCAACTTCCCGCAAGGGTATTCCCACGTGGCCCTGGTCAATGCGGCACTGCGCCTGCATGGACGCATGGGCGAAAAGGAAACGCATCCATGAGTGAGCAAGCAACCACACCGCCGTGCATCATCGTGGTGTTCGGCGCACGCGGCGATCTGACCAAGCGCCTGGTCATGCCGGCGCTGTACAACCTGCGCCGTTCCGGTGCGCTGGGCGATGATTTCGCCATTGTCGGCATGGACCATGGCGACATCAGCGAGCGTGCGTGGCGGACCAACATGGGGCAGTCGATGACGCAGCTGCTCAGCAGCCGCGATGCCGAATTCCAGACCGACGAATTCGACACCGCCACCTGGGACTGGCTGCGCGAACGCATGCATTACCTGCGCGGCGACTTCACCGATCAGGGAGCCTATCGATCGCTGGGCGGCGTGCTGGACAAGCTGCACAAGCGCTACGGCACGCAGGGCAATGTGCTGTTCTATCTGGCCACCGCCGCGCGCTTCTTCGAGCCGGTATTGCTCAACCTGGGCGAGGCTGGCCTGGTCAAGCAGCGCGAAGGCGAAGGCTGGCGCCGGGTCATCGTGGAAAAACCCTTCGGCCACGATCTGCCCAGCGCCCAGCACCTCAATGCCACGGTCGCCAAGGTGCTGCACGAGGATCAGGTGTTCCGCATCGATCATTTCCTGGGCAAGGAAACCGTGCAGAACATTCTCGCGTTCCGCTTCGCCAATGGCTTGTTCGAACCGGTGTGGAACCGCGACCGCATCGACCATGTGCAGATCACCGCGGCCGAAACCATCGGAGTGGAAGGGCGCGGACGGTTCTACGACCCCACCGGCTGCCTGAGCGACATGGTGCCGAACCATCTGTTCCAGCTGCTGGCGATGATTGCGATGGAGCCGCCAGCGGCCTTCACCACCGAGGCGATGCATCGCCGTCGCGCCGAAGTGATCGAAGCGGTGCGCCCGATCAAACCCGAAGACGTGGTGCGCGGGCAATACGCCTCCGGTGCGGTCAATCGCAATGCGGTGCCGGGTTATCGCGAAGAAGACACCGTGCCCGACGATTCGGACACCGAAACCTATGTGGCGATGAAGCTACAGGTGGACACCTGGCGCTGGGCCGGCGTGCCGTTCTACCTGCGCACCGGTAAGCGCCTGCGCGAACGCACGACCGAGATCGCCATTCGCTTCAAGCCGGCACCGCTGGCGCCCTTCCGCAGCACCGAGGTGGGCGGCTACGGCCCCGACTGGCTGGTGCTGCATATCCAGCCGGACGAGGGCATCTCGCTGCAGTTCGACGTCAAGCGCCCGGGCGCGCAGGTGGCACTGGCACCGGTGCGCATGGACTTCCGTTACCGCGACTGGTTCCCCAAGGAATACACGGTGGGCTACGAGCGCCTGCTGCAGGACTGCATGAACGGCGAAGCCGGCTTGTTCCAGGATGCGGCCATGGTGGAAGGCGCATGGCGCATCGTGCAACCGATCCTGGATGCATGGAAACAACCCCCAAGCGACTTCCCCAATTACGCCGCCGGCAGCGCCGGCCCTTCGGCTGCCGATGCACTACTGGCAATGAATGGCGGACACGCCTGGCGCGCACTCACCCCAGGGCGCAAGCCGCCACCGCGCCGTCCGCCGGAAGCGCGTGCTGGCGCTGCCGCGCCGATTAAGAAAACCACCGGCAAATCTGCCAAGAAGGCCGCCAAGGCGCCGGCCGAGAAGGTCACCAAGGCGCCAGCCAGACGCGCATCTGCGGCTTCAGCAAGACCATCGCAGGATGCGGCTACGTCGCCTAGCAGCGCGGCCAGGAAGGCCGTGAGCAAACGCGTAACCGGCAAGGTCGCAAAGACCGCCGGCAAAACCGCGGCAGGCAAGGGCGCAGCGAAGAAGTCGGCCAGCAAGACCGTGGCGCGCACGCCACGCCGCTGACCGAGGCGAGCGGCCTACAGCCGCCGCAGCGCCACGTAGGAGCGTGCCTGCGCGCGACGTGCTTTGCCGGTAACGCCCGGGGCGCGCGCAGGCACGCTCCCTACGAACAGCGCAGCGATTATGTGTGGTTGGTGGGGGCTCGCCATCCGCATCGGATTATGATTTTGAGGCAATCGAACGATCGCGTGCAGGTCGTCGCCGAGGCAACGACTGCGTCGTTACCGCTGACGACCGGTGCACCACATCCGCGTAGGAGCGTGCCCGCGCGCGACGGGACTCTGCCGGTAAACACCTGGTCGCGCGCAGGCGCGCTCCTACGGAAGAGCTCAACGTTCCCGCAGGGTGGGTGCAGGTTCCCCATCCACATCCGCCCTGACGTCGGCTTCGAACAGGTTCATCAGGTCGGCACGTGCATCGCGCGAGGTCTGGATGACCTTGGCTTCGTCGTCGTAGACCAGGTGCTGGCGGCGCAGCAGGTCTTCGTCGTGCTGGCGGAAGCGTTTGACGTGATCGTGTGCGAGGGCTTCGCCCAGGCCGAGCGAGGTGAGTACGCGCTCGCTCAGCTCCAGGCTGGAGGCGAATACCTCGCGGAACGGTTCTGCGCCCAGGTCTATCAATTTCCAGGCGTGTTGGCGGTTGCGTGCACGCGCCAGCACGGTGGCTTGCGGGTACAGGCGACGGATCAGTCGCACCGTCTTGATGTTGGTTTCCGGGTCGTCCACCGCGATCACGAACACCTTGATGCGCTCGGCACCGGCAGCGCGCAGCAGCTCGGGGCGGGTGGGATCGCCGTAATAGAGCTGGCTGCCGAACCGACGCAGGTCTTCCACCGTGTCGGGGTTGTGTTCCAGCGCCACGAACGGCACATGCCGTGCGGTGAGCAGGCGCGCGACCACCTGGCCGAAGCGGCCCATGCCGGCGACCAGCACCTTGGGGGTCTGCGCATCGATGGTGTCGAACGGGCGATCGGTCTTGGGTGCGCGCGCACGCAGCGGTCCGTTGAGGATGCGTTGCATGCCGAGCAGCAACAGCGGGGTCAATGCCATCGACACGCCGACGATGGCCACCAGCCGATCGTGATTGGCCGGTTCCAGCAGGCCCACGCGGTCGGCTTCGTTGAACACCACGAAGGCGAATTCGCCGCCCAGCCACAGCACGCTGCCCAGCATCAGGCTGCTGCGCAGCGGCAGCTTGGCCACGCTGCCGATGCCGACCAGCAGCGAGAACTTCACCACCAGCAATATCGCCACGCCGGCTGCGATCAACCACGGCTCGGCCACCACGCGGTGGAGATCGATCCCCATGCCCACCGAGATGAAGAACAGGCCCAGCAGCAAGCCTTCGAACGGTTCGATCTGCGATTCCAGTTCGTGGCGGAACTCCGAATCGGCCAGCAACACGCCGGCGATGAAGGCGCCCAGGCTGGCGCTCAGTCCGGCCTCCTGCATGATCCAGGCGGTGCCCAGCACCACCAGCAAGGCGCTGGCGGTGAACACTTCCGGCATGCGCGTACGCGCCACCACGTTGAACAGGTGACGCAACACAAAGCGCCCGCACACGATCACCAGCGCCAGGGCCGCCACCGCCTTGGCCACGTCCTGCCATTGGAGCGTTGCGTTCTTGCTGCCGCCGAGCAACGGGATGGCCGCCAGCAACGGGATCGCAATCAAATCCTGGAACAGCAAAATGGCAAACGCCAGCCGTCCGTAGTCGCTGCTCAGCGCCTTGCGTTCGGCCAGCAATTGCAGCCCCACCGCGGTGGATGAAAGCGCCAGCGCCACGCCGACGATCAACGCGCTCTTCCAGCCCAGCTGGGCTGCCATCAACAAACCGCCCAGGATCACCGCCGTCACCAGCACCTGGGTGGCGCCAGCGCCGAACACCGAATGGCGCATCACCTTCAGACGCGCCGGCGACAGTTCCAGCCCGATCACGAACAGCAGCATCACCACGCCGATCTCGGCCGCGCCGGTGATGCGTTCGGCATCCTGCACGACACCCGCGCCATCGGGCCCGAGCACCACGCCGGCGACCAGGTAGGCCAACACCGCGCCCAGGCCGAAGCGCTTGAACACCGGCACTGCCACGATGGCGGCCAGCATCAGCACCAAGGCCAGTTCCAGACCACCGCTATGCATGCGTACTCTCCATTGAGGCATGCATTATGCCGCGCAGGTCCGTTGGCCTGCGCGCACGCGTGTGCCATCTGCACGGCGGCGATGCGCGGCTGCGCGATGCGGCCCGGCACCTATCTGCGGCTGTGCGCGCGGATCAGTCCGGCACCGCCCGCGCCCGCACGGTCGGTGCGCAGGCGGTGCGTGACACGCCGCGCACGGTCGACACACCGCGCGAGCAATCAGTGGCTTTTAAGCAGAAAACGCCGGTCCAGCGGCTGCAGTGGGCGTGCATTGAACGGGTACACGCGTTCGAATGCGTTGATCTGCGCCTCCGAGACCTGCACCGGCTGGCTGAGCACCACCCAGTCCACCGTTTCGCTGCACGGCGGCGTGGTCAGCGAGCCTTCGTAGCGATAGAAGCTGCGTTGATTGCTCGGCGGAAGAAACGCCTCGGCGCTCACCGTCGCGTTGGCGACCTGCCGGGTCTGATCCTTGTCCTTGGGCATGGCGTCGAGCACCCGCTGGAAGGCCGTGTTGGCCTTGCCGGTTTCGAAGAAGATCGCCAGCACACCCAGCGTTCCGTCCGGGCCCTGATGCACCAGGTGCGCTTCCATCGGGAAACGACGGCCGTTCAACAGATGCTCGCTGGGGTGATGGAAGTGCAGTTGCAAGGCTTGATACTGCTTGCCGCCGGTCGCCATGCTGCCGCCATCGTGCAGATCCAGCTGGATGGAATGGCCGGTGTTGCGCACGACCAGCGGCACGGCGCTGTAGCTCAGCAGCAGCGTGCCCAGGTTGGCGTCGATGGCGCCTTTCAGATCGATGGGGCTGTTTTGCTGGCCATTGCCGCACAGCGCATTTTCCTTGGCCAGCTCGGCCCAATGCTCGGCACCTTCCGGACCGGTGTAGCCCCATTCGTGTCCGGTGTGCGGCGCGGTCTCGTCGCCTCCACCGGCTCGCTTTCGGGCAGTGCGGTTTGCGCCATGCCCACCGCGCCCCAGCCGGCGGCGATGCACAGGCACAGCGGGCTGATGCGACGTGACAGAAGCGACCTGGAAGCGGGCATGCACAAACTCCGGAAGAAAAAACGCACTGCGTGGATGCGATGGCCGATGCCATGGCGGAAAAGCAACGCGCCAGGCGTTGCGGGAAGCGGACTGTAGCAATGACGTGTGACTCTCAGCACGGCGCGGCGACAGGCGGTTGCGCGGCGCTGTCGCGGCGGCCAGCGGCGCCACGGCAACGGTGCATCGGCATCCGCCAAAACGCTGGCCCGGCAGGCGCTGGGCTTCGCCACGCATGTATCCCGGGCCTGGCCGCAACGTTGCGCACCCCCGAGCGCCGGCACGCCCCACATCGCGCCGCGCGGCTTGCGTTGGCGTCAGCCAAGCCGGCGCCACGCGGCACCCGCTGCGCACCGCTGGCCACCAACGCATCTCATCGCAATGTGCATAACACGCTCTAAGCGGCCTGCGCGCAGGGCATTGACCAAGCCGACTCAGGCGCGCAGACTGCGCCGCGCCATCGCCCGGATCACCGGTCGGTACGCACCTTTGGAGCCCTTACCCATGTCCAGCGACAGTCACCCTAGACCCGGGTCGATGACCCAGCTGGCGCGCGCCTGAGGCCCAGGTTCGCCTGCTGTCATCGACGACGGTCGTCACCAGGCGAACCACCATGTACGACGAAATCCTGCGCCTTGCCGAAGGCGCCGATGCACTGACCGCACCCCTGGCCGAGCTCAACACGGCCGATGCGGTGGAATATCTCAACACCCTCGATCGCGACGAAGCGGCGCAGGTGCTGGCCGCGTTGCCTTTGCTGCGTGCGGTGAAATTGCTCGAACAGCCGGAGCTGCGCGATGCCAGCACGCTGGTGGCGTCGCTGCCGGCCGAGCAGGCCGCCTCGCTGCTCGGGCAGATGGCCGACGACCGCGCCACCGACATCTTCCATGGCCTGGATGCCGAACAGCGCCAGCCGCTGCTGTGGCTGCTCAGTGCCGAGGCGCGGCTGTCGATCCAGGCGCTGATGCGCTATCCGCCCAACACCGCCGGCGCGCTGATGACCACCGAGTTCGTGGCCGTGCCGTCGGACTGGACGGTGGGGCGCACCCTGCAGCACATCCGCGAGGTGGAGCGCAGCCGCGAGACCGTCTACGCGATTTACCTGCTCGACCCGCACACCCGCGTGCTGCAGCAGGTGGTGACCATGCGCCGCCTGATCACCGGCGCGCCGGAGGCGCCGATCCTGGACGTGGCGCAGGTCAATCCCCCGGTCACCGTGGACCCGGCACTGGACCAGGAAGAAGTGGCGCGGCTGATCCGTCGCCACGACCTGCTGGCGATCCCGGTGGTGGATGCGCGCGGCCACGTGCTCGGCATCGTCACCGTGGACGATGTGCTCGACGCGCTCATCGCCGAATCCACCGAAGACGTGCACAAGTTCGGCGGCATGGAAGCGCTGGACAAGCCGTACATGCAGATTGGCTTCGGCCAGATGATCAAGAAGCGCGCCGGCTGGTTGAGCGTGCTGTTTCTGGGCGAAATGCTCACCGCCAGCGCGATGCAGCACTTCGAGGACGAGCTGTCCAAGGCGGTGGTGCTGACCTTGTTCATCCCGCTGATCATGAGCTCGGGCGGCAACTCCGGCTCGCAGGCCACCTCGCTGCTGATCCGCTCGCTGGCGCTGCGCGAAATCCGCCTGCGCGATTGGTGGAAAGTGGCGCTGCGCGAACTGCCCACCGGCCTGACCCTGGGCGCGATCCTGGGCGTGCTGGCGATCGTGCGCATCACCATCTGGCAGACCGCCGGCCTGTACGACTATGGCCCGCACTGGCAGATGGTGGCGCTGACCATCGGCGCGGCGCTGATCGGCATCGTCACCTTCGGTTCGCTGTCCGGCTCGATGCTGCCGTTCGTGCTGCAACGCTTCGGATTCGACCCGGCCAGCGCCTCGGCGCCGTTCGTCGCCACGCTGGTGGATGTCACCGGCCTGGTGATTTATTTCAGCATCGCCGCGCTGATCTTGAGCGGCACATTGTTGTAGAGGCATCGCGACCGGGTAATCACGGATGCATGCATGTGCGCATGCATCCGTCACCCCATGCCCTGAAACGCCAGTGCGTGTACCGTAGTGCGATGGCATTCGCGTCCCCCGTCCGATGAGTACGTACCACCTGCAGCAGGTCTTTCGTCCTAGCACCGTGGCGGTGGTGGGGGGCAGCCCGCGTGATCGTTCGGCCGGGCGGGCGGTGGTGCGCAACCTGCGCGCAGCCGGCTTTCCTGGCCAGATCGGCTGGGTGAGCCCGCGCTATAGCGAGATCGACGGCGTGCGCACGGTGGCGCGGCTGACCGATCTGCCGTGGGTGCCCGACCTGGTGGTGATCACCGCGCCGGCGCGCATCGTGCCGCGCATCGTCTCCATCGCCGCGCGGCGTGGTGTGGCCGCGGCGATCATCCTGACTGCCGGTTTGGGCAGCGGTCCCGGCTCGCCGGCCGCACGCATGGAAGCGGCCGCGCGCGCCAAAGGTATGCGCATCCTCGGCCCGCACTGCCTGGGCGTGATCGCCCCGCATGCGCGACTCAATGCCAGCATCGCCGCGCATTGCCCGCAGGCCGGCGATCTGGCGCTGATTTCCGAATCCAGCGCCATTGCCGCCGCGCTGGTGGAGTGGGGCGTGGCGCGCTCGGTCGGGTTTTCGGCGGTGGTGTCGCTGGGCGATACGCTGGATGTGGATTTCGGCGATCTGCTCGACTACTTCGCCACCGACTACCGCACCCGCGCGATTTTGCTGTACGTCGAACGCATCGGCGATGCGCGCAAGTTCATGTCGGCCGCACGTGCCGCCGCGCGTGCCAAGCCTGTTGTGGTGGTCAAATCCGGCCGCCAGTACCGCATCAATCCCAATGCCGACACCCACGCGCAGGCGCTGGCCGGCTCGGATGCGGTGTATGGCGCCGCGTTCGCGCGCGCCGGATTGTTGCGGGTGGGTGCGCTGGACGAGCTGTTCGCCGCCGCCGAAACCCTGGGCAGGCTCGGCAGTTTCCCGGGCCGGCGCCTGGCCATCCTGAGCAACGGCGGCGGGGTGGGGCAGCTGGCGGTGGATCAACTGGTGTTGCGTGGCGGCACCCTGGCCGAGTTGTCGCCCAAGACGCTGGAAAAACTCGATCAATCGCTGCCGGAAGGCTGGTCGCGCAGCAACCCGGTCGACATCATTGTCGACGCCGACGGCGCGCGCTATGCCGCGGCGATTGAAGCGCTGCTGGACGATCCGGAAAACGACGCGCTGCTGGTGGTCAATGTGCCCACCGCGTTCACCTCCTCGGCCGATGCGGCCAAGGCGTTGACCCGCGCGCTGGACCAGCGCAACCGCTATCAGCGCGACAAACCGGTGTTTGCGGTGTGGCTGGGCCAGGACGATGCGGCGATTGCCGCGCTCAATGCCGCGCGCGTGCCCACCTATGCCACCGAATCGGACGCAGTGCGCGGCTTCACCCACCTGGTGCGTTACCGCGAGGCGCAGGCGGCGCTGATGGAGACCCCGCCCAGCCTGCCGGAAGACTTCGTTGTGGATGCCGGCATCGCGCGGACGCTGGTGGAAGAGGCCCTGGCGGCCGGCCGGCGCTGGCTGGATCCGGTCGCCACCAACCGCCTGCTGGCCGCCTACGGCATCCCGATCGTGCCGCTGCAGGTGGCCTCCACCGCCAACGAGGCCGCATTGCTGGCCGACCCGTTACTGGCAGTCGGCCGCACCGTGACATTGAAAGTGTTGTCCAGCGAGATCGCGCACAAGTCCGACGTGGATGGCGTGCGCCTGAACCTGTCCAGCGTGGCGGCGGTGCGCGAAGCGGCCACTGGCATCCTGGCGCGTGCGCGCGCTGCGCATCCCACTGCGGCGATCGAAGGGGTGATCGTGCAGCCCACCGTGCTGCGGCCGAAGGCGCGCGAACTGATCGCCGGTATTGCCGACGACCCGGTGTTCGGTCCGGCGATCGTGTTCGGGCGCGGCGGCACCGCGGTGGAGGTCATCAACGACCGCGAGCTTGCCCTGCCGCCGCTGGACCTGCGCCTGGCCCACGAGCTGATTGGCCGCACCCGCGTCTCGCGCATCCTCAAGGCCTACCGCGACGTGCCGGCCGCCGACGAGCGTGCGGTGGCGCTGGTGCTGGTCAAGCTGGCGCAGCTGGCGGCCGACATCCCCGAAATCACCGAGCTGGACATCAACCCGCTGCTGGCCGACCGCGACGGCGTGATTGCGCTGGACGCGCGCGTGGCGGTGGCGCCGGCGCGCAAGCTGCACAAGGGCCGCGGCCATCCGCGCTTTGCGATCTTCCCGTACCCCAAGGAATGGGAGCGTCAGATCGGCCTGGGCGATGGCACCCATGCGCTGGTGCGCCCGGTGCGCCCGGAAGACGACGCGCTGTTCCGCGCCTTCTTCGCCCGCGTCACCGACGAAGACCTGCGCCTGCGCTTCTTCCAGTCGGTGAAGCATTTCAGCCATGAATTCATCGCCCGGCTGACCCAGCTCGATTACGCCCGCTCCATCGCGCTGGTGGCCATCGACCCCAGGACCGGCGACATGCTCGGCGCGGTGCGCCTGCACGCCGACGCCGATTACCAGCGCGGCGAGTACGGCATCCTGATCCGCTCGGACCTCAAGGGCCACGGCATCGGCTGGCAGCTGATGCGCATCATGATCGAGTACGCGCGCTGGCTGGGCCTCAAGCAGATCGAAGGCCAGGTGCTGCGCGAGAACCGCACCATGCTGGCGATGTGCCAGAGCCTGGGCTTTGGCGTGCGCCCGGATCCGGACGATGCAACCCTGATGGCGGTGACACTCCCTATAATGGGCGAGCCGCGCCCGGCCTGACGTTGCGTCACGCCGCGGTCCCCCATCCTCCACCGCACGCCGGATCTGCCGGGCCTCGCCCTGGCCTATTGCTCCGGCTGTCGTCTCGGCCCGCCTGGGAGTGTCAATGTTTCGCGATTTCAGAATGTCGTTGTTGGTCGCCGCCATCTGCCTGGGCCTGGCTGCGTGGTGGGGCCACACCTCATCGATGGGGATCTGGCAGGCGCTGTGGCTGTGCCTGGTGCTGAGCGTGCTGGAAGTGTCGTTGTCGTTCGACAACGCGGTGGTCAACGCCGGCGTGCTCAAGCACATGAACGCGTTCTGGCAAAAGTTGTTCCTGACCGTGGGCATCCTGATCGCCGTGTTCGGCATGCGCCTGGTGTTCCCGATCGTGATCGTGTCGGTGGCCACCGGCATGGGCCTGGTGCCGGTGATGCAGATGGCACTGAAGGAGCCGGACCGCTACAGCCAGGTGCTGACCGATAACTACCCCTCCATCGCCGCCTTCGGTGGCATGTTCCTGCTGCTGGTGTTCCTGAATTTCCTGTTCGACCAGGAGCGCAAGCTGCACTGGCTAGGCCCGGTGGAGCGGCTGGTCGGCAAGCTGGGCAAGGCCGATGCGATGTCGGTGATCGTGGCGGTGTCGGTGCTGCTGGGCACCAAGCTGTTCCTGCCGGACGGCATCTTCCAGAGCGTGCTGTTCGCAGGCCTGGGCGGCATCCTGCTGTATCTGCTGGTCGGCAGCGTGGATGCGTTGTTCGAGGCCGAAGAGAGCGAAGACGGCAGCATGGGCCCGGCCAAGCGTTCGGGCATCGCCGCCTTCCTGTACCTGGAAGTGCTGGACGCCTCGTTCTCGTTCGATGGTGTGATCGGCGCCTTCGCCATCACCCGCGACGTGGTGATCATCATGCTGGGCCTGGCGATCGGCGCGATGTTCGTGCGCTCGATGACGGTCTACCTGGTGCACAAGGGCACCCTGGACGAGTTCGTGTTCCTGGAGCACGGCGCGCATTACGCCATCGGCGTGCTGGCGATCATCATGCTGGTGGGCACGGTCTACCACGTGCCGGAGGTGCTGACCGGCCTGATCGGCGTGGCCTTCATCGCCGCCTCGGTGTGGTCGTCGATCCGCTACCGCAAGCGTCACCACATCGGGCCGACCGAGATCTGATCTTGCGCACGGGCAGCGCGCAAGGCGTCACGCCGTTCACTCGAGAGCGGCTGACAGCGCCTTGCTGGCCATCGGGCGGGCGTCGCTAGTTCTGTCGCTTGGCTGCAGGGCCCGTGCCCGCCCGCCATCGCAGGACACGCCGCAAGTACGTCCGGGTAGGCTCTTACGCGGCATCCATGCCGCGTGAGGTCCCGCGACTGTGGGCGGGCAAGGACCCGTCGAGCTGGTCGGTCTGTATGGTTTTCAACAAAGCGGCCAGCCATCTTTCTGGTGCGGTGTCCTCGCCGATTGCGGGACCGTGTGGCGGCATGGATGCCGCCACCGAGCCCCCAGGGACGGGTTCACGGCGTGTCCCGCGAGCGGTGAAGGCGCCGCGCACTCGACCTGGATTCGGCAGTGGCGAGTGCTCCCACTGCCGGGGTCGGAGCAGCGCCCCAGGCGTGCGGTGCCGCCTGAGGCAGTCAGGGTCAACCGTGACCAGCTTCCGCCTTGATGGGTGTCTCGGCACACCCAACCAGACCCAACTGTATCGACAGAATTGCCGGTTTGGGTCTTGACTGCGCAACCAATTTGGCGGGTTCCAGGGAGCCGCATCGACCGTTCGTCAGACAGTGCTTTGTGCTGTAAGGGTTTTCCGGATTTTCCTACATTTGGTGTTGACCCCTCACCGGCACCCCACTATCTTGGGGGAGTCGGTGGTTGGTCGCACAAGGCGGCCGGACCAGTGGGAGCACGTATCGCGGCAGGGCCGCGGTCGAACCGGTCTCCCTGCCGCGGTCGCATCTATGACTACAGCCATCCGGGCGTTGCCTGGAGTTGGCGGCGTGGTCTTGTTGCGCCGCGGTTGCTTCGCCACCGACCACCACGCGACAGCACACCGCGCGGTGGCGGCCGTGGAATCTCCGGGAAGGAGATGGCTGGTGATGGCGATGCGCCGCAGACTGCTGTCTTGCGTGCCGCTCGTCCCGCACCGCCATCGCTGTCCAGGGAATCCGGATCCGGTCGCAGCCCGTCCCGAGCGGGTTCGTGTGCCTACGCATGGAGGACGCATGACCACCAACGACACCCTTTCCGCGATCGCCGCCGGTACCGCAACACCCACCAGCGTTCCCGCCAGCGTTGCCGCGCCCGCCTGCGGCGCGCCGGAATTGACCGACCCGTCGGACATCGTGCCGCCTCCCCGCCAAGCCATTGCAATGCACGCACAGACCATCGAAGAACAAAACGTCTCCACCTGGATCACGAAGGAAGCGGGCAATCGCAAGATTCCGTTCGAGCCGGAGCGCCTGGATCGCGCCATCGACCAGATCCATGCCGAGTTCCCGCAGCTGGACGTGGCCGACTACAAGCGCTCGGTGTTCGGGTTCGTCGAGCGCAAGGACAGCGTCAACGCCGACGACCTGGTCGACCACCTGATCCGCGAGGCCGAAGCCCGTGTCGATCTGACCACCCCGGAATGGGAGCACTTCGCTGCGCGTCTGTACCTGCGCCGCCTGTACAAGCGCGCCAGCCGCAACCGTTTCTACGACGCCAGCCAGAAGTACGGCTCGTTCGTCGGCCTGCAGGAAAGCCTGGCCGACCGCAATGTCTATTCCAACGACATCCTGCGTCGCTATTCCAAGGACGAGCTGATCGAAGCCGGCAAGATGATCGAGCCCGAGCGCGACAAGCTGTTCGCCTATAACGGCCTGTACCTGCTGGCCACGCGTTACCTGGCCACCGACAGCTCGCGCGGCGTGTTCGAACTGCCGCAGGAACGCTGGCTGACCATCGCGCTGTACCTGATGCAGGACGAGATCGGCACCGGCAAGGGCAGCCGCGAGCGCCGCATGCAGCTGGTCGGCGAGGCCTACTGGGCGCTGTCCAACCTGTACATGACCGTGGCCACCCCGACCCTGGCCAATGCCGGCAAGGTCGGCGGGCAGCTCTCGAGCTGCTTCATCGACACCGTCGACGACAGTCTGCAGGGCATCTACGATTCCAATACCGACGTGGCGCGCGTATCCAAGCACGGCGGCGGCGTCGGCGCGTACCTGGGCTATGTGCGTTCGTCCGGTTCGGCGATCCGCGGCGTGTCCAACTCGTCCGGCGGCGTGGTGCCGTGGATCAAGCAGCTCAACAACACCGCGGTGTCGGTGGATCAGCTGGGCCAGCGCAAGGGCGCCATCGCGGTCTATCTGGACATCTTCCACCGCGACATCGAGGCGTTCCTGGACCTGCGCCTGAACAACGGCGACCAGCGCCTGCGCGCGCACGACGTGTTCACCTCGGTGTGCATCCCCGACCTGTTCATGGAAGCGGTCGAGCGCCGCGGCGACTGGTACCTGTTCGACCCGCACGAGGTGAAGCGGATCAAGGGTTGGTACCTGCAGGATTTCTTCGATGAGAAGAAGGGCGACGCCAACGGCAGCTTCCGTCGCAAGTACGAAGAAGTCGTCGCCGACGAGCGCATCACGCGCAAGACCGTCAAGGCGATCGAGATCTTCAAGCGCATCATGGTCAGCCAGCTGGAAACCGGCAATCCGTTCATGTTCTATCGCGATGAAGTCAATCGCAAGAACCCGAACAAGCACGAGGGCATGGTCTATTCGTCCAACCTGTGCACCGAGATCCTGCAGAACATGAGTCCGACGCGGATGATGCAGGAGATCATCAGCGGCAATCAGATCGTCACGACCAAGAAGGCGGGCGACTTCGTCGTGTGCAACCTGTCCTCGATCAACCTGGGCCGCGCGATCACCGTGCAGGCCGACCAGGCCGATCTGCTGGGCGCCGACGTGCTGGAGCGGTTGATCCCGATCCAGGTGCGGATGCTCGACAACGTGATCGATCTGAACCAGTTGCCGGTGCCGCAGGCCACCATCACCAACCAGAAGTACCGCGCGATCGGTCTTGGCACCTTCGGCTGGCATCATCTGCTGGCGCAGAAGAGCATCCATTGGAATGCCAAGGAAGCCGAGGACTACAGCGACGAGCTGTACGAGCGCATCAACTACCTGACCATCCAGGCGAGCATGGAGCTGGCCAAGGAAAAGGGCACCTACAGCGTGTTCCGCGGCAGCGACTGGCACAACGGCGAGTACTTCCGTGCACGCGACTACAACAGCCCGCAATGGCTGGAGCTGTCGGCGCAGGTGGCGGTCAATGGCGTGCGCAATGCCTGGATGCTGGCGGTGGCGCCGAACATGAGCACCGCGCAGATCGCCGGTTCCACCGCCTCCATCGACCCGATCTACAGCGCGTTCTACTACGAAGAAAAGAAGGACTTCCGTCGCCCGGTTGCCGCGCCCGGCCTGTCGCTGGAGACCTGGCCGTACTACGAAAAGGGCGCCTACAAGGTCGACCAGTTCGCCAGCGTGCGCCAGAACGCGCGCCGCCAGCGGCATGTGGACCAATCGATCAGCTTCAACTTCTACGTGCCCAGCACCATCCGTGCGAGCACGCTGCTGGACCTGCACATGACCGCCTGGCGCGAAGGCTTGAAGACCACGTACTACGTGCGCTCCAACGACATCGACATCAGTGAGTGCGAGTGGTGCAGTAGCTAAGCGCATTCGCGCTTCGCTTCCACGGTTCGCGTTGCGAACCGTGGACCCTGCTTCATCAGCTTCCACACCCCGCGCCTTTGGCGCGCCCCCTGACTCAGGGGGCTTTCCTCCAGATTGATTTGTTGCGCCGCCGTTGCTGTCTTGTACGCGCGACGCCTGAAACACGAGTAGAAACCCATGTCCGCAACACCGCTCGACCGCATCAAGATCCTTGAGCCGCGCAACCCGAACCGTTCGACCGGCATCATCAACGGTCAGACCTCGGGCATCCTCAACTGGAACGATATTCCGTACCCGTCGTTCTATCGGGCCTACAAGGAATTGTCGACCAACTTCTGGATCCCCGACGAGGTGGACATGAAGGGCGACGCGCGCCAGTACAACGAGCTGTCGGCGCGCGAAAAGAACGCCTACGATTCGATCATCGGCTTGCTGGCCACGCTGGATTCGCCGCAGACGCGTTTCATCTACAACGTGGCCGAATACATCACCGACCCGGCCGCGCATGCCAATGCCGCCATCATCGGCCAGCAGGAAGTGATCCATAACGAGAGCTACAGCTACGTGCTGGCCTCGATCACCGGCCTGGCCGACCAGAACCGCGTGTTCGAAATCGCGCGCACGCACCCGACCATCATCAAGCGCAATGCGCCGATCATGGGCGCCTACGAAGACTTCATGCGCGAGAAGACGGCCGAAACGCTGATCCGTTCGCTGATCCAGTCCTCGATCCTGGAAGGCATCAACTTCTATTCCGGCTTTGCGTATTTCTACAATCTGGTGCGCCAGAACCGCATGACCGGCACCGGCAAGATCATCAGCTTCATCAACCGCGACGAACTGGCGCATTCGAAGTTCATCAGCGAGCTCATTCGCGCCATCATCGGCGAGAACCAGGCGCTGCAGGGCGATCAGCTCACCGACTACGTGCACAAGGCCTTCGAACACGCGATCGATCTGGAAACCCAGTGGACCGCCGAAGTGCTGGACGGCATCGACGGCATCGACGTGGACGAGATGATCCGTTACGTGAAGTACCGCGCCAACAAGATGGCCGGCATGCTCGGTATCGAGAAGCTGTACGAAGGCGCCAACGACAACGTGATGCCGTGGATCAAGGCCTACGCCGACAACTTCACCGAGACCAAGACCGACTTCTTCGAGATGCGCAATGCCTCGTACAAGAAGACGAACTCGGATAACGGCTTCGACGATCTGTGAGTAATAGAGAATAGGGAATCGGGAGTGGTAAGAGTAAGAGCGAAAGCAGACGCGTCCCGCTGTTCCGATTCCCTATTCCCGACTCCCCATTCCCAGACTCCATGAACATCCTGCTTGCCCTGGCATCGTTGAGCGGCAACACACGCGATCTGGCGCGTGCGGTGGCGCTGCGCTGCGAAGCGGCCGGGCATGCGGTGACCTGGTTGGAAACCGACATGCAGACCCTGGCCCAGGTGCCGCATGCGCCAGGGCAGTACGCCTTGTTTCTGCTTGGTAGCTGGACCGACAACGGCGGGCGTACGCCGGCAGAGATGAAGCGTTTCATCGTCGAGTTGGTCGACACGCTGGGCAAGCCACCGCGCGTTGCCGTATTCGGCACCGGCGAAACGCAGTGGGGCGAGGAGTATTTCTGCGGTGCGGTGCACCGTATCGCGCGCTTCTTCGACAGCCCGTTTCCCCGTTTGACCATCGAACAGATGCCCCACGGCCAGCGCGACGCGCAGGCCATCGCCGCCTGGACCGACACGGTTCTGGCCCAATGCAAGAACGATCCCAATGCAGACCATTACCGTCACGTCGCCTGAGCACTACACCCAGACCCTGGCTGCGCATCCGCGCGCGCTGGTGGATTTCTACAAGGACAACTGCCCCGGCTGCCGCATGCTCGACATGTCGCTGGACAAGTTCGCCAACAGCGATGCCGCCAATGGCGTGGCCTTGTTGAAGGTCAAGCTGGAAGTGGTGGGCGAGGACTTCTTCCGCGACCTGGGCCTGCGCCAGACGCCGACCCTGGCGCTATATCGCGACGGCGCCGAAGTGGCGCGCTTGCCCGGCTTCCAGTCGCCGGCGCAGGTGGAAGCGGCGGTCCGCAGCGGCCTGTGATGGCGACGGGCGCCCGGTCGATGCAAGGTGCCCGGCAATGAACACCACGGTCACCATCGTCGCCTGGAGCTTCCTGCTGGCGGGGTTGGGCCTGTTGACCGGTGCGGCGCTGCTGCCCGATCAGGCGCGCTGGATCTTGTTGCTGCTGGGCGTGGCGTTCGGCGGCGTGGGTGGCGGCATCCTCGGCTATCGCGTCTGGCATGCGCGCCGCGTCGCCTGGTTGCGCCGGCATGGCACGGTGGTGGAAGCGCGCTTCGTCTGCGTTGAACGCAATGCGTCTTTGCAGGTCAACGGCATGCACCCGTTCCGTATCCTGGCAAATCGCCACGATCGCACGCACGACACCTTGGCCGAGTATCGCAGCGACAACCTGTGGACCGATCCGCAGCCGTTCCTGCGCGAGGGGCAGCCGCTGCGTGTGTTCGTCGATCCGCAGCGGCCATTGCGTTACCACCTGGACCTGAGTTTCCTGCCGACGCTACGCAGCTGAGCGGGCCGGCTTTCCTTCCTTCTGACGGCACTTCTTCATGACCAGTTCCACGCCTGTTGCACCCACCGAAGCCCGCATGGCCGAGATCGTGTTTCCCAATCACACCAATCACCTGGGCACGCTGTTCGGTGGGCAGGCGCTGGCGTGGATGGACAAGGCCGCGTTTCTCGCCGCCTCGCGCTATGCGCGCCGCACCGTGGTGACGGCGCGTTCGGATCAGGTGGATTTCAAGCTGCCGATCCGCCAGGGCCAGATGGTGGAAACCATCGCCCGCGTGGTGTTGGTGGGGCGTAGCTCGATCACGGTGGAAGTGGAATTGATCGCCGAAGACCTGCTCAGCGGCGCGCGCGAGCTGTGCACGCGCGGGCAGTTCGTGATGATTGCGCTCGATGCCGATGGCAAGCCGACGGCGGTGCCGCCGTTGCCAGCGGCGCACTAACAGCAGCCGATAGCGACTGCACCGCCGCATGCGGGCGTGGCCGGTGCTCGGTGCGGCATGTGCCACGTGGACAGTGCGGTGCTGAGCGCGCCGCCCACGCCTGCCTGACGACTGCTCGCTAGGTGTCGCCAGCGGCGTTGACCACGCTACTCCTGCACTTCCCGGTCTTCGCGCTTGGTTTCTTCCATCGCCTCCGGTTCCAGCTCTTCGGCGCTGCGATTGAGTTTGACGAACACGCCCCAGGCGATCAGCAGCAGTGCCGCGCATGAGCCGACGGCAGCGGCGTAGGGCAGCTTGGCCGGGTCGGCATGCATCAGCTCGAAGATCGACACCAGCGTTTCGATCGCCAGGGCGATCACGATCACCACGAAAAAGCGCGACAGATACCGCCGCACGCGCGTGGGGCCACTGACCTTGACGTCGCGCAGGATCTCTTCTTCGAAGATGGTCTGGCCCAGTTCGAGCGTGACCAGCGCCACCGTCAGAAGGCCGACAGCTTCGAGTACGACGTTGAAACGGTCGCGTACCACCATGTCGCCGCCGGGTGTGAAGCCGTGCCACAACTCCAGCCCGGCCATCGTCACCAGGCCCGCCGCGCACAGCACGAAGAACGCCAGGATCACGAAATGACCGGCACGAAACAGGTGGCTGAGCGCTTTCATCAGGGGCGAGGCGGGCGATGGGAAGCAGAGCATCGTGTGCACCGCGTCGTTGCAGCGCGAAGGCTGCGCCAACCCGGCGCGCCCTCATCCGGCGCGTCGCGCCACCTTCTCCCGCGAGCGGGAGAAGGGACGTCCCAGAGCAACGCGGTGGAGTGGATACGGAGGCCATTGGCCCATAGCCGTGTAGCGACCCGCATCCTTGGTCCCGCTCCCTTCTCCCGCCTGCGGGGGGAAGGTGCCCGAAGGGCGGATGGGGGAGACGGCTCACACGCGCAGGCGGCGCACAGTTGCCCGCCATCATCAGCGATGCCGCAGCACCTGATACGCCTGCAGGTGCACATTGGCGGCCATCAGCAGCGGGGCATTGCGGCCGGTCTCGCGCACGCGCGCCAGCATGTCGCCGACGATCTGCGCCGCTTCCACGTCCTGGCCGGCTTCCAGGTCGCGCAGCATCGAGGCCTTGAGCGGCGAATCCACCTGTAGCAGCGTCTGCAATGCTTTGGCGCGTGCGGGCTCGGGAATCGATTGCCCGGCTGCATCGGCGGCCCATAGGCATTCGTTGTACAGGCCGTTGATCAACGCGCGGCCGTCGTCGGTGGCCACGATCGCACCCACCGGCGCACGCATCAAGCAGGTGGCCGCGGCCAGCGCGGTGAGGAAGCTGTACTTGATCCACTGTTCCTGCGCGATCTGCTCGCTGGCCACATGGGTGATGTCGGCCTGCGCACAGGCGGCGGCAAACGCCTGCACCCGCGCCGAATGCGCGTCGCCGCTACGCTCGCCGAAGGTCATCGCCGCCGGCTTGCCCAGGTGCAGAATCTCGCCGTGCTCGCCCTTGGTGGCGCTGATGAAGCACAGCCCGCCCAGTACACGCGCCGCGCCGAAGCGTTCGTCCAGTGCCGCGTAATGGCGCAGCCCGTTGAGGATGGGCAGCACCGTCGTGTGCTCGCCCACCGCCGGCGCAATCGCCTCGATGGCGCTGTCCAGGTCGTAGGCCTTGCAGCTGAGGATCACCAGATCGAACGGATGCTGCGCTACCAATGCCGGCAAGTCCTGCGCGGTGACATGCGCCACCTGCAGATCGGCATCGCCCAGCGGGCTGCGGATGCGCAAGCCGTCTGCCTGCAACTGCGCCGCACGCGCTTCGCGCACCAGGAAGGTGACGTCGACGCCGGCCTGCGCCAGGCGTCCGCCGAAATAGCCACCGGTGCCGCCGGCGCCGAGGATCAGGATGCGCATAGGTTCTCCGTTCAATGTGATGTTGGGTACAGGCCGGATGCAGTGATAGACTTTGTGCCGGATCGGGGATTCTCGGTCGGCATTAGGCTCTGGCGGATTCGCCGGGGCCTTTTGTTTATGGAAAACACTTCAAGCCGTAGCCCAGATAGCGTCCAGTTCGATCCTTATCGAGTTTTTGCTCAATCACCTGCCAGGCCCGGTTGGGCTGCAGTGGATGAAGCTGGCGTGTTCCGATGGGGCGCGCGATCAGATCCGCCAATTGAAGGCCAATTGCGTTGCTCTTCTTATCGCAGATGACCGGATCGAATGGCAGTTCAAGTCCGGAGAAATTATCTCCCCCGCAGATGCGGCGGAACGCCAGTTCCAGATCTTGATCTTCACTGCGTCCCCGCGCTTCGCAGAGCACGTGCGTAGTCAACGGCCATCCCATGGTCGCCACTCTCATCGACAAAGACGATGTAGTCGCTGAACTGTGCCATCAGCTCCGCAGCCCCACGCCCCGGCGCAGCAGCCACAACGCCAGCGCGCTGAGCACGGCGACAAAGCCCAGCATCAGTGCGTAGGCCACCCAGATCGGCACATCCGAGCTACCGAGCAGGCCGTAGCGGAACGCGTTGACCATGTAGAAGATCGGGTTGGCATGCGTCGCGGCTTCGGCCCAGGTGGGCAGCAGTTTCACCGAATAGAACACGCCGCCCAGGTAGGTCAGCGGGGTCAGGATGAAGGTGGGCACGATCGCCACGTCGTCGAACTTCTTGGCGTAGACCGCGTTGACGAACCCAGCCAGCGAGAAGATGGTCGCGCCCAGCAGCACCGTGGTCAGGGTGACGAATGGATGCGGGATCCGCACCGGAGTGAAGAACATCGCGATGATCAGCACGATCGCCCCGACCATCACCCCGCGCAGCACCGCGCCGGACACGTAGCCCCACAGGATCACCCAGTTGGGCATCGGGCTGACCAGCAGCTCTTCGACATGGCGGCCGAACTTGGCGCCGAAGAAACTCGAAGAGATGTTGCCGTAGCTGTTCTGGATCACGCTCATCATCACCAGGCCCGGCACGATGAATTGCATGTAGCTGTAACCGCCCATTTCGCCCACGCGCGAGCCGATCAGCCCGCCGAAGATCAAAAAGTACAGCGTCATGGTGATGGCCGGCGGCACCAGGGTCTGGCCCCAGATGCGCAGGATGCGCTGCACTTCGCGGCGCACGATGGTGCCCAGCGCAATCCAGTTGCGTTGGCGGGGTGTGGCGGGCGTGGCGGACATCGACGGCTCCGAAGGACTCATGGGTGGCCTGCCGGGCGCACGGGCGCCGCTGCGGCAGGAGCCGGGGCGGCGACGGTCTCGCCGGGCCCGGTCAGGCGAACGAACAATTCTTCCAGCCGGTTGCTCTTGGTGCGCATCGAGCGCACGCGGATGCCGGCATCGCCCAGCGCGGCGAACACGCGGTTGAGGTCCATCGCGCGCGGCATGTCCAGATCCAGCGTGTGGCCGTCGATGGCGGTGAGCGTGGTGCCTTCGATCACCGGCAACTGCGCCGGCAGCTCACCGTCGATATCGAACAGGAAGCCTTCCACGTCGAGCTTGGCCAGCAGCTCGCGCATCGGCCCCTGGGTCACGATCTGGCCGTGATTGATGATGGCCAGGTTGCGGCACAGGTGCTCGGCTTCTTCCAGGTAATGCGTGGTCAGGATGATCGTGGTGCCGGCGGCGTTGATGTCCTTCAGCACGCGCCAAATGTCGCGGCGGATCTCGATATCCACACCGGCGGTGGGTTCGTCCAGGATCAGCAGGCGCGGCTGGGTCATCATGGCGCGGGCGATCATCAGCCGGCGCTTCATGCCGCCGGAGAGCGTGCGGCTCATCACCTGGGCCTTCTCCCACAGGTGGGCGCGACGTAGTTCCACTTCGGCCAGTGCTTGCGCCTGGCTGCGCGGCATGCCGTAGAAACCGGCGTAATTGACCAGGATGTCGAACGGTTTTTCGAACAGGTTGAAGTTGATTTCTTGCGGCACCAGGCCGATCAGGCGCATCGCATCGCTGCGGTGGGCGACCAGGTCGGTGCCGAACACGTCCACCTGCCCGCCGGACAGGTTCACCAGCGAGCTGATGATGCCGATCAGGGTGGACTTGCCCGCCCCGTTGGGGCCGAGCAGGGCGAAGAAATCGCCTGGCGCCACGTCCAGCGAGACGCCCTTGAGCGCCTGGGTGCCGTTGTCGTAGGTCTTGCGCAGATCGCACACGCGCAGGGCGGGCGCAGTGGGAGATGGGGAATTCAAACCGGGTCCTTTGCGCCAGGGCGACGGCGCAGCGAGTTGCAGCCCGTTATTATAGAAGCCCGTTGGGGTTTGCCCCGATCACAGACTGTCCCAAATACGTTCGTGCCCGTTCAATTCCCCCTCAAGCTTGTCGACCGGCGCATGATTGCGCCCACCGTGGCCCACTGCCAGTTCGTCCGTGACGACGGGCAGCCGCTGGATTTCCAGCCCGGCCAGTTCATCCAGATCCATTTCGACTACGCCGATGGCACGCCGACCAAACGCAGCTATTCGCTGGCGACCATCCACGATCATGCGCTGGGGCCGGGCGAGGCAGTGGAGATCGCGGTGAGCTTCGTGCCCGGCGGCTCGGCCACGGCCTTGTTCGAGGGCCTGGAGATTGGCGACCAGCTGCAGGCAAGCG
Source organism: Xanthomonas sp. DAR33341 (assembly GCF_003992815.1). Lineage (NCBI taxonomy): Bacteria > Pseudomonadati > Pseudomonadota > Gammaproteobacteria > Lysobacterales > Lysobacteraceae > Xanthomonas > Xanthomonas sp. DAR33341. Next base: position 238,341 of record NZ_QEYV01000019.1, on the reverse strand, counting down.
GGCCCTACGGGCGCTTTTGCCTGCAGGCGGGCGATCACAACCGGCGTTACGTGCTGATCGCCACCGGCACCGGCGTCACCCCCTACCGCTCGATGCTGCCGCTGCTCGCCGAGGCAATCGCCGCCCGCGGTGTGCAGGTGGTGTTGCTGCAAGGCGCACGCACCCCGGCCGAGTTGCTGTACGGCGACGACTTCCGCGCGTTTGCCGATGCGCATCCGCAGTTCCGCTACGTACCGTGCTTCTCGCGCGAAGTGCCCGCCCAGCCGCACGCGGATGTGCGGCACGGCTACGTGCAGCAGCACCTGGCCGAGTTCGCGCCCGATGCCGCGCATGACATCGCCTACCTGTGCGGCAACCCGGACATGGTGGACACCTGCCTGGAAGCGCTCAAAGCCGCCGGCCTGCCGAGTGCGCAGATCCGCCGCGAGAAATACGTCAGCTCCACGCCGCCGAAGGTCTGAAGAGCCGCACAGGCGTCATCATGCGGGCGGCGTCTGTGCGCCGCCGCCGGGCTATGGCGCGCGATATGCATCCACGCGCTCAAATCCCCTCGCCAGCGTCGCGATGCCCGCCGAACACGCGCCGGTATTGCGTTGGCGACAACGCCAGCGCGCGGCGGAAGTGGTGCCGTAGCGTTTCGGTCGAGCCGAAGCCGCAGCGCGTTGCGATCTGTTCGATGTCGGCGCCGGAGGTTTCCAGCATCTCGCGCGCACGGTTGAGCCGTTCGTTGACGATCCATTTGCCCGGCGACATGCCGGTGGTGGCCTGAAACCTGCGTAAGAACGTGCGCCGGCTCATACCTGCCGCGCTGGCCAGTGCGTCCACGCAGTGGTTGGCGGTGAGGTCCTGGGTGATGCGCTCGAGCAGGGGGCCGAGCCGGGTGCTTTCGTGGATCGGCGGCACCGGGCGGTCGATGAACTGGGCTTGCCCACCATCGCGGTGTACCGGCATCACCAGCCGTTTGGCGACCTGGTTGGCCACTGCCGGGCCAAAATCCGCGCGCACGATATGCAGGCAGAGATCGATGCCGGCAGCGCTGCCGGCCGAGGTCAGGATGTCGCCCTCATCGACGTAGAGCACGCCCGGCTCCACGGTGATTTGCGGGTAATGGCTGGCCAGCACCTCGGCATTGCGCCAATGCGTGGTGGCCCTGCGCCCCTGCAGTAGACCCGCCTGGGCCAGCACGAACGCCCCGGCGCAGATCGAGACGATGCGCGTCCTTCGCTTGTGCGCACGTTGCAACGCCTTGATCAGCGCAGCCGGTGCCGATGCGCTGGTATCTCTCCAGCTGGGAACGATGATGGTGTGCGCAGCATCGAGAAGATCCAGCCCGCCATCCACTTCCAGGCGAAGCCCGCCAAGTGCGCGCAGCGGGCCGGGTTCGGCCGCTGCAATCGCAAACCGATACCAGCCCGGGCCCACTTCCGGGCGCGGCAATCCGAAGATTTCGGTGGTGATGCCGAATTCGAACAAGCCCAGCTGGTCGTACGCCACCACCACCACCAGGGGTGGCAAGCCATGGCGGCGCGCGCGGGGTGTGGAGGTTGGCATGAAATGACCGCTAGATGGCGTTTACGCCACTTTCACCCATCGCCTGCTGCTGCGCAACATGGCGCCTGGTCCTTGTCGTGCGGGCTGAGCCATTGGCCAGGCCGCACCTTCCCCCGGAGAGCGATCGGTGAGCAACCCGCCAGTGCGCGACACCTTATTCCTGGCCGACACCGCATTCGCGGTCGACGGCGCTGGCCCTTTCTACTGCGGCGACTGCATCGCCATCGAAGGCTTGCTCAGCATTGCCCCGGCCATTGCGCAGGGGCTGGAGATCCGGCGGCTGGCGTTTCCGCGGCCCAGGCAGGTGCTGGTCGATCTGCTGGGCGAGCAGCAGCAGTCGCTGCCGGTACTGGTGCTGGCCGGCACCGATGTCGAGGTGGCGGGCAGCAAACCCGCTGGGCATTACCGCGTGATCGACGACGAGGCCGCCATTCGCGCCTACCTCTCGCACCGTTTCGCCGTTGCACGGCAGCGCTGAGGTACGCGCGCTCCGGCCTTCCGCCTGCCTTTCTGGAGAACGCACATGACGTGCACGCAAGCCACGCTGCTGTCCTTGTCGATTGCCGCCGCATTGGGCTGCATCGGCGCCGCACGCGCGCAGCAGACAGCCACGGTGCAAGCCACCGAGGCGACCACGCTGGACCAGGTCGTCGTGAGCGGCCGCCTGCGTTCGCTGGAGCAATTCACCCCGACCGGCAGCCGGCTCAATCTGTCCGCGCGCGAGACGCCCGGTACGCTGGATGCGATCAACGCCGCCGCCATCGAAGCACGCGGGCTGCGCAGCGTGGAGAAGGCAGCCGAGAGTTTGCCAGGCATCAACACTGGCGGCTCGCCGGGAAATCCGGCGACCTTCTCGATGCGCGGCTTCACCGACGGGCAGATCACCATCCTGCACAACGGCCTGTATCTGGGACCGTCCAACATGACCAACCGGCCGCAGAATACCTTCAACCTGCAATCGGTCGAAGTGTTGAAAGGCCCGGCGTCGGTGATCTATGGCCAGGGCGCGGTGGGCGGCGCGGTCAATGTGACCAACAAGGCGCCGACCTTCGGCCCTGCGCAATACGAACTGCTGCTGGGCGCGTCCAGCTACGGCGGCCGGGTATTCGGCGTCGGTGCCGGCGGCGGCATCAATGATGATTGGGCGTATCGCGCCGACATCAGCCAGGTGTCGTCCGATGGCTATGTGCACGGCGCCGATTCCAGCGCGCTCAACGCCACCGTGTCGCTGCTGTGGCACCCGCGCGAAGACATCAGCGCGCAATTTTCGCTGGATTACGCAAAAGACCAGCCCTCGACCTACTTCGGTACCCCGCTGTTGCCGGCCGCTGCGGCACGCACGCCCATCAACGGCATCCTGCGCGCGCCCAATGGCGAAGTGGTGGATGCCGCCACGCGCCGCACCAACTACAACGTGGCCGATGCCAGCATCGACTCGCGTCAGCTGTGGCCGCAGGCCTATCTCAAGTGGAAGGTCACCGATGCCATCACCGTGCAGAACATGGCCTATTACTTCCATGCCGATCGGCGCTGGATCAATGCGGAGAACTACACCTACAACCCGCAGAGCGGGCGCATCGAGCGTGATCGCTTCTTCGTGTATCACGAGCAGACGCTGTGGGGGAATCAGACCAGCGCGACCTTCGACCAGCGCATCGCAGGGCTGAAGAACCGGCTTGTGGTGGGGCTGGATTACAGTCGCCTGGACTTCGTCAGGAACCGCGGCTTCCCCGATGGCGACAGCGTGGCGGTGGACGCACGCGGACCAAGCGGTGAATTCGGCGAACGCGTGCGCCGACGCAGCCCCACCACCTGGACCAATGCCGCGCTGTTTTTCGAAGATGCGCTGGATGTCACCGACAAGGCAAAACTGGTACTCGGCGGGCGCTACGAATATCTCGATCTGGATCGCAAGAACTTCGGTCCGGATGGTGGGTTTCAGGCGGCATCGAGTTTCTCACGCACCTATCGCCCGGCCAATGGCCGTCTCGGTCTGGTCTACGCGCTCACCCCGAACATCACCCCGTACGCCTCTTACACCACCGCCACCGACCCGGTCGGTTCCAATATCTTCATCGTCAATGCGGGGCAGGATTTTGCGTTGAGCAAATCGCGGCAGGCGGAAGTCGGCGTCAAGGCCGCCACGGCCGATCAACGCCTGAGCGGCACGCTGGCGGTCTATGACATCAAACGCAACAACATCCTGGCGCTGACGGCCCAGGACGCGCTCAGCAACATCGGGCGGCAAACCTCGCGCGGGTTCGAACTCAGCGTCGATGCGCAGCTGACCTCGCAGTGGAGCGCAAATGCCAACTACGCCTACGTCGATGCCGAGTACGCGCAATTCATCGACAGCAATAGCGGCCTGGACGCCTCCGGCAACCGCCCCACCAATGTACCCAAGTCGCTGTTCAATGCCTGGACCAGCGTGAGAAACGTCGCCGGCCTGCCGCTGGAGCTGGGCGCCTCGGTGCGCCATGTCGGAACGCGCTACGGCAACCTCGCCAACACGCTGCGCCTGGAGTCGTACACCTTGACCGGTGCGTACGCCACCTACGATGTGAATTCCGAGGTGTCGCTATCGCTGCACGCGGACAATCTGTTCAACACGCACTACGTGCAATGGGCGGACGTGTTCTATCCCGGGCAGGTCATCCTGGGCTTGCCACGGACGGTGGAGCTGAGCCTGCATGCACGTTTCTGACCGGCTGGCACGGCCCAGGCCGAAGATATTCTGGGTCGCCTGGTTGCATCGCTGGACGGGCGTGGCGTTCTGCCTGATGTTCGCGGTGTGGTTCGCCAGCGGGCTGGTGCTGGCGTTCGTGCCGTTCCCGGCGTTAAGCCCGCAACAGCGCTGGAGCGAGGCCGAACGCATCGATCTGCGCAAGCTGGCGGTTGCACCTGCGCAGGCGCTGCGCCACGTCCACGACGCCACCACGCTGCGCTTGGTGGCGATCGACGGTCGCCCCGGGTACGTGGTTGGCAGCGCGACCACCACGGCCACGGTGGATGGCATCGATGGTCGCGTACATGAGCGGCTAAGCGCCGGAGCGGCCAGCAGGATCGCCGCCGGTTTCGGCCATGCTGGCGTGCGGCGGCTGGATGGCCCGGTGGATGACGACCAATGGGTGGTGCATCAGAAGTTCGATCCGTGGCGGCCGTTCTATCGCGCTGCGCTGGACGACACCCTTGGCACGGTGTTGTACGTGTCGGCGCGCACCGGCGAAGTGGTGCAACGGACCCGCGCCAACGAACGCGCCTGGAATTGGGTCGGTTCGATTCCGCATTGGCTGTATTTCACCCAGCTCCGGCGCAGTTTCACTACCTGGGACCGCACCGTGTGGTGGCTGGCGCTGGCGGCGTTGTGCAGCGCGAGCGCCGGCACCGTGCTAGGTGTGTACCGCACCTGGCAACGCGCGCGTAGCCCCAAGCCGGCGTGGTCCGGTTTCCGCGGTTGGCTGCGCTGGCATCACGGGCTGGGCCTGGTCGCCGCCGTGTTCGTACTGGGCTGGATCTTCAGCGGCTGGCTGTCGATGGATCACGGCAGATTGTTCTCTAGAGGCATTCCGGACCCGGGGCAGGTGGCGCGTTATTCCGGAGCGCCGTTGCCGGTCGTGTTTGCAGGCATCGATGTCGGCGCACTGCGCTGCCTGTCGGGCGCGACGCAGATCGACTTCACTGCGGTCGGCAGCGGTCCCGTCGCCGTTGCACGCAGCCCCGAAGGCACGGTGGTCAGCGAAGGTTTGGTCGGCCGCATCACCGGCACTCGGCTATCGCCTGAGGTGATCCGGCAAGCGGCCGCGCGCGTGTGGACACTCGATCCGCTGCCGGGCGTGCCTGACAGTGGCGAAGCGCTGTATCGCCAGGCCGACGCAATCGCAGCCGATGCCGTGCGGCTGACAACAGCAGCGCCCGCGCGCACCGCGCTGTATTTCGACCCTGCCAGCGGTACGGTGTTGTTGGCGCTGGATGCCAGCCGCCGCACTTACGCTTGGCTGTATCTGGCCATCCACACCACTGACTTCCCGTTGCTGCAGTCGCATCCTGTGATCAGGCGCGTCGTGCAGATCGTGCCGCTGCTGCTCGGGCTGGCGTTCTCGCTCACCGGTGTGGTGCTTGGCGCGCGGCGACTGCTGCTGAGCTTGCGCAAGATCAGGCCGGCGGTGACTTCATGATGTCTGCTGTGTCAGCGATCAACTGAAAATCGCCCGCCAACCAGCGCGCGATGGCACTGCGCTGCCGAGTTGCTAGGCCGCAGCAGGGAGCGCCGGCGGGCGCTGCAGCTCCACCGTGACATGCACCAGTTCTTCATGGATCTGCAGTGCGCGGCGCACCAGCTCCGCATCGATGTCGGCTGCAGTGACCAGGCTGACGACGCAGGCATAACGCTCGCTGCCGACGCGCCAGACATGCAGGTCGGCGATGTCGATCGCATGCCCAAGCGCGGCGATGACCTGCTTCACTTCCGCCACCACCGGTGCGTCCATTTCCGCATCCAGCAACACGCTGCCGGTGCTGCGCAGCAGTCCCCAGGCCCAGGCGGTGACCAGCACCGCGCCGACGATGCCCATGAGCGGGTCCAGCCAGGTCACGCCCCAGTGCATGCCGGCCACCAGCGCCACGATGGCGAGCACCGAGGTCGCGGCATCGGCCACCACGTGCAGATATGCCGCGCGCAGATTGAGATCGCTGTGCGCATCGTGGTGATGACCATGACCATGACCATGACTGTCGTGTGTGTGCGCATGGCCGTGACCGGCATGCGCGTGCGTGTGACCATGGTGATGCCCGTGCGCGTGGCCATGTCCATGCGAATCGCGCAGCCACCACGCGCAAATCAGGTTCACCAACAGGCCGATCACTGCGATGAAGGTGGCTTCCTGATACTGGATGGGCTTGGGCGTGAACAAGCGTTCCACAGACTGGAATGCCATCAGCCCGGCCACGCCCAGCAACAGGATCGCGCTGGTGTAACCGCCCAGCACCTCGACCTTCCAGGTGCCGAAGGTGAAGCGCACATCGCGGGCATGCTGCCGCGCGAAGCGATAGGCGAACAGCGCCAGTCCCAGCGCCAGCGCATGCGAACTCATATGCCAGCCGTCGGCGAGCAGGGCCATGGAGTTGAGCGTCCAACCGCCCACGATCTCCACCATCATCATGAGCACGGTCAGGATCACCGCCTTGCGGGTGCTGCGCTCGGCGAGCGGGTTGGCGCTGGCAAAGGTGTGCGACTGGGTGCAATGCGGCGCGGCGTGCGTGATCGACATCGGCGGTGGCTCTGGCTAAGGTACCCCCACAGGGTATCCTAAATACCCCTGGGGGGTATACGGCGATGGCACATCTCAATCAGGACAAATCCAGACTGCTCGCGCGCGTGCGCAGGATCCGCGGGCAGGTGGAAGGGCTGGAAAAAGCCCTGGCGCAGGACGTGGACTGCACCGCGTTGCTGACCCAGGTGGCCGCGTTTCGCGGCGCGGCGCAAGGCTTGATGGTCGAGTTGCTCAGCGAGCATCTGAAGCATCACGTCGCCGCACCCGAGGCACCGGGCGAGCGTGAGCTGGCGGTGGATGACATCACCGCCATCCTCAAGACCTATCTGAAGTAAGCGCGGCCGACAGACAATTGCGCTCACCCTGGGCCGGCTGTGGTCCATGCGCGTGGCACGGTCTGCATGGGCGGGTCGCGCCCCGTCGTTCTAACGCGTGGCACCCCGACTTCTGCGGTCAGCGCGCCGCCGGCTCCAGCGTCAGCAGCACCACATCGTTGCTGCGCATCGGCACGTTGATCTCGACCACGCCATCGGCGCCCACACGCACACGCCGATCCTGTTCGGGGGCATCGCGCGTGGCCTGTCGCAGCTGCGTCAACTGGCGCGGCGCCAGGTCCTTGGGCATGCCCATGTCGATGTACAGCGACAACGGGTCGTTACGCCGATAGCCGGTCTTGCGCACCTGCAGCTGGTACGTGCCGGCAGGCACATGGGTCATGCGCATGCGCAGCGGCGCGCTGTCGGTGGCGGGCACCTGTTTGGTGTAGAACGGCGTATTGCTCACCGCCTGCACGGGCTGCTGCCAATCCCACACCAGTGCGGCCACGCGCGTGCCGTCCACTGCGGCGAGGGAATGTGCGTCGCTCAGCGGCACATCGCGGCCCTTGAGCGCATGCAAGTACTTGTAAGCGAACCAGGCCGGTTTGCGAATGCCTTCGCGATTCATCAGCCCAAACCCGCCGTGGAAGGGCGTGGGCGGTGGGCCGGGTTCTTCGAACAGATCGGTATAGGTCCAGTAACTCATGCCCTGCACCAGGCCCTGCACCTGCTTGAGCTTGGTCAGGATGTACGGCGCGCTGATGTAACTGTCGTGGACGAAATCGCGCGGCGTATAGCTGCTGCTCCACTCGGTGAAGTACAGCGGCAGGTTGGGAAATGGCGAGGCCTGGATCTGCGCGCGCACGCGTCGCACATCGCCGACGATGGCATCCGGCGATGCGGACAGCTTGGTGTCCTGCTTGCCCTTCTCATCGAGAAACCCGCCATCCACGCCATAGGTATGCGTCGTGACGAAATCGATCGGCAGCTTATTCTTGGCGACGAAGGCCAGTAACTCGGGTACCCAGGCGGCGCCTGCCGTCGATGGGCCGCCAACGCGCAGTTGCGGGTCGATCGCCTTGATGGTGCGCGCCGTGTTCGCATACAGATCGAAGTACGCCTGCTGGTCGGCGTTCTCCCAGAAATCCTTCAGATTGGGCTCGTTCCACACTTCGAAATACCACTGGCGCACTTCCTCGGCGCCGTAGCGCGCGCGGATGTGGCGCAGATACGCATCGATCAACTGCGTCCACTTGGCAGGATCCGGATGCGAGGTGTTGCCCTTCCAGTAGAACAGCGTCTGCTCTGAGGTTTTCATCGCGCTTGGTGTGAAACCCAATTCGACGAACGGGCGAATCCGCTTGGCCAGCAGCGCGTCGTACAACTGGTCCAGTTTGGTCCAGTCGTATACCAGTTTGCCGTCGACCTCTTTGACGGTGCCGAGCACATCATGGAAGACATCGTGGAAGCGGATGTAGCGAAACCCCAACTCCTGCATTGCAGGCACCAGATGCGCCTGCGTGTCGTTGCGGATCAAGGTGCCGGGAAAATCCGAGCCGACCGACAGGTCGTAGAAACGATCGACCGGCGCGCCAGCCGTGGCCAGATCCAGCTGGATCGTGCGCGGCGCTGCGTGCTGCGCCATGGCGGAGGTCGCTGCGCAGCACAGTGCCGCTACCAACAAGAAATCTGACCGCATCGTCGCTCCTGCTGAAGTTCGAGCCGGCAGCGTAACGCATGCGCGGCAGACCACTGCCGACCTGCGGCGTGATGCAGCGAGGCCAGCAACACAGCTGGGCAGCCGCCATGCGAACGCGGCCGCGGCTCGGCAGCGGGATGTGCCGCGCGTACGCTGCGGCGGCTGTGTGTCGTCTGTACCTACCAGCCGACGTCCCGCGACGGGTGTTCGCCGCTTGGGCCAGGCAATGAAGACTGATGCGGAAAACCGCGTTCGAATGTGTAAAGGGTGCTTGACAGTAAGCGCCAGTGGGCGCATCTTGCCTGTCAAGCGTACTTGACAGGCGAATGAGATGCGGCGGCAGCATAGGCGAATGGAATGCAGACATGACCGCGCAACGCGATGCGCTGTGCGCACGGTCGCCGGGCATGCGCGCAGTGCGCGTCATGGCTTGGCCGAGGCCGTGCGATGACAAGCTGCAAACGCAAGGCGCTGCTGGTGTTCTGCGTGGGACTGGCCTTCCTCGGCATTGGGCTGCTCGGTCTGTGGCAGGTGCTGCCGTTAAACAACTACCTTGCCGGGCTCAGCGCCGGCATCGGTGGATCATGCATGCTGCTGTCGGTGCCGATGTGGCTGATGCGCGGCAGCATGCGCGACAGCGCCCGCCCGATGCTGGCGCAACGGTATTACCGCGAATTCGGCATCCCGATGGTGTTGTACGTACTGGTGATGCTGTTCTGGCGCTATCTGCTTGGGCATGTCGGGTCCAACTGGGCGCGGGTGTTGATCGCCCTGCTGCCGGCGGTGCTGGTCGTACTGGTCATTCGTGCGGTGGCGCGTTACGTGCGCGATTCTGATGAAATGCAACGGCGGATCGAGCTGGAAGCGATCGCCATTGCCGCCGGGCTGGTCAGCGGTGCGTACATGACGGCCGGATTTCTGCAGGCCGCCGAGTTGATCGATGTTCCGGCGAGCGCGGCGATGCTGTGGGTGTTTTCCCTGCTGTGCGCCATCTACGGCATCACCAAAAGCATCCACGCGCGTCGTTTTGAATGAATAGCCGCGTGCGCGAATTGCGCGAGGCCAATGGGTGGTCGCAAGGAGAGCTTGGCGAACGGCTGGGTGTGTCGCGGCAGACGATCAATGCGCTGGAAACCGGCAAATACGATCCCAGCCTGCCGCTGGCGTTCCGTATCGCACGCTTGTTTGGGGAATCGATCGAGCACGTTTTTCTTTACGAAGAAGGGCAGTAACGGTCACGTGTGGCCGCATGCAACGTCAGGGGACAGGCAATGCCAGGAGATAGGATGACGATGGTCAAGCAATCCACGATGGTGGCGGCAGTGCTGATCGCGATGCTGGCTGCCGGATGCCAGCGCGCTGCAGCGCCGGCCGCAGCGAACGACGTTGCAGCAAAGCCCACCGCGACAGCGCCCGGTACCACTGCGCCGCAGCCTGCGGCAAACAACCCACCCGGCAATGCTGCAGGCAATCGTTACGGCACGTTGCGGTTCACCCCGTGCACGCTGAGCGCCGGCGGTGCTGCCGGCAATATCGAAGCGCAATGCGCGAGCCTGCGCGTGCCGGAAAATCCGGCCGCACCGAACGGGCGCAGCATCGCGTTGAAGATCGCCTGGCTGGAAAGCGAGGCCGGCGGGGGCAGCACGCCGGACCCGGTGTTCTTCATTGCCGGTGGGCCGGGGCAATCGGCCACCGAAGTCGCTGCGATCGTGGACATGGGACTGCACGAAGTGCGCAAGCAGCGCGACATCTTTCTGGTCGATCAGCGCGGCACCGGTGGCTCGCATCCGCTGGAGTGTCGCGACGCGGCCGGCAAGCCGCTGGCGCTGGACAACAGCAGCGAAGCCACCGCCGAGCAATTGACCGCGTATGCGGCCAGATGCGCCGAGGGTTTGCGCAACGACGCCGACCCGCGTTACTACACCACCAGCGAAGCCATTGGCGATCTGGATGCGGTCCGCGCAGCGCTGGGCGTGCAGACGCTGAATCTGATCGGTGCCTCGTACGGCACGCGTGTGGCGCAGCACTATGCCGCGCGTTATCCGCAGCACACGCGCACCGTGGTGATTGATGGCGTGGCGCCGAACGATCTGGTGATCGGCGGCGAGTTCGCGCGTACCTTCGAAGATGCGATTGCGCTGCAGTCTGCGCAATGCCGCGCGCAGCCTGCATGCGCCAAGCGCTTTCCGGTCGATACCGCCACGCAGTTGCGCCAGGTGGTCGAGCGGCTGCGGCAGGCACCGGTGGCGGTGGAGTATCGCGACCCGCGCACCGGTGCCTTACGCCACGAACAGGTCACTGCCGACACCGTGGCCGGCCTGGCGTTCGGTTTCTCGTATGCGCCGGAAACCGCGTCGCTGCTGCCGTTGGTGCTGGACGAAGCCGCCGCAGGCCGTTACGCCTCGTTGATGGCCTTGGCGCAGATAAGCGCGTCGGGCATGTCCGATCAGATGAATCGCCTGATGCAATGGTCGGTGTTGTGCAGCGAAGATGCCGGGCGTTATCACCCACCCGCACACCAGGACACCACGTTGCTGGGCAACGAGGTCGCCGAGATGTTCTTCGCACCATGCAAGGTGTGGCCCTCCAAGCCGGCGCCGGCTGCCGCGAGCGCCCCGTTCCGCTCCACGTTGCCGGTGTTGCTGCTCTCCGGCGCGCTCGACCCGGTCACGCCGCCACGCTATGCCGAGCGCGTGCTGCAGGGACTGTCCAACGGCCGGCATGTGATTGCGCCCGGGCAGGGGCATGGCGTGTTCCGGCTGGGCTGCATGCCCAAGGTGCTGAGCCAGTTCATGCAGACCGCCGATGCCAAGGCGCTGGATACCACCTGCGTTGCCAGCCTCAACACCGTGCCTGCCTTCACCTCGTTCAACGGATGGGAACCATGAGCCGCATCGACCACGCCACGGAGGCGCTCGCATGATCGTCGTCGATACTCTGCATAAGTCGTTCAAGACCAAGACCGGGCTGGTGAAAGCCGTCGACGGGGTCAGCTTCAGCGCCGCCGATGGCCAGATCACCGGGCTGCTCGGCCCCAACGGCGCCGGCAAGACCACCACCTTGCGCATGCTCTACACGTTGATGGGGCCCGACCAGGGCAGCGTCACGGTCGATGGCGTGGATGCCGCCCGCGATCCGGTGACGGTGCGCCGCGCACTCGGGGTGTTGCCGGACGCACGCGGCGTCTACAAGCGTTTGACCGCACGCGAGAACATTGCCTACTTCGGCCAGTTGCATGGCATGTCGCGCAGCCAGATCGCCCAGCGCACGCAGCTGCTGGCCAGCGCGTTGGACATGGACGACATTCTCGACCGCCAGACCGAAGGCTTCAGCCAGGGCCAGCGCACCAAGACCGCGATTGCGCGCGCATTGGTGCACGACCCGCGCAACGTGATCCTGGACGAGCCCACCAACGGCCTGGATGTGATGACCACCCGCGCCATGCGCGGCTTCTTGCAGCAGCTGCGTGCGGAGGGGCGCTGCGTGATTTTTTCCAGCCACATCATGCAGGAGGTCGCCGCGCTGTGCGACCGCATCGTCATCATCGCCAAGGGCAAAGTGGTGGCCTCCGGCAGCGCCGAGGAATTGCGCGCTGCCACCGGTGAACACAATCTGGAAGACGCCTTCGTCAAGGCGATCGGCTCGGACGAGGGGCTGCACGCATGAGCACCACATCGTTGTTGTCCACGCTGTGGACCGTGCTGCGCAAGGAATTGCGCGACATCTCGCGCGACCGGCGCACTCTGGCATTGGCGTTGCTGTTGTCGCCGCTGCTGTACCCGATTCTGATCCTGGGCATGGGCGCCCTGAGCGAAAGCCGGGTACGCACGCAGATCGACAAGCCGCTGGACATCCCCACGCTCGGTCGCAGCAATGCACCGAATCTGGTGCGATTTCTGGCCGCGCAGGGGCTCAATGCCGTGGATGCGCCAGCCGATCTGACCGCGGCGATCCGCAACCAGGATGTGGATGTGGCACTGCGCATCAGCGACAGCTACGCCGAGGATTGGCGCGAAGGCCGGCCGGCGCTGGTGGAGATCATCAAGGACAGCACCCGACGCGAGGCCGATGTGCCGAGCATGCGCTTGCAGGCCGCGCTCACCGCCTACAGCCAGCAGGTCGGCGCCTTGCGGCTGCTGGCGCGCGGTATCGACGCGCAGGTATCCAGGCCCCTGGAAGTCGCCGCGCAAGATCTGGCCACTGCCGAAGCCAAGCGCGGCCAGATGATGGCGATGCTGTTGCCGGTGTTGCTGGTGATCACCTCGTTTCTGGGCGGCGCGTCGTTGATTCTGGACGCCACCGCCGGCGAGCGCGAACGCCAGTCGCTGGAGCCGTTGCTGGCCACGCCTGCGCCGCGCAGCGCCATCGTCAGCGGCAAGATCGCTGCGGCCTGCGTCATCGGCATGGTGTCGCTGTTGCTCACCTTGCTGGCATTCAAGCTGAGCGCGCAGCTCTCCACATCCAATCTGGGCCGCCAGCTCAATGTCGGCTTCGTGCCGATGCTGCAGATGCTCTTCATCCTGGTACCGATGCTGTTTGTCGGCACTTCGCTGCTGACCTATCTGGCCGCCGCGGCCAAGAGCATGAAGGAAGCGCAGGCGCACATGACCTGGTTGCTGCTGCTGCCGATGCTGCCAGGCTACGCCTTGATGGCCTATCCGCTGAAGACGCAGCTGTGGCATTTTGCGGTGCCGTTTCTGGCGCAGAACCAGATGCTGTTGAAGGTGATCCGCCACGAGACCATCAACCTACAGACGTGGGCGGTGTATCTGCTGGCCGGTTTCGGTGTGGCGGCATTGCTGTGGTATGCGGCAGTGCGCCGGTATCACCAGGAGCGTCTGGCGATTTCGGGCTGAGGTTGTTGCGTGGCGGCTGTTTGCTGCAAGTTCCTGCGGCACCCTCCAACGCGCAATACCGACGCTGCACCATCGCCACAACGCACCATCGCCACAACGCACCATCGCCACAACGCACCATCGCCACAACGCAAAAGCCCGCATCGCTGCGGGCTTTTGCGTTTCCATGTCATCGACGACGCAGGCATCAATCGCCCGGATTGAAGGACAGCGTACGCCGCGTGGTCACCGGTGCGGCCACCGGTTCGAAGCGCCAGCGCTTGACCGCGTTGAGGGCTTCGCGGTCGAACACGCGCGGCGGGTTGGCGCGCAGCACGCGCGAGGCGGTGATCGAGCCGTCGGTACCGACCGTGAGTTCCACCAGCACTTCGCCCGAGGTACCCGAGCGCAGCGCTTCGGCCGGGTAGCGCGGTGCCGGGGTGCTGATCGGACGCAGCGACTGCGCGGCCGGTGCGGCTGCAGCGGCGGCGGCCGGCGCCGGACGCGGGGCCGCCGGTGTGGGTGCCGGCGCTTCGGCCTGACGCCGCGCAGCCGCCTGGCGCTCGGCCTCGGCAGTCTGCTGGCGGGCCGCTTCCTGCTGGGCGGCAATCTGCTGGGCAGCGGCGGCCTCGCGGCTCTGTTGCTCGGCCAGGCGCTTCTGCTCGGCCGCCTGCTTGGCCTTGTCCTCGACCTGCTTCTTGGCTTGCTCGGCATCCTGCTCGGAGCGGTTGGCAGCGGTCTTCATGCCGGTTTCCAGGCCGCTCTTCAGGCGTGGCAGTGCCGGTGCCTGCGGGTCGACCTTCTCGATCAACGCGATCAAACGCTGCGCTTCGGGAAACTCTTCGCGGCTGATGCCTTGTTCGGCGGCGATCAGCGTATAGGGAAGCAGATCGGTCAGCGCGCTATTGACGGTGGCGTCCTGCGGCTGCTTCTCGCGCAAGGCCAGGTAGTACTCCACCGCGTTGTCGCCGGCCGGGGCGTACATGCGGTTGTCCTGCAGCGCTTTGGTGGCCGATTCGCGCAACTGTTCGGCAGCCATCGACTGCACCTGCGGCGAGACGGCCGTGGCCGGCGTGGGTGCCGTTGCCGCCGGTGTGGCGCCGGTCGCCGGCGTGGTGGCGGCGGCCTTGTCTTCCTGCTTGGAGCAGGCGACCAGGCCCACCAGCAAAATGACCGGCGCGATCCGGCGTGCCATACGGCCCTGTGTCAGATCCAACATGCGTCCCCCTTACCCCGAGTGCGAAAGATAACGTTGCTGCGGCGAGCGCCGGCCATTGTTCCCGCAATGGACGGCAATGCCGCAATCTAGCATTGCTGGGGCGGTCTAAGCCAAGGGTTGCGCCGCAGATCGCCGAAATTTATCCCGCCGGGGTCGCCATGACCGGCGGGGCCGGCACGCGCGCGGCCGCTTCGGGCAGCGGCGGGGCAGGGCAGTAGCGCTGCAGGAAGTCCGCGTGCGCAGGCAACCGCACCAGCGCCGCCTCCACCCGGGTGCGGATGGTTTCCAGAAAGCGGCTCAGCTCCGCATCGCCCATCAGGTCGGCCACCGGGTGGTGCTGTTGCGGCACCACCCCCTGGCCCAGCATCACCTGCACCCAGGAGTTCTCGGCGAACAGCTCGTTGGCCTGATGGAAGACCCGCCCGCTCTGGCGGAACAACTCCACCCGGTGACGCAGCGAATCGGGGATGTCTATGGCCGCGCAGTCGCGCCAGAACGGCGTATCGCGGCGATCGGTGGCGTGGTAATGCAGGATCACGAAATCCCGGATGTGGGTGATCTCCTGGGCCGCCTGACGGTTGTACTCGGCGATGTCGACAGCGTTGATCACCTGCGGAAAGGTCTGCAGCAGGCGGATGATGCCGCGCTGGATCAGATGGATATTGGTCGATTCCAGCGGCTCCAGGAACCCGCTTGCCAGGCCCAGCGCCACGCAGTTCTTTTCCCACACGCGGTGGCGCTGGTTGGGCGTGAAGCGCAGCGGCCGCGGTTCGGTCAGCGCGCGCCCGGTGAGGTTGCGTTCCAGTACCGCGCGGGCGCCATCCTGGTCCATGTAGCGGCTGGAATACACGATGCCGTTCCCCACCCGGTGCTGCAGCGGAATGCGCCACATCCAGCCGGCCTGATCGGCGCGCGAACGGGTGTAGGTCACCGGCGGGCCCACCGATTCGGTCTGCACCGCCAACGCGCTGTCGGCGAACAACCAGCGCGACCAATCGTCGCTGCCCACGCCCAGCGTCTTGCCGATCAGCAGGCCCGCAAAGCCGGTGCAATCCAGGAACAGGTCGCCTTCCAGCCGCGTGCCGTCCTGCAGGGTCAGTGCGGCAAGAAAGCCGCTTTGCGCATCGGTCTCCACCTGGCCGATGCGGCCTTCGACGCGGGAGACGCCGAAGCCTTCGCTGAAGCGGCGTAAGAAGCGCGCGTACAGCCCGGCGTCCAGGTGGTAGGCGTAATTCATGCCGCCATTGGGCAGATGCGCGAAGCGGCCTTCCTGCGCCGCACGCAGTTCCAGGCAGTAGTCGCCGAAGTCGCGCGCCACCCCGCGCTGGCGCCCCTTCAACCAGAAATGCTGGAACCCGGCGCTCCAGTGGTCGGTCCCGGCATGCCCGAAAGAATGGATGTAATGCTGGTCCACATCGCGCCAGTGTTCGAAGGCGATGCCGAGCTTGATGGTGGCCTGGGTGGCGGCCATGAAGGCGGCTTCGTCGATTTCCAGCAAGCGGTGGAAGGTGACCAGGCTGGGGATGGTGGCTTCGCCCACCCCCACCGTGCCGATCTCGTCGGACTCCACCAGGGTGATCTGCAGGTGCCGGCCCAGCAGTTTCGACAGCGCTGCAGCCGCCATCCAGCCGGCCGTGCCGCCACCGGCGATGACGACGCGGCGTACCGGGCGCTGCTGCGGGTCCGAAGGCGTGGTGTCGGGCATGGTCAAATCCTCAGCGATTCAAGCGTTGCAGCAGCCGCGCACGCAGGCTGCGCGCGCTGGACTCGTCCATCGGCGCCAGCACACCGCGCGCGGCATCGGGCAGATGCGCGGCGGTCCCGTCGTCGGACTCGAAGACATAGTGACGGAACACTTCCTGCCAGGTGGCGCGTTGTTCGGCCGGCAGGTCGCGAATGGTCAGCAGCGCCAGCATCAGCGCGTTCATCGGCGAATCCATATAGGCCGGGCTCTGCCGCCACCAGAAATTGACCAAGACGTTGAAGCTCTCCAGTGCCTCGACGTGATGCCACCACATGCTGGGAATGAACAGCGCATCGCCCGGCGCCAACTCGGCGACCAGGGCGTGGTCCAGCGCCTGCGCATAGCGTGGAAAACGCTGCAGGTCCGGTGCGGCGATATCCACCAGGCTGACCGGCTGCCCGGCCGGGGTGAGATCCAGCGGACCGATGTAGAGATTGGCCAGCTGATCGGGCGGGAACAGAGTGAAACGGCGTCGCCCGGCGACCACGCAGGCCAGGTTGTCGGGCAGGTCCTGATGGGCGGCGATGCGGGTGCGGTTGCCGATCCAGATGCTGGCCAGCGGCTCGCCCTGCGGCAGCGCGATCGGGTTATGCGCACGCAACCCGGGCAGGTAGGTGTCCAGCGTGGTGGAGCCGACGTAGATCGCCGGCGGCAGGGAGACGTGCAGGTCGCGCAGCAAGGTGTCCAGCACCACGCCCAACGGCACGCGTTCGGGGCGGAAGTTGAAGCCGCTCATGTCCGCGTTGTAGAAAAAGCGCCCACCGATCTCCGGTGGTCCAACCTGCGCCACCACCGCTTCGCCGCGGTCGAAGCCACGCAGGTAGGCGGCAGCGGCCTGCGCAGAACTGGCACCGGCGCGGGCCAGCGGCCAGTCGCGCACCAGCCCCCGCAGCACCAGCGGCGTGGTGGAGCGAAGGATGGCCGGGTCCAGCTGTTGCGGGTCCAGGCCGTGACGCTCTTGGATGGCGCGTGGCTCAGCCGGCATGACGGCGGTTCATGCGTTCGAGCAGATGGCGCAATTGCGCAATCGAGGCCACCGCCATGTACAGCGGTTCCAGATCGCCATGCCGGTGCAGTTCGAGCAGCGCCGCGTCGTCGAGTGCGCGCAGGCGTTCTTCGTGCACGACATAGAGCCCGGCCAGGCGGCATTCCAGGCCGTTGTTCAAGGTGGCTTCGAACACGAATGGTTCGAGCAGGTCGTAACGCAGCGCACGTTCGACGAATGCCGTGCTGGCCACCAGGCCATCGTGCAGCGTGCGCAGCACCTGGCTGATGTGGTCGAGAAATTCGGTGGTGCCGCCGTGTTCGCGAAACAGCAACTGGCCCTCGGTGGTGCTGACGCGTGGGCTGTCCAGGTCCACATGCACCATCGGCCCATCGGGCTGTTCGCCGATCAGGAACGGTTGGCGCTGGATCGCCAGCGGGATATAGGGCGCATCCCAACGCGCCCCATCCAGGAACAGGTTTTCGCCCAGGCGTAATCCCAGCAATGCCAGCGGCTGGAAACTGCGCTCGCCGCTGCGATGGAACACGATGGGGTATTGCGCCTGCAACTGGCGGAATTCCTGCGGAAAGGTCGCAGCCGACATCACGTCATCGCCATAGGCGGCGCCGTGCGCGGTGATCACGCGCAGATCGCGGTGATCGAGATTGTTCAACAACACGGCATTGGTCATGGGGGATAGGCACAGCACGCGGGGGCGCGTGGCCCATGCTTCAACGAATCGCCACTGCACGGCAAGCCCCGGATGCGTTCACGTCCTTGGGCGGGTGCAACGGCCGTGTACGTTCTCCCGGCAGCCAGGCTACCGGGGGAACGTGCGGCTTGCTGTAGCGATGCAGTCAGTCCTGCATCGCTACAGCGGTATCACCAGAACTTGTAGCGCAGACCCAGCATGTAGCGCGGGCCGGTCTGGGTGGCATAGATGATCTCGTTCTTCTGCCGGCCATGCTGGCGCTGTATTTCGTTGGTGAGGTTGATCGCTTCCAGGCTCAGCGACAGGTTGTCGGTCCACTTGTAGCCGATGTTCAGATCCAGCTGGCCATAGGCTTCGGTATAGACCGGGTTGGGCAGGCCGCTGCCGTCGAAACGCGCGGCCAGGAACTCGTCGCGCCAGTTGTAGGCCGCACGGACCTGCCATTGTCCCTTGTCGTAGAAGCCGACCAGGTTGGCCGAATCGCTCAAGCCCTCCAGCGCGAACTGCTCGCCGATCACATAGTTGTTGTAGGTGAGCCCGGAGTCGACCTTGGTGTAGTTGGCCGACACGCCGAAGCCGCTCTGGCCGAACATGTGCTGCACGTTGAATTCCCACCCGTCCAGCGAGGCCGACCGCTGGTTGGCCGGCGCGGTGATGGAGAAGTTGGCGACCGGGTCGCCCGGCTGCCCGCTGATCGTACCGGTGGCATTGCCATTGGTGTCGTCGGTTCCGCGGGCCACGCCGGGCTGGCCGGCGAAGTTGCGGAAGATGTAGTTGCGGATGCAGGTCAGGTCGGCGGTGGCGCAGCCATTGGCCAGCGCCTGGTTCCAGTAGGCGCCGCCCACCGGCGTGTGCAGGCCGAGCGAGGTGTCGTTGCGGGTGGTGACGCCGACGTAGTTGTCGATGTTCTTGCGGAAGAACCCCACCGAGGCGTAGCTCGCCTCGCCGTAATACCACTCCAGCGACAGGTCGATGTTGTGCGACAGCAATGGCTTGAGGCCGGGATTGCCTTCCTGGCCGGAGCCGCCTTCGATGCGGCCGATCTGGTTGAGCGTCTGCCCGCCCTGGATGTCGCCCCAACCAGGCCGGCCGATGGTTTCGCCGTAGCTGCCGCGCAGCACCAGGTCCTCGCGCAGCTTGAAGCTCAGGTCCAGGCTGGGCAGCCAGTATTCGTACTTGCCGCTGCCACCGGAGAACGCCGAGTCGGCCAGCCGGATCGGCAGCTCGTTGTTGGCAACCCAGTCGATGCCCACGGCCACCGGCACCAGCGCCTGTGCCTGGACCTTGGTTTCTTCGTAACGCACGCCGGCGGCCAGGCTGATCGGCACGCGCAGATCGTCCCAGCTATTGCCCCACTGCAGGTAGGCGTTCTTGGATTTTTCGGTCACGCGGCGGTCGGTGGTGAACACCGGCGAGATGCGGTACAGCGACTCATCGCCAGCGGCTTGCGCAGCGGCCTGGCGCACGCGCTCGAAGTCGAACAGGAACAGCTGGTTGAACTGCGCCGGATTGCCGCTGCCGTCGATCGCATCGAAGTACTGCGCGAACGTGCTGGGAATCCACAGGTCGTCCGCATAATCGGCCGCGGTGCCGTTGCCGCCCCAGGTGTCGCGCTGCACGTTGGAAAACGCCGAGCGGTTCTTGACCTCGGTGCTGCCGATGCCGAACTTCAACTGCGAATAGTTTTCGAAGGTGAAGTCGCCGTTGACCTGCGCCTGATCGATTTCCGACTTCATGTAGCTATTGCGAAACGCCGAGCCGGTGACCAGCGTGCGCGACGGGTCCAGGCCATTCAGCCCGAAGCCCAGCTGCTGCTGCAACACCGGGAAATCCTTGCTGAAATCCACCACCGAGGTGCCGCGGTAGAAGCCGGATACGCCCAGCGAGTTGCTCGACCCGTACGGGCTGTCCGCGCCGGCTTCGGCGGTGGAGCGGTGGATGTCGAAGTTGAGCTTGAACTGATCGTTCACCGCCCAATCCACATTGAAACCCAGCGACTTGTTCTGGTTGCGCGTGGCCGCCTGGGAGCCGGCGGTAGCCAGGTCGCTGGTGGGCGGATTGACGATTTCCGAATAGGTAATCGGACCTGCGACCGGTCCCTTGGTCCAGGCGCTGGCGGACGGTCCGTAGTTGAACCACACCGACATCTCGTTGCGCTGCTGCTGGATCTTGTTTTCCGAGTAGGTGTAATCCAGCGTGGTGGTGATGTTGTCCAGCGGCTTGTACTGCAGGGTCAACTGGCCGTTGGTGCGCTGGCGTTCGACGCCGACCACGCGGTAGTTGAGGTTCTGCGGCACCGAATAGATATCGTTCGGACCGGGGCGGTTGACGATGTTTTCCGAACCCGGTGCGCCCGGCTGCGGAATAGTGCCGTAGGCGGTGGAATCGCCACGGAATGCGCGCCAGCCATTGGGGACGCCGACCTGGCTGTAGCCGAAGTCGCGTTCCTGGTAGCTGCCGCTCAGCGACACGCCGAAGCGTCCGTCGGCCGAGGTGTTGCTGAAGATACCGGAGATTTCCGGCGTCAGCGAATCGCCCTGCAGGCGGCCGGGCAGGTTCTCGTTGGACGCGTCGTGCACACCCTTGAGGCCCACATTGGCATGCATGCCGGGGTTATCCAGCGGCCGGGCGGTCTTGATGTTGATGGTCGCGCCGATCCCGCCGGTGGGCGTGCTGGCGCGACTGGTCTTGAACACCTCGATGCCGGAGATCGATTCGGACGCCAGGTTGGCGAAGTCGAATGCACGCGAGTTGGAGGCGTTGGATTCTTCGATGCTGGCGCCCGGCATCTGCCGTCCG
This sequence comes from Xanthomonas sp. DAR33341, assembly GCF_003992815.1. Classification (NCBI taxonomy): domain Bacteria; kingdom Pseudomonadati; phylum Pseudomonadota; class Gammaproteobacteria; order Lysobacterales; family Lysobacteraceae; genus Xanthomonas; species Xanthomonas sp. DAR33341. Next base: position 217,210 of record NZ_QEYV01000019.1, on the reverse strand, counting down.
TTCAACAGCACCAGGTTGAAGTCCGGGCCGACGCCACGCACGGTGACGCGCGAGCCTTCGCCCAGCGAACGGTCGATCGACACACCGCTGATGCGCTGCAACGATTCGGCCAGATTGGTATCGGGGAACTTGCCGATGTCTTCGGCCACGATGCCGTCGACAATGCCTTGCGCGTCGCGTTTGACGTTCATCGACGAGGTAAGGCTGCCGCGAATGCCGCTGACCTGGACGGTATCGAGGGTGGCGGGGTCGGCCTGACTGGAACCCGGGACAGTGGATGCCGATTGCGGCGCCGGCGCGGTCTGCGCGGCCAGCGGAGTCGACAAGGCGAACAGCAGGGCAGACGTCAAGCGCCGCGTGCGCGGCAGGGTGCGAGTCTCTCTCACGGTAGTTGCTTCCCCAAACAGAAGATAAGGCCGGCCCCAGGCGGGGCAGGCAAAGGTCGATGAAACAATCCAGCATTTGTTAGTGCGGCCTTAACAAAGTCAATTTGCACTGCAGCATCGGCCGCGACCCTATCGCGCGTCACACATCGTTCCACCGAGCGAGGCGTGTCATGCATCCGTGTGCAAACGCTTGGCCTTACCATCGAGCTTCGATGGCAACGTCTCTCGAGATGCGATGGCACCGACGTAGCGGACGCAAGCCTTGAATGCGCAACCGGCAAGCGGATTCGTCAGGCGCTACTGCGCTTCCGGTCCGACGCCTGCATGCTAGGCATGCCGCCGTGCGTCATGTCTGCCGCAACGACCCCACCTTATGACTGGAGCGCACGATGATCGATCTGTACTACTGGCCCACGCCCAACGGGCACAAAGTCACGCTGTTTCTGGAAGAGGCCGGGCTGCAGTACACGCTCAAGCCGGTCAACATCGGCAAGGGCGAACAATTCGAACCGGCATTCCTGCAGATTTCGCCCAACAACAAGATGCCGGCCATCGTCGACCATGCACCGGCCGATGGCGGCGGTGCGCAGAGCGTGTTCGAGTCCGGCGCGATCCTGCTGTATCTGGCCGAGAAGACCGGCCGCTTCCTGCCGCGCGATGCCCGCGGCCGGATCGCTGCACTGGAGTGGCTGTTCTGGCAGATGGGCGGGCTGGGCCCGATGAGCGGTCAGATGGGTCACTTCAACGTCTATGCACCGGAAAAGATTGCGTACGCGATCGAGCGCTACAACGCCGAGGTGCGTCGCCTGCATGGCGTGCTCGACAAGCGCCTGGCCGACCACGCCTTCCTGGCGGGCGACGACTACGGCATTGCCGACATGGCCAGCTATCCGTGGATCGAAGTCTATGGCGACCTCAAACCCGACTACGCCGCCTTCCCCCATCTGAAGCGCTGGCACGACGCCATCGCCGCGCGCCCGGCGACCCAGCGCGCCTACGCGCTCAAGGAGCAGGTCAATCCCAATGCGGGCCAGCCGCTCAGCGATGAAGAGCGCAAGCACCTGTTCGGCAAGCGTTGAAGCAACGTCGTAGGAGCGGTTGCGTAACAGGACACGCGCATCAAACGCGCGCGACACATCAACGGGGCCGCACGAGCCCCTCTCCCCCGGGAGAGGGGTGAGGGTACGGCATCGCCGGAGACTGACAGCGCCCCCCCAAGTGCGCTCCCTCGCCATGCGTAGCGACGTGTCAGTCCCCACCGCCCACAGACATCTCGCGATGCGTGCGCATCCCGGGCACCATCAATCCCAACGCGCGCACGCCTGAGCGGCCAACGCCAGGATCGCCGCGCTTCTCAAATCCGTAGTACCTCCGCATCCTGTGCGCAGCCGTCAGACAGGATCATCGATGCGCGCCCTGCTGGTCACCCTTGCCCTCATGCTCAGCACCATTCCCATGGCCCACGCCGAAAAACTCACCCTGGAGGCCATCACCGGCCCGTTGCCGCTTTCCGGTCCCACGTTGATGAAGCCCAAGGTGGCGCCGGATGGCTCGCGCGTGACCTTCCTGCGCGGCAAGGACAGCGATCGCAACCAGCTGGATCTGTGGGAATACGACATCGCCAGCGGCCAGACGCGCCTGCTGGTCGATTCCAAGGTCGTGCTGCCCGGCATCGAGGTCCTGAGCGATGTCGAAAAAGCCCGCCGTGAACGTCAGCGCATCGCCGCGTTCACCGGCATCGTCGATTACCAATGGGCGCCGGATGCGCATGCGCTGCTGTTCCCGCTCGGTGGCGAGTTGTATCTGTACGACCTGCGCAAGACCGGCGCGGCCGCGGTACGCAAACTCACACACGGCGAAGGCTTCGCCACCGACGCCAAGCTCTCGCCCAAGGGCGGCTTCGTCAGCTTCGTGCGTGAGCGCAATCTGTGGGTGATCGAGTTGGCCAGTGGCAACGCGCTGCAGCTTACCCGGGATGGTAGCGAGACCATCGGCAATGGCGTGGCCGAATTCGTCGCCGACGAAGAAATGGAGCGTCACACTGGCTATTGGTGGGCGCCGGACGATTCGGCGATCGCCTTCGCGCGCATCGACGAAGCGCAGGTGCCAGTGCAAAAGCGCCCGGAAGTGTATGCCGACCATACCGAGGTGATCAGCCAGCGCTATCCGCAGGCCGGCCAGCCGAATGTAGCGGTGCAGCTAGGTGTGATCGCACCGCGCGCCAAGGCCACCCCGCGCTGGATCGACCTGGGCAAGAACCCGGACATCTATCTGGCGCGCGTGGATTGGCGCGATGCACAGCGCCTGACCTTCCAGCGCCAGTCGCGAGACCAGAAAACCCTCGAGCTGATCGAAACCACGCTGGCCAGCGGTGCGCAGCGCACGCTCATTACCGAAACCTCGCCCACCTGGGTGCCGCTCAGCAACGACCTGCGGTTTCTCAAGGATGGCCGCTTTCTCTGGAACTCCGAACGCAGCGGCTACGCGCATTTGTATCTTGCATCCGAAGACGGCCGCACGCTGACGCCGCTGACCTCGGGCAACTGGGTGGTCGATGCCCTGCTCGCCGTCGACGAGCAGGCCGGCACGGTGTATTTCGCCGCAAGCAAGGACGGGCCTACGCAAACGCATCTTTACGCCGTGCCCCTGGCCGGCGGCGCGATCGAAAAGCGTTCGGCCACCAACGGCACGCACGCGGCCAGTTTTGCCAACAACGCCAGCGTGTACGTCGATACCTGGTCCAACAGCACCACGCCTCCGCAGATCGAGTTGTTCCGCGCCAGTGGCGAAAAGATCGCCACACTGCTGGAGAACGACCTGAGCGATCCGCAGCATCCGTACGCCACCTACCGCGATGCACAGCGCCCGATCGCATTCGGCACGCTCACCGCCGCCGACGGCAAGACACCGCTGCATTACCGGCTGACCAAGCCGGAGCACTTCGATCCGGCCAAGCGCTACCCGGTGATCGTTTACGTGTACGGTGGCCCGGCAGCGCAGACCGTGCTCGATGCCTGGCCCAGCCGCGGCGATGCCTTGTTCGACCAGTACCTGGCCCAGCGCGGGTACGTGGTGTTTTCGCTGGACAACCGCGGCACTCCGCGGCGCGGGCGCGAGTTCGGTGGCGCGCTGTACGGCAGGCAGGGCACGGTGGAAGTGGACGACCAGCTGCAAGGCGTGGCCTGGCTCAGGCAACAGTCCTGGGTGGATGCCAAGCGCATCGGCGTGCAGGGCTGGTCCAATGGCGGCTACATGACCCTGATGCTGCTGGCCAAGCGCAGCGATGCCTATGCCTGCGGCGTGGCCGGCGCGCCGGTCACCGATTGGGGCCTGTACGACACGCATTACACTGAGCGCTATATGGATCTGCCGGCTCGCAACGCTGCAGGCTACCGCGACGCACGCATCGCCACGCATCTGGATGGCCTGCGCGCCAAGCTCCTGCTGATCCACGGCATGGCCGACGACAATGTGCTGTTCACCAATTCCACCGCGCTGATGAGCGCGCTGCAGCAACGCGGCACCCCATTCGAATTGATGACGTATCCCGGTGCCAAGCATGGGTTGTCGGGCGCCACGGCGCTGCATCGTTACAAGACTGCCGAAGCGTTTATTGAACGCTGCTTGGGACCATCTTGGGGCCCCGACGTCTGATTGAATACGTCTGTTCGAGACTGACGAAAGCTGCGGAAAACAGGGAGTGACCACTACTCCTTGGTCAGAGATTCCAACTTTCTATTCAATAAAAAAATAGATGGCTTCATGCATAGTGTTGAAGCAGGGTGACCGTTGCAGAAAGCAGGGCTCTCGTCTGGATGCAGGCTTGAGCGTGGAGAGAGTGCAGTGCTCGCAAGACACTCCGTGCTTACCGCACTTCAAACCAAGCGTTATCCGGAAGGCGCCGTTTAATGGTCGAACGGAACTTTTTCAGGCCGTTGCTTTCCTTTCCACTGGCCCTGCTTCTTCGCCTGGGGACAAATACTCATGTACTGGCCCACTGCGGTGACGGCGGTCTGTGTCCAGACGTTGAAGCAAACATTGCCAACACAACATGGTCCGGTACTCGTTGGCCATGGACAATAGCCTGGAACAGCGACCCAGGTTCCGGAGATCGGATCAATCGGCGTCCAGTTTTTGTCCTCGTCTTTGCACCCCTGGGTACAAAAAACAAAGGGATCATTGCTGCGGCATGCCAGCTCTTGATAAACACTTTGTCCCGCTGCGCTAGCCGCCTGAGTGAACAGAAGAACTGCAAACATCCCTATCCAGCGTTTCATGACAATTCCTTGAGTGCTGATTCTTGAAGTGTACGTTCTACCTATGGTAAGTCAAAGTCGGTATGCGTGCAGCTGGCCTCTGTAGTAAGCGTGTGAAAGCAGGTGCGCAGTGCCAAATCCATGAGGGGGGCCAGTCTTTCTGTTTTTCCCGCTTAATGCATGAATCGCTTCGCCTGTCTCCTTGCATCGATTCTTTGTGTGCGGCGAGGAAGTGGACTGTGGCAGCAGGCACGATGACCTTCGGCAGGTTGTCGGCGCCGCGTGCTCCGCGTACAGTCGCGCATCGCCCTGTTGGAATCTTCTCGATGAAGCCTCTTGTGATTACCGTCGCTCTGGCGCTAGGCACCTGTTTGCCGCTCCAGGCGCAGACCAGCCAAAGCATTGCCAAGGTACCCGCCAGCCCGGCCTGGGTGCAGACCAGCAACGGCTATGCGCAGATCCTGCTCAATGCGCAGGCGCCGTTCCAACCCGAATACGCCAGCTTCTTCGGCGTGCCCGGCTACGACGATCAGGTCGTCGACCTGGGTCCGGACAACGCCGCGCGCTATCGCGATGCCATGCGCAAGGCGCGCGCCACGCTGCAAGCGAAGTTGACCACCGAGCGCGATGCCAACGTGCGCCAGGACCTGCAGATCATGATCGGTGCGGCCGAGCAGAACATCGAAGGCAGCGAGCTCAACGAGCGGTACCTGTTGCCCTGGAGCGATGCTCCCGAGGCGGTCTTCAGTGGCCTCAACGGTCTGCTCTCCGACCAAACCGTGCCCGAGCGCCGCGCCAAGGCGCTGGATCGCCTCAAGCGTTACGTCGGCCTGGTACCGGGAAGCACGCCCACCACCACGCTGGCGCGCCAGCGCTACGAGGAGAAGCTGAGCAACAAGGCGTTGCTGCAGCCCACCCAGCGCGAAGTCGAGCAGGCACTGGCCAATGTGGACACGTATGTGGCCGGTATTGGCGAGCTGTTCGCCAAGTACAAGATCGCCGGCGCCGACGAAGCGCTCAAGGCGATGTCCACGCAACTCAAGGACTACGCCGCCTGGACCCGCAGCACCGTGCTGCCCAAGGCGCGCAAGGACACCCGCCTGCCCGAGCCGCTGTATGCCTTTCAGCTCAAGCAGGTCGGGATCGATATCGCCCCGCAGCAGTTGATCCAGCGCGCGCAACTGGAGTTCATGGAGACGCGCTCGGCCATGCGCCAACTGGCGCCGCTGGTGGCCAAGGCCAAGGGCGTGCAGGGCGGCGATTATGTGCAGGTGATCCGCGCCCTCAAGGGCAACAAGATCGCCGACGACCAGTTGGAAACCCACTACCGCGGCGTGATCGATCAGATCGACCCGATCATCCGCCAGCAGCGCATCGTCGATGTGCCCAACCGCCCGATGCAGATGCGCCTGGGCAGCGCCGCAGAAAGCGCGGCCCAACCGGCCCCGCACTTCCTGCCGGCCCCGTTGATCGGCAATACCGGCCAGCAGGGCCAGTTCGTGTTGCCGCTGGGCAACCCGACCGCCGATGGCGCCAAGAAGGAGCAGTACGACGACTTCAACTTCGGCTCGGCCGCCTGGACGCTTAGCGCCCACGAAGGCCGCCCTGGCCACGAACTGCAGTTCACCGCCATGGTCGAACGCGGCGTCTCGCTGGCGCGCAGCATGTTCGCCTTCAACTCGGTCAACGTCGAGGGCTGGGCGCTGTATGCCGAAGCGGAAATGGTGCCGTACGAACCGCTCGACGGCCAGCTCATCGCCCTGCAGTTCCGCCTGTTGCGCGCCGCCCGCGCCATGCTCGACCCGATGCTCAACCTGGGCCTGATCGACCGCGAACGCGCGCGCCAGGTACTGGAAGACGACGTCGGCCTGTCGCCGGCCATGACCCGCCAGGAACTGGACCGCTACACCGTCCGCGCCCCCGGCCAGGCCGGCAGCTACTTCTACGGCTATACCCGCATCCTCGAACTGCGCATGCGCACCGAACTGGCCCTGGGCAAGAAGTTCGACCGCCTGGCCTTCAACAACTTCCTGCTCGACCAGGGCCTGCTGCCACCGGACCAGCTGGCCAAGGCGGTGGAGACGCAGTTCATTCCCGCGCAACAAGCCAAGCGCTAACCAGTTCCGGCGGATGCAAAACCACAGGGCGCGATGGAAGGCTGCAAACAGTCATCCATCGCGCCCTGGTGCATTGATGCAGGTGAATCTTGCGGGCTTTACCGCGTCGCCGGCGGAACATCCGGTGCCGGGCGCTGCTCCGCCCCTGCCGGCACCCAGATCGCCACACCCGCTGCGCGCTTCTGGGTGGTGGGGATGCCGATCCCCAAGCCGCCGCCGACGTGGCCGCCATAGCTGCCACCGCCGACCGACAGGCCGCCGCCGGAGCGTTCGGAGCCCACGCCGACGATGACCACGCCGTTGGCGCCGAGCTTGGCGGCTTCGCGCTTGAGGCGTTGGACGGCGGCGTCGGTCTGGCCCTGGGTGCCGAAGCCGGCGGCGCTGGTCGATTCGAGCTGGGCGATTTCCACCGAGCCGACCGGTGCGTTGGAATACACCTGCACCTGTGCCGGGTCGATCGGCGCGCGCGCCTGGCCCAGCATCACCTTGGAGCTGCTGGCGCAGCTGGCCAGCAAGGCGGCGGTGGCCGCCGCGATGGCCACGTTCCTGATCAGCGATTGCTTGTGCATGGTGGACCCCCCCGTGGGTAATGAAAGCTGGGTAATGAAAGCCGGGTAGCGGCCGGCGATGATCCGGCGCCTGGACTGAATCGCGCCGGACTTTGGCGCACCCTAGCCATGCCGGTGTGAGGCTGCCGCCAAACCGCCATTGGTCATGATGACCACTCGCCCACGGTGTGAGGACGGCCGTGCCGGTAAGCTCGTGCTTTCTTCAAGACGAGGTGGCACGTGGGATTGATCAGCCTGTTGTGGGGCATCGTGGCGCTGCTCTGGATGGTGTTGGCCTTCATCCCGCTGCTGGGGTGGGGCAACTGGTTCCTGATTCCGTTCGCGGCGGTGGGCGCGCTGATCGCCGCCGTCGCGCTGTTGTTCACCTCGGCAGGCAACCGCGGCCGTGCCAAGACCGGCCTGGTGCTCAATGGCCTGGTGATCGTGGTCGGGGTGATCCGCCTGACCCTGGGCGGAGGGATTATCTAAGAGGCTCTCGACAAGGCAGCGATGACTACATGCGTCTGCGCGTGCCGCGTGCGCGAGGCGAGCGGGGCCTGTGTCGCCAGCGTGCGATTCGCTGCCGATGTGCCGTCAGGCGCACGCATCCAGCACGGTTGCCGTTGCAGCGCTGCGACACTGCGACACTGCGTCGCAGCGCGTCCTGCGCGTGATGGCGGGCGTAAACTGATGCGCTGTCTACAGGAGCCTTGTGATGGCCCACCCGCACTACCGCCCCCGCCGCATGCGCCACGATGCGTTTTCGCGTCGGTTGATGCGTGAAAACACGCTGACCACCGATGACCTGATCTGGCCGGTGTTCGTGCACGAGTTGTCTGGCCGCGCGCCGATTGCGTCGATGCCGGGCGTGGAACGCCTGTCGCTGGACGAGTTGCTGCGCGAAGCGGAAAACGCGCTGGAATTGGGCATCCCGGTGATCGACCTGTTCCCGGTGATCGACCCGGCCGGCAAGAGCCTGGATGCGGCCGAGGCCTGGAACCCGGACGGCCTGGCGCAGCGCGCGGTGCGTGCCTTGAAGTCGCGCTTTCCGGAGCTGGGCGTCATGACCGACGTAGCGCTGGACCCGTACACCACCCACGGCCAGGACGGCATCATCGACGCCAAGGGTTATGTGCTCAACGAGATCACGGTCGAGGCACTGGTCAAGCAATCGTTGTCGCATGCGCAGGCGGGCGTGGACATCATTTCGCCTTCGGACATGATGGATGGCCGTATCGGTGCGATCCGCCGCGCGCTCGATGCCGACGATCATCTCAACGTGCGCATCATGGCGTACTCGGCCAAATACGCCTCGGCGTTCTACGGCCCGTTCCGCGATGCGGTGGGCAGCGCCGGCAATCTGGGCAAGGCCGACAAGACCACCTACCAGATGGACCCGGCCAACGGCGACGAAGCCTTGCGCGAGATCGCCCTGGATCTGGAAGAAGGCGCGGACATGGTGATGGTCAAGCCAGGCATGCCGTATCTGGATGTGGTGCGCCGGGTGAAGGAGGAATTCCGGGTGCCGACCTTTGCTTACCAGGTCAGCGGCGAGTACGCGATGCTCAAGGCGGCAGCGGCCAATGGCTGGCTGGACGAGCGCAAGTGCGTGCTCGAGGCGTTGATGGCCTTCAAGCGTGCCGGTGCCGATGGCGTGCTGACCTATTTCGCTCCGCAAGTGGCGCGTTGGTTGCGCGAAACACGCTGAGCGCGAGCGCCTGCGGCCACGTCGCCGCAGGCGCATCTTAGAGCGGCTAACAAAAACGTAGCGAGCAGCCGTCAGGTGGATGCGGACGGCGCGCTCAGAACCGCAGTGTGTGGGTGGTACATGCCGATTCCGAGCACCGGCCGCGCCCGCCTGGCGGTTGCGCAGTCGTTTGTTAGCTGCTCCTGGTCAGTGCGCTGGTGCCAGCAACGGTGTCGGCAGGCAGCCTAATCCGGCGAGCGTCGCCTCGACGGCGTCTTCCAGGGGTGTGTGCGGTTCCTCGCCCAGTACCTCGCGCAGGCGCGTATTGCGCAGGCGCAGCGGGTTGCGCCACAGCGGGCGGATCTCGCGCAGTTCGCGTGCCAGCGGCACGAACGGGCTGGCCAGCGGCAGTGCCCACCACGGAAAGCGGCGCAGTGCTGGTTGCGCGCCGCCGTGGCGCACGACCACCCGGCCGATCGCCGCGGCCATCTGCGTACCGTCTGCATCCCAGTGCCCGGCCATGTGCAGGCGGCAGAACGCTGGCAGCGTGTCGCGGCGCTGCAGCAGCCGCAGCATGCATTGCGCAACGTCGGGCAGGTAGGCCCATTGATGGCCAACGCCCGGCGCGCCGGGCAGGGTCACCGTGGCGACCGGGCGCCCTGCGGCGACCAGCCCCTGCGCGAACCAGCTGTTGCGCGCGCGCGGGCCGAAGTAGTCGCCGGCGCGCACGATCAGCGCCCGCGCACCGTGCGCGGTGGCGGCCTGCAGGCGGCGCTCCATCTCGACCCGGATCGCCCCTTTGCGGCTGGTCGGCGTCTGCGGCGCCTCCTCGTCCGGCGATGGATAGGCGCTGGGGCCGTAGTTGTAGACGGTGCCAGGCAGCACGAGGGTGGCGCCTTCGGCGCGAGCCGCGACGATACTGTTGTCGAGCATCGGCAGCACCAGCTCTGACCAGCGCCGGTAGCCGGGCGGATTGACCGCATGCACGATCACCGCACAACCGCGCGCTGCCTGCAGGACATCGTGCCGTTGCATGGCGTCGCCGCGGCGCCAGTCGATGCCATCGCGCTGCTCGGCGGTGGCCGCCAACCCGCGTTGCAACGCACGCACCTGCCATCCTGCATCGCGCAGTTGCCGCGCCAGTTCGCCGCCGATGCCGCCACTGGCGCCCAGTACCAGGGCGGTTGCTGTCTGTGTCATGGGTCTGCTCCGCTATCGAGATGCGGCCAGTGTGGATAAGCCGTGGCTACGAATAAATTGCCGAAGCTGCGCGTGCAGCTATACATTTATGTATGGCCGACACGATCAGCTGGGAGCTTTACCGGTCCTTCCTTGCGGTGCTGGAGGAGGGCTCGTTGTCGGCAGCGGCACGCGCGCTGGGTCTGACCCAGCCCACCATCGGGCGGCATGTCGCAGCGTTGGAGGACCTGCTGGCGGTGCCGCTGTTCGTCCGTTCGCAAACCGGGCTACTGCCGACCGACGCCGCACAGGCGTTGCGCAGCCATGCACGGGCGATGGCCGACATTGCCGCGGCGTTGCAGCGCGCAGCCAGCCGTCATGGTGAGGCGGTGCAGGGCACGGTCAGGATCTCGGCCAGCGAGGTGGTCGGTGCGGAAATCCTGCCGCCGATCCTGGCTGCGTTGTGTGCTGCGCATCCGCAGCTGCGCATGGAACTGGTGTTGAGCAATCGGGTGCAGGATCTGCTGCACCGCCAAGCCGATGTGGCGGTGCGCATGATCCGGCCGCAGCAGGACCTGCTGGTGGCGCGTCGCGTCGGCAAGGTCGCGATCGGGCTCCACGCTCATCCGGACTATGTGGACCGGCATGGCCTGCCGCAGCGCCCGGAGGATCTGGCCCAGCATGCGCTGGTAGGTTTCGACACGGACACCCCGTTTCTGCGCGGCGCGCGCAAGGGCTTCCCGTTTTGGGAACCTGCGGCCTTCGCGCTACGGGCCGACAGCGATCTGGCACAGCTGGCGCTGATCCGCGCCGGGTGCGGCATTGGCTTCTGCCAGGCGATGTTGGCACGGCGAACGCCGGGCCTGCTGCAGGTGTTGCCGCAGCAGGTCGGCGTTGCCCTGGACGTCTGGGTCACGATGCATCAAGACCTGCGCGCCAGCGCTGCCTGCAGTGCGGTGTTCGCGGCCCTGGCAGATGGATTGGCCGCGCACTGCGCCGCGCCGGACGCTGGCCTCGGCAGCAACTGACAGCGGCTGGGTGCCTGCGCCCTGCGTGGCATCCAGCCGCTGCGATCAACGAGTCCGTTGCCGTTTGCGTGCGATGTCCGCCTGCGCGACGCGATGCAGCCGACCGCCGCACGCACAGGTGGCCATCCTTACGGCAGCACCAGCGCGATCGCGTGCGACTTCACGCTGGCGCTGAGCGAGGGGAACGGGTCGACGTTGGTCATCACGACCAGGTCGTCGATCGACACCACGTCGCAATTGATGCTGCTGTCGTTGACGCACAGATACGCGCCGGCGCCCACGCCCGGTTCGTAGATCGCCTTCCACACATATGCCGGGACGGCGACCTTGTCGGTGCCGATGGTCGGTGCTGTGCCGCTGTCGAACGCCGGGCCGGTCACCACGTACAACTCGCCGTGTTGCTTGACCAGCTGACGCACCTGCTCTTCGATGTGCGCCCACTCTCCGGTGTTGAGCTTGTGGTCCTGCGGGACGACGTTGGCCATGGAAAAGGTTTCTTTTTCCGAGCTTTCGGTCGATGCATCGCCGGCCGGCGTCATGTGCCCGCGATCGTAGCCGGTGTTGGTGTAGTCGGAGCTTTTGGAGCGGTCGGCGGCCGGAATGCCGGTTTCATCGTGAAACGAGCCGACCCTGCCGATCGCCTCGGCACCGGCGACCTGCTGGTCGGTGAGATGCTCGGCCGAATATGCCGGGTCCTTGGTCACGCCCGAGGCCAGCAGCACGTATTCGGTGTGGCAGACCTCGGTGGTGCGGGTCGTGCTGCTCACGCTAGGCGGGGTGCCGTTCGCGTAAAGAGTGGGACAACGGGTCGTGGCGGCCGCCACGGAGGTCGTGCACAACACTGCCAGGGCCACACAACCGCGCAGGAAGAAGGACATTGCAGAGCTCGCTTGCCAAGGGGAGTGAGGAAGGTGGCGATGCGCGATGTCCGAACGATGACCGCGCCATGTGCGGCAGATGACGGCGAGGCAGAACGCATCCGACAAGACGGACCGTTTCCGGTGCGTGGCGTGCAGCGGGACGCGGGCCGCCATCGGCATCGATGCAGATCGGATGCGAGACTCATTCTCATCTACAATGGCCGGCCGTCCTGTTTCGTGGCCAGGTCTTGATCAAGACGCTCCTGTTCCAGCTGCATTGGCTGCTCGGTATCACTGCCGGGCTGGTGCTGTCGGTGATGGGGTTGACCGGCGCGGCGATGTCGTTCGAAAACGAGATCGTGCGCATGGCCAATCCGGCCATTGCGCAACTGGCGCAACGGCATGCGGCGGGCGAGCGGGCCTTGCCGGTGGATGTGCTGCTGCAACGGCTCGATCTGGCGCCAGCCGGTGCGGGGCAAAAACAGGCGGTGACGCGCCTGTTGATCGACCCCACCGGTGCGCGCCCGTCTGCCGCGCGTCTTTCCGGCAAGGGCGCGGGCCGGGTGTACTTCGACCCCTATACGGGTGAGCGGGTCGCGCCGCCGCGGCTGAGTACAGCGTTTGCCTTCATCGAAGACCTGCACCGCAACCTGACGGCTGGCAAACGCGGGCAGGCGGTCACCGGTGCGAGCGCCCTCATCTTGCTGTTCTTCTGCGCATCGGGGCTGTATCTGCGCTGGCCGCGACGGTGGTGGAGCCCGCGCACCTGGTGGGCGGTGGAATGGCGACGGCAGGGGCGCAGTTTTTTGTGGAGCCTGCATGCGGTGTTCGGCACCTGGTGCTTGCTGGTGTATTTGCTGGTCGCGCTGACCGGGCTGACCTGGTCCTACCCCTGGTATCGCGATGGCATGGTGGCCTTGCTCGGCGGCCTGCCTGCGATACGTGGCGACAAAGGCGATAGCCGCCCGGCCACCGTCGATCTTGCACGCGTGCAGCGCACGCTCGATGGCATTCCCGCCACGCGCAGCGCCGCCCTGGATCTGCGCATTCCCACGCGCGCCGGGCAGCCGTTGAATGTGCGGTTCTTGCCCGACAATCCGGCTCACGATCGCGCCTACAACAGTCTTGATATCGCGCCGGACAGCGGAGCACTGCTGCAGCGCCAGGACTACGCGCTGCTGCCGCGCGGGCAGCAATTGGCGGTGAGCATGTTCCCGCTGCATTCGGGCAGTTTCTTCGGGTTGCCCGGGCGCATCGTGGTGATGCTGGCCAGCCTGGGCATGTCGGTGTTCTTCGTCACCGGCTGGATGCTGTATCTGGATCGGCGCCGCAAAAAACGCGCGCTGCGCGCTGCGCGCAAGGTGTTGCGAGGCGCAGCACCGGCCTCGCAGGCGGCACCATGGTTGATTGCGTTTGCCAGCCAGAGCGGTTTTGCCGAGCGCCTGGCGTGGCAGGCCGCCGGGCATCTGCAGGCTGCCGGCTTGCCGGTGCAGGTGCGCTCGCTGGCGCAGCTGGATGCACAGGCACTGCAACGCACCGGGCATGCGTTGTTTGTGATCAGCACGTTTGGCGATGGCGAACCCCCGGATGCGGCACGCGGTTTCGAGCGTGGGCTGCTGCGGCAACGCCTGGAATTGCCGCACCTGGCCTACGCGGTGCTGGCGCTGGGAGACCGCCAATACGCGCAGTTCTGCGGGTTCTCGCGGCGTGTCGAACAGTGGCTGGATGCGCAAGGTGCACGCGCCCTGTTTCCTGCGGTGGAACTGGACAACGTCGACCCGCAGGCGCTGGCGCACTGGCATGCGCAGCTGGGCCAGATCGCCGGTGCACCCATGAACGTGGCGCCGCTGGCACGCCCCAGATTGACCGAATGGACCCTGTCCTCACGCACGCATCTGAATCCGGGCAGCCAGGGGGCGCCGATCTGGCGTATCGATCTGCAGCCACCCGCCGATGCGCAGTGGCAGGCCGGCGACATCCTCGAAGTGCAGCCTGCGCATGCCCAGGCGCAGGTGCGCACCTGTCTGGCGGCATGGGGCCTGGCGCCGGACGCACTGGTGCATGTGGATGCGCAGCTGCTGCCATTGCAGCAGGCTGCCGCCGAGCGCGTACTGCCCGAGCCGCCCGCGACGCCGCTTGCCCATCGCCCTGATCCGCAAACCTGGCTGGACGCATGCGCCTGGCTGCCCACACGCGATTATTCGCTCGCCAGCGTACCGGCTGACGCCACTGCGATGGTGGTGGTGCGGCTGACGGCGCGTGCCGATGGCAGTCCCGGTCTGGGTTCGGGCTGGTTGATCTGCCACGCGGCGATCGGCGCGCCGGTGCGCGCACGGTTGCGCACCAATCCCGGGTTCCATCGGCTCGAAACGATGCCGATGGTCTTGATCGGTAACGGCACCGGCATTGCGGGCCTGCGCGCGCTGCTACGCGAGGCCGAGTTGGCCGGCGTGCATGGGCACTGGTTGTTGTTTGGCGAACGGCATGCGGCGCACGACCGCCTGTTCGCCGACGAGCTGCAGGTCTGGCAGGCGAGTGGGCATCTACAGCAGCTGGAATGGGTGTTTTCGCGCGATCAACCACAAAAACGCTACGTGCAGCATCACTTGCGCGACGCCGCCGACACGTTGCGACACTGGATCGACCGAGGCGCGGTGATTTACGTCTGCGGCAGTCTGGACAGCATGGCGCGCGCGGTCGATGCGGCATTGCGCGAAGTACTCGGCGACACGCGTCTGGACTCATTGACCGCGGCGGGGCGTTATCGACGCGATGTGTACTGAGCGCGGCGATGACGGCACCAGCCCCGCTTTACATCGGCTAGCAGAACCTGGCGAGTGAGCACTGTGCGGGTGCGCAGAGTGTAGAACCGCAGATCACCGTGGACGACGGATACGCGCCCACTTCGGGTGGCGAGCGTTCTACGTTTGCATGGCATTGGTGCAGCGTTGTATCGGCTTACGACCTGTTGGACGCATCAATAAATCCTCGCCGGTCGAGCGTGCGGTGTCCTCGCCGCTTGCAGGACACGCCGTGAACCCATCCCTGCGCGCCGGATGGCGGCATCCGTGCCGCCATCGGGCGCGCAATCGGCGAGGGCAACACGCCAGTCAGTTCGCTGGTTGTTTATTGAAGAATGAGGACTTCGCGTCGCACGGCTTGCTAGTCACCTCATCGGAGGCGATCAGCAGCTCTGCGGCGAATGCCCAGATAACATCTTCTCGATCTGACCGATGCACCCATCCACCTCAACGGCAACTCGCATCGCCATCGGCTGCCGGTGCCTTCATCCGATAAATGTCCAACTGCCCTGCGCGCGGCGCGCGAGCACTGCCGGTCACCAGCAATTCGCCGGGCTTGGCCGTATCCACGACCGCGCCGAAAGTGCGCTCCTGCGGCCCGTTGAACGACAGCGGCAGCGGCGAGCCCTGTACAAAATGCCCGTCCTTGCAGATGGCCAGCAGCAACTGGCTGGGGTCATCGGTCTTCCCGCGCGCCCATACCAGCGCGCGCCCGTCGCCGAGCCAGGCGGCGTCCAGCTCGTCGGCTGCGCTGTTGATGTCGACCAAGGCCACCGGCGCAGTGAACGCCTGCCCATCCCAGTGCGCGACGAATAGATCCATGCCGCCAGCACCGCCATGCCCGTCGCTGGCGAACAGCAGGCGTGTGCCGTCCAGCGACAGCGTCGGTGCGCGCTCGTTGCCGGCGCTGTCGATCGCTGCGCCCAGCGATTGCACCGGGCCGACGGCGCCTTGCGCATCCACCGGTGCACGGTACAGGTCGCTACCGCCCGCGCCGCCTGGCCGGGTGGAGGCGAACAGCAGCCAGCGGCCGTCGGCACTGAACAATGGGGTGGTCTCGTCCTGCGCGGTATTGATCGGCAGCGGCTGCGCGTCCTGCCAGCGCCCGCCGCGCAGCTGCGCCTGCCACAGATCCCAGCTGCCGGTGCCACCGGTCCGGTCGCTGGCCCAAACGATGCGCTGTCCGTCCGGGCTGAGCGTGGCGCGTGCCTCGTTGGCCGGCGTGGAGACCACACCCATGCCCTCGATGCCGAATTCAGCAAGCCCCGAAGCGGACGGGACGCAGAGTAAACTTGCCGCCAGCGTGAGCAGCGTCCATCGATAGTGCATGCGGTGTTCCTGCCTCAAGAGCGGCTCTACGTCGCGCATAGTCTAGTCAACCAGAGAGCGTTTCATGCCCGTCTCCCGTTATGCCGTATTCGGTCACCCCGTCGCCCATTCGCTGTCGCCGGCCATCCATGCCGACTTCGGGAAGCAGACCGGCATTGCGCTGGACTACACCGCCATCGACGCGCCGCTGGAAGACTTCAGCGCCGCGCTGCAACGCTTCGCCGATGAAGGCGGCAAAGGCGCGAACGTCACCCTGCCGTTGAAGGAAGCCGCCTATGCGCTGGCCAGCAGCCTGAGCGATCGCGCGCGGCTGGCCGGGGCGGTGAACACGTTGGTGCGTAACGACGGCCAGTGGCAGGGCGACAACACCGACGGCGCCGGCCTGGTGCGCGATCTCACCGAGCGCCAGGGCCTGGATCTGCGTGGCCGCCGCGTGCTGCTGCTGGGCGCCGGCGGCGCTGCTCGCGGCGTGGCGCCGGCGCTGCTGGAGGCGGGCATTACCGCAATGGTGGTGGTGAACCGCTCGCCCGAGCGCGCCGATGCCTTGTGCGATGCGCTGGGCGAGCCGGCGCGGGTGACATCGCGTTACATCGAGGACCTGCGCGAGCTCGGCGATTTCGAACTGATCGTCAATGCCACTGCCGCCGGCCGCGACCGCGATGCCGGCGCGTTCGCATTGCCACTGGGCCTGGTCAACAGCCTGACTGCCGCGGTCGATCTGAATTACGGCGATACCGCGATTGCGTTTCTTGCGTGGGCGCGTGCGGCGCACTGCCGGTACGCCATCGACGGGCTGGGCATGCTGGTGGAGCAGGCCGCCGAGAGCTTCGCGCTGTGGCATGGCGTGCGCCCGGATACCGACCCGGTCTACGCCGCGCTGCGCGCGCGCGAGGCCGTGCTGATCAGTGCCGACTGACGTGGGCAGCGCCGATGCCACCGCGATCCTGCTGACCCTGGTCACCAGCCTGCTGTCGCGTGTGCCGATGTTGATTGCGCTGCTGCTCGGGCTGGTCCTGGTGTGGCGCGCACCGCATAGCCCGCTGCGGCGCGCCGGGCTGGCCGCGCTCTGGCTGCTGCTGGGCTGCCTGTTCGCCGAGGTGGCCGTCCAGGCGATTCCGATGGTGTTGCTGCAGCAAGGCAACGTGCGTCAGATCAGCATGGTGGTCGGCGTCGCCCACTTCGTGCTGATGGCCATACAGGCCGTTGGCATTGGCGTGCTGGTGTGGACGCTGGCGGCCAGCCTGCAGCGTTTGCCCGCTGGCACTGGTCCGCGCCCGTGATTCCGCTCAAAGCCATCTTGCTGGCGATCGTTGGGCTGGTCTGCGCCGGGCAGGGCGTGTGGACGCTGCTGCATCCGCAGGCACTGGCGGCAGTCAATCGCGGTGGCCTGTTGTACGAACGCTTCGGCCCGAACGGCGTGGGCGCCGGCATGTTGCTGATGGGTATTGCGATGGCGGCCATCGGTTTGGTGTGGGCGCGCTATGCGTGGCCGGCGCGCGGGCGGCGGAACTGAGCGCGCATTGATACTGCTTACGCTTTAAAGACAGCGGCGTTGCCTGCATCGGCATTCACTGCGCCGCCTTCCGGGTTACCCCGGCGGCGAGTGCCTGGAGGCGGCCGCTGCTGGCAGGCAACCATCGGGGAATCGAACCATGCCCTCGGCCGCGCAGCAGTCGCACCGGCACGGGATTCGCCGGGTCGCCGCTGCAAGCAGGCAACCTGTTCAGCCGTGCGGCGCGCCGGTCGCAGTCACTGCGCCGGTCCGTGCGAAAATAGCGCGATGAGTGAAGTTGCCCCTCCGGCCGCGCCGTCGGCGCCCGTTCCCACCCAGCGCAGCCTGACCGACCCGATCAAGGCCAGCATCCGCGACGCCTACGCCAAGCTGCAGGCCAATACGCCGGGCTTCGCCACGCGGCGCGCACAAAGCCAGATGATCGGCCTGGTCTCGCGTGCACTGGCCACCTCCGGCGGCATCGGCATCGCCGAGGCGCCCACCGGCGTGGGCAAGAGCCTGGGCTATCTCACCGCCGGCGTGCCGATCGCGTTGGCCACCAAGAAAAAACTGGTCATCAGCACCGGCACCGTTGCGCTGCAATCGCAGCTGGTGGAACGCGACATCCCGGCCTTCCTCAAGGCCACCGGGCTGGATGCCACCGTGGCGTTGGCCAAGGGCCGCACGCGCTACCTGTGCACCCGCAATGCCGCCGAGCTGGAAGGCGACACCAGTCAGAACGCCATGTTCGAAGACGAGCAGGCGCTCTACGACCGCCCGCTCAGCCCGGTCGATGCGGATCTGGCCAAACGGTTGGCCAAGGCCTACGCCGCCCGCACCTGGAATGGCGATCTGGACGATGCGCCAGAACAGATCTCCGTGCCGCTGCGCATGCGCATCACCACGCCGGCGTCCGGCTGTGCGGGGCGCCGCTGCAGCTACGCAGCGCAATGTCCGGTGCTCAGGGCACGCACCGATGTGCGCGAAGCGCAGATCGTGGTCACCAACCATGCCTTGCTGTTGTCGTCGCTGTCGCTGGGCGATGCCGAAAACGGCCAGCCACTCATCGCCCCGCCAGCGGACATGCTGCTGGTGCTCGACGAAGGCCACCACATCGCCGGCGTAGCGATCGATCAGGGCGCAGCCAACCTGCCGCTGGACGACATGGCCAGGCGCACCGGGCGCATGCAGATCCTCATCGCGGCCGCTTATCGCGCAGTGGACAAGGACAAGCTGGGCAACTTGCTGCCCAACGAAGCCATCGAGGTGGCTGCGCGCGTGTCCAAACTGCTCAAGGCCTTCCACGCCGAGGTCGAACGCGTGTGGAAGCCGGAGCCCGGCGAGCGCGATCCGCTGTGGCGCGCGGCCAATGGCAAGTTGCCGCCGCAATGGGGCCCTGCCATCGAAGAGCTCGGCGAAGAAACCCGCGCGCTGTTCAACTGGGTGCATGCCGCACACAGCGCCATTGCCAAGGGAAAACAGGACGATTCCGCGCGCGAACGGCTGCAGCGCAGCCTCGGCCTGGCGCTGGAAATGGCCGAGCAACAACACAATCTGTGGAGCGGGTGGCGCCGCGAGGACAAGGAAGGTCAGCCGCCGATGGCGCGCTGGATCACCCTCTCGCGCGATGGCGACCTGATCTGCCATTGCTCGCCGGTGTCGGCCGCGCAGGTCCTGCGCACGATGATCTGGAACGAGGTGGATTCGGTGGTGATGACCTCGGCCACGCTGACCGGTGGCGGCGATTTCCAATCCTTCGCCATCGACAACGGCTTGCCCGATCACGCCGAAATGGCATCGCTGGCCTCGCCGTTCGACCTACCCAACCAGGCCGAATTGATCGTCCCCAATTTTCCGGTGACTCCCGACGACCGTGAAGGCCATCCCAAGGAAGTGGCCAAGTATCTCGTACGCGAACTGGATTGGAACGCCAAGGGCAGCATCGTGCTGTTCACTTCGCGCTGGAAGATGGAAAAGGTGGCCGACCTGATGCCGCTGGCGCAGCGCAACCGCGTGCTGGTGCAGGGCGAGGGCAACAAGTCGCAACTGATCACCGAACATCTGCGCCGCATCGGCGCTGGCGAAGGCTCGGTGTTGTTCGGCCTCAATTCCTTCGGCGAAGGATTGGACCTGCCCGGCGAAGCCTGCACCACCGTGGTCATCACCCAGGTGCCGTTCGCCGTGCCCACCGATCCGCAAACCTCCACCTTGAGCGAATGGCTGGAAAGCCGTGGCCATAACGCCTTCAACCTGATCGCCATCCCGCATGCGTTGCGCACGCTCACCCAATTCGCCGGCCGCCTGATCCGCAGCTCCAGCGACCACGGCCGCGTGATCATTCTCGACTCGCGCCTGCTCACCCGTCGCTACGGCAAACGCATCATCGATGCCTTGCCGCCGTTCAAGCGGGTGATCGGGCGTTGAAGACCGCCTGGCGATGCCGATACGGATGTAGCGCGCCGTTTTGGGTGTTGCACGATGCAAGCCGGTGCCGCGTTGTGCAGCTACACGGGGAGATGGCCAGTCGCACCGCATCGGCATACGCGCGATGCGCAATAGGCCACTCGCACCATCCACACTGCGCACGACCCTTGCAGCGCAACATTGGCTGCGCGCGATTGGAATCAAGGTCGCGCTAAAAACGCAATGACGCACATAGCGCTCGCGGTTATTTGCTATGCGCCGCTCGCGGGTTTGGCGATGCATATCACGCAACGCGGTCATCATCATGTTCCCCTATCGAAGCGATCATAACTAACGACTTCTCACGCTTCGGCCTGCTGGCGATGATTCAGCCTCCTCAAACGAGCCGACGCCATGCGCCCTGGACACCTCATGGTGCTAGCCCTGCTAGCCCCGACGTTGATCGCTTCGCCGGTCTTCGCCCAATCCGTTCTGACCCGCGACAATGGCGCCAAGGTCGGCGATAACCAGAATTCGCAGACAGCCGGTGCCACCGGCCCGACGCTGCTGCAGGACGTGCAGCTGATACAGAAGCTGCAGCGTTTCGATCGCGAGCGCATTCCCGAGCGCGTAGTGCATGCACGCGGCACTGGCGTCAAAGGTGAGTTCACCGCCACTGCCGATCTCTCCAATCTGACCAAGGCCAAGGTATTCAGCGCCGGCGAAAAAACTCCGGTGTTCGTGCGTTTTTCGTCGGTGGTGCATGGCAACCACTCGCCGGAGACGCTGCGCGATCCGCATGGCTTCGCCACCAAGTTCTACACCAGCGAAGGCAACTGGGATCTGGTCGGCAACAACTTCCCCACGTTCTTCATTCGCGATGCGATCAAGTTCCCCGACATGGTGCATGCGTTCAAGCCGGATCCGCGCACCAATCTGGATGACGATTCGCGTCGCTTCGATTTCTTCTCGCACGTGCCCGAAGCCACGCGCACGCTGACCCTGCTGTATTCCAATGAAGGCACGCCTGCTGGCTACCGCTTCATGGACGGGAATGGCGTACATGCCTACAAGCTGGTCAACGCGCAGGGCGAAGTGCACTACGTCAAGTTCCACTGGAAGACGCTGCAGGGCATCAAAAACCTCGATCCCAAGCAGGTCGCTGCGGTGCAGGCCAAGGACTACAGCCACCTGACCAACGATCTGGTCGGTGCGATCAAGAAGGGCGATTACCCGAAATGGGATTTGTACGTGCAGGTGCTCAAGCCGGAAGACCTGGCCAAGTTCGATTTCGACCCGCTCGACGCCACCAAGATCTGGCCGGACGTGCCGGAGCAGAAGGTCGGCCAGATGGTGTTGAACAAGAACGTCGACAACTTCTTCCAGGAAACCGAGCAGGTGGCCTTGGCGCCGGCCAATCTGGTGCCGGGTATCGAGCCGTCTGAAGACCGTCTGTTGCAGGGCCGTATTTTCTCGTACGCCGATACGCAGCTGTATCGCATCGGTGCCAATGGGCTGAGCCTGCCGGTCAATCGCCCGCGTGTGGCGGTCAACAACGGCAACCAGGATGGGCAGGGCAACATCGGTCAGACCACCAGTGGCGTGAACTACGAGCCGAGCCGCCTGGAGCCGCGTCCGCAGGACACCGCTGCGCGCTACAGCGAGCTGCCGCTGTCGGGTACGACCCAGCAGGCCAAGATCACCCGCGAACAGAACTTCAAGCAGGCCGGCGAGTTGTATCGTTCCTACAGCAAGAAGGACCGTGCCGACCTGGTGCAGAGCTTCGGCGAGTCGCTGGCCGCCACCGATACCGAAAGCAAGCACCTGATGCTGTCGTTCCTGTACAAGGCCGACCCCGAGTACGGCACCGGCGTCACCCGCGTGGCCAAGGGCGACCTGGCACGGGTCAAGCAGCTGGCCTCCAGCCTGCAGGACTGATCCGCCCCGACGACATCGCGGCTGCGCCGCGATGTCGTCTTTTTTTTCGGGAGATCCCTATGCGCACCCTGTTGTTTCTGATGCTTGGCAGCGTGTCTGCGATTGCCAACGCTGCGTCACCTGCACCCGCATCCGCATCCGCTGCCAGCGCGACGGCCACCGCCACGCCTGAGCAGATCAAGCTGCAGCTGCGCGAGTATTTCTTCGACGCCGCGCGTGAGGGCCGCCAGGACATGCTGGCCGAGTTCATTCGCTCGCATTACGACCTCAATACCCGCGACGAGAAGGGCTATACCGCCTTGATCCTGGCCGCGTACCACGGTCAGCGGCCAGCGGTGGAGCAGTTGCTGAGCGCCGGCGCCGACCCCTGCGCGCAGGACAAGCGCGGCAACACCGCACTGATGGGCGCCATCTTCAAGGGCGAGCTGGGGATCGCCAAGCGCTTGATGCAGGCCGATTGCGCGCCGGACCAGCGCAACAACGCCGGCCAGACCGCTGCGATGTATGCGGCATTGTTCCAACGCACCGACGTGCTCAAGGACCTCGCCGCCAAGGGAGCGGACCTCAGCCTCAAGGACGGGCAGGGCAACGATGTGACCAAGCTGCAGCGCGGCGAATTCGCCACCACGCCGGCGCGCTGAGCGCGCCAGTCTTGCCTGCCAGGCCTGCTGCCCACAGCGTGTCGTATCGGCCGCGATGCGCCTATGTGGTTGCGCTTTACCTGCTAGAAACAGCGGGCGGCTGCTCGTAGCCAACGGCTGCTGTGCGGCAGGCAGGTAGGTAGGCACGCGCGCGCGCGCTCGTCGCAACGCGTCTCGGCTCTGGCGAAGCACGCCACGGCTGGGGGTGCATGACGCGCGGCCTATCTAGTCGCTGCGCATCCTCCAGCTCTTGCTGCACCTGCCACGTCGACGCCGTCGAGGGGCATCGCCGCATCCATCGCAGCACTCCGAGCCACTGTCTGGTAGCGCCAAACCGCTCCTGGCAGCGCCGTCGGTTTTCCGCCACGGCCGCGCTGGATCTCTGACAGTGGTGGTGATTTTTCGCCATTTCGTCAGGATTTTTCTGACGCGCAAACCCTTGTGCGCCAAGGCTTTGACAGAAAACTGAGTGCTTGCTGACTTGATTTGAATCGCCTGGGAAAAACCGCAGAAAACAGTTCAAGAAAGCGCCGGGAACGCCGATGCTGCAGCTATCGCATCGCACCTTGGAACCCCCGGACCATGAAGCTCGATCCCTCCATCCCTTTCCTGATGTCGCTGCTGGCCATGGTGCTGTGCACTGCCACCGCCGTCGTTGCGCTGGTGTTCGGCCAGGTACACGTGCTGGCCAAGTCGTGGAGCTTCTACACGGTCATGGGCACGGCCCTGATTACGCTGATTGCCTCCTACCATGCGCTGGGCAAGCCGCTGAGCGCCGAAGAGCGTGTCGGTGTCCGTAACCCGTAAATTTCGCTTCCGTCCGGACGCAGCAGTGATTGCGGCACTGGACCGAGAAAGCTCCGCTCGTCACTGACGATGCAACGCGTTCGCTCCGCAGAGCGAACGCATACAGGCACCGCGTATCCTGCGGCGATGCCTCCGCTCCCGCCGGTCCTCGGCGAGCGAGGGAAAACCACGACAGTGCCAATGTCGGTGTTCATCGCTTCCGACGGTCGAACGTAGCCGTGATGCTGGCCGCCCATGCATCACCAGCGGCATTTGCATTGCGTCTAACGGTCGGGTTCGACCAACCGGTCCTCCTAGATCATCCGGCACGCGAACAAGCGACCTTGCAGCCAGGCCGAAGCGCAGGCGTTCCCGCATCCCATGCCGCACTGCCGCAGATTCATCGGGGCCCGTGTAAGCTGTTGATCCTGCTTCGCATTCCCATGGCCGCTTGCTGCGGCTACCTCGTCGATGACCGCCTCCACCGATCGTTACGCCGCCTCCCTGCGCCTGTCCGTTGCCCCCATGATGGATTGGACCGACCGCCATTGCCGGGTCTTCCACCGCCTGTTGGCGCCGTCGGCACGCCTCTACACCGAGATGGTGCACGCCAACGCGGTGATCCACGGCGATCGCGCGCGCTTGATCGGCTTCGATCCGGTGGAACATCCGCTGGCGCTGCAACTGGGCGGCAGCGATCCTGCCTTGCTCGCGCAGGCGGCGGCAATCGCGCAGGAATGGGGCTTTGATGAGATCAATCTCAATTGCGGTTGCCCGTCCGACCGCGTGCAGGCCGGGCGTTTTGGCGCCTGCCTGATGCGTGAGCCGGCGCTGGTGGCCGAGTGCGTTACGGCCATGTGCGCGGCCACCCACTTGCCGATCACGGTCAAGTGCCGCCTGGGCGTGGACGACGATGACGACTACGCGCTGTTCGCCCGCTTTGTCGACCAGGTGGTCGCGGCCGGCGCCGCCATGGTGGTGGTGCACGCCCGTAATGCCTGGCTCAAGGGCTTGTCGCCGAAGGAAAATCGCGAAGTGCCGCCGCTGCGGTACGACTGGGCCTACCGGCTCAAGCAGGAGCGGCCCGGTCTGCCGGTCGTGCTCAACGGCGGCATTGTGGCCGTTGAGCCGGCGATAGCGCATCTGCAGCACGCCGACGGCGTCATGCTCGGCCGCGCCGCCTACCACGATCCGTACGTCCTGCACTGTCTGGATGCAGCCTTGAACCAGCGGCCCGAGCAACCGCGTGAGTCCTTGCTGCGCGCCTATCAGCCGTATGTGGAATCACAGCTGGCACAGGGTCTGGGCTTGAAGCACATGACCCGGCACGTGCTGGGCCTGTTCCATGGCCAGCCTGGAGGCAGGGCGTTCCGGCAGGTCCTGAGCGAGGGCGCCCATCGTCCGGGTGCCGGCTGGGAATTGGTCGAGCAGGCATTGGAGCGCACCGATACGCGGTCCTGGCGAGTCGTTGCCTGACGTTGGCCCACCGCTTGCATTCCTGAACAGGCTGCCGGCATATCCGAGTATTTCCGGTCGCTTCTGCGGCAGGCGCGTCCGCAACAACGCGCGCTGGTCGTGCGCGCGGATCTGATCGGTATTCATTTCACTGAACGCCGTTAACGTGAAGCTAAAAAGTTCAGATCGGATTCACCCCGAAAAATCAAGAATTTGCCTCGATTCCGATGCTCGACCTTCAATTGTGCCTGGTCGATTTCACGAATTTTGAATGTTCCTGAACAACCCGCTAGGATCTGTTTGTGACCCAATCGCTCTGCCGCGCTCGCCAAGTCGCTCTGGTCGCCCTCTGGGTTGCCATGGCCGCGCCGTCGGCCTGGGGCCAGGGCTATCCGATGGTGCAGAGCGGGCGCGAGGCATTGCCGCCTTCGGCGCGCGGCAATAGCCGCACACTGTCGGACACCATTCGGCATGTGCAACGGTCTACCGGTGGACAGATTCTGGGTGCCGAGCGTGTGCCGTTCGATGGCGGCAATCTCAATCGGGTCAAGTACATGAAAGACGGGCGCGTGCACACCGTGTATGAGCCGGAGCAGACGCAGGCCGCGCCTGCGCGCAACTTGCCGCCCCCCGACGCGCCACCACGCGACGATAACCACTGAACGTAGATAGTTCTGCGTTCAGTCTTATAAATTCCCCGGCCACTGGCCGACAACGTAACTAGGGAGAGTGCATGCGTATCCTTTTGGTCGAAGACGAAGCTCCGCTGCGCGAAACCCTTGCGGCGCGTCTGAAGCGCGAAGGCTTTGCGGTCGACGCTGCACAGGACGGCGAAGAAGGCCTCTACATGGGCCGTGAAGTGCCATTTGATGTCGGCATCATCGACCTTGGCTTGCCCAAGATGTCGGGGATGGAGCTGATCAAGGCCTTGCGCGATGAAGGCAAGAAGTTTCCGGTGCTGATCCTGACCGCGCGCTCGAGCTGGCAGGACAAGGTCGAGGGCCTCAAGCAGGGCGCCGACGATTATCTGGTCAAGCCGTTCCACGTCGAAGAGTTGCTGGCGCGCGTCAATGCGCTGCTTCGGCGTGCTGCCGGCTGGAGCAAGCCCACGCTGGAATGTGGCCCGGTCGCGCTGGACCTGGCGGCGCAGACGGTGAGCGTCAACGGCGCCAACGTCGATCTGACCAGTTACGAGTACAAGGTGCTCGAATACCTGATGATGCATGCCGGCGAACTGGTCTCCAAGGCCGATCTCACCGAGCACATCTACCAACAGGACTTCGACCGCGATTCGAACGTGCTGGAAGTGTTCATCGGTCGCCTGCGCAAGAAACTCGATCCCGATGGTGAACTTAAGCCGATCGAAACCGTGCGTGGCCGCGGTTATCGCTTCGCCATTCCGCGTACCGAAGGCTGAGTCAGCGCGTCAACGAGCAGGAAGACCAAGTGCCGGGCCGCTCCAAGTGGTATAGACGCTGGCGGCCGCGCTCATTGCAGGCCCGCCAGCTGCTGGCCGCCAGCCTCAGTCTGGTGGCCTTCCTGGCGCTGGCGGGTTACGCGCTGGATGTGGCGTTTGCCGACACCGCCGAGAAGAACCTGCGCGAGCGGTTGAAGAACTACGCCTCCGCGTATGCGGCCAATATCGATTTCGTGCGCGACGGGTCGCTGTATATCGGCGGGCAACCGCCCGACCCGCGTTTCGATGTGCCTGGTGGCGGCCTGTATGTGGAAGTGGTGCGTCCGGACGAAAGCTGGACCTCGATGTCGGCCGAAGGCCCGAACATTCCGCATGGCCGCATGCTGGAGCCGCGCCAGGAAGAATTCATTGGCCCGCTGGAAATGACCCAGATCGACGGCAGCCTGGGCCAGCTGTATCGCTACGGGCTGGGCGTGAGCTATGTCGAACGCGAACACGGCGGCGAGATTCCGTACACCATCTACGTGATGGAGGACGCGCGCTCGATGGGCGCGCAACTGCGCGTGTTCCGTGGTGCGGTGTGGTTCTACCTTGGCAGCGCCGGTGTGGTGTTGCTGGTATTGCAAGCCTTCATTCTGCAATGGAGCCTGCGTCCGCTGCGGCGGGTCATCAACGAGTTGACGAAGGTGCAGCGCGGCGAGATCCAGCGCATGAGCGAGCAGCATCCGCGCGAACTGGAGCCGCTGACCGACAGCATCAATGCCTTCATCGAGAGCGAACGCGACAACCTGGAGCGTCAGCGCAATACGCTGGCCGATCTTGCGCATAGCCTCAAGACGCCCATCGCCGTCTTGCGCACACAACTCGATAGCGGTGCGTCCGAGCGCGATCTGCACGAAGAAATGGATGTGCAGCTGCGCCGCATGAACGACCTGGTGTCGTATCAGCTGGCACGTGCGGCTTCCAGTGGGCACAAATTGTTCGCGGCACCATTGCCGATCGAGTCGACCGCCGAAGAAATCGTGCGTGGTCTTGAGAAGGTGTATTCGGTCAAAGGCGTCTTGTGCGAATTCGATATTTCCCCCGAGGCCCGCTTTCATGGCGAGCCGGGCGATTTGCAGGAACTGCTCGGCAACCTGCTGGAAAACGGCTTCAAGTGGGCGCGCAGCCGCGTGCTGCTGACCGCGAAACCGGGGCCCACCACCGGTAGCCGTCGTGCCGGCCTGATTCTGTCGGTGGAAGACGACGGCCCCGGCATCGCGCCGGAAGACGTGGCCAAGATCCTGCAGCGCGGCGTGCGTGGCGACGAGCGCGTGCAAGGGCACGGCATCGGCATGTCGATCGTGCAGGACCTGATCAAGGGCTATCGCGGCGAGCTGCAGGTGGTGCGCTCGCAGGAACTGGGCGGCGCCCGCTTCGATGTGACCCTGCCGCCGGGACTGTGACCGCCGCAGGGCCGATGAACCCGTGGCCAATGTGCGCTGGCGTTCCGACAACCGTTTAACGCCTCACGCGTTGGCTTACCCATACTGGGTGGCAAGCCGTTGCGATGGAGGGGCTGCATGTTCGAGCAAGCTGGCCAGGCCGTGTGGGTGCACGCGCGCGTCGCGCGCGCGCAACACACGCGAGGATGGCGGGTGCTGCCGCTGTTGATCGGCAGCCTGTACGCGCTCACTTGCACGGCTGCGCAAGCGCCGCTGACACCATCGCAGATGCGCTGGCTGCAGCGGGCCACCTATGGTGTTGATGCCAGCAGCGCGACCCAGCTGACACGGCTGGGCCCCAAGCGCTTTGGTGCGCTGTTGTTGCAGCCCAGCGACGACGCTGCGTTGCCCGCGCCGGTACGCGCGCAGCTGCAGCGCTTCGACGCGCTGCATACCCCGCTGGTGGATCTGCTGACCCAGTACGAAGCCGACAAGGTTCGCCTGCAGTCCATGCCCGATGGCGATGAGAAGGTTGCCTTGCGCAAGCAGTGGCAGGCGCGCGGTGGTCAGATGCTGGTGCAGGCGCGGCAGGCGCAACTGTTGCGCGCGGTGTACGCGCCGGATCAACTGCGCGAGCAACTGGTGTGGTTCTGGCTCAATCATTTCAGCGTGTATGCCGACAAGGCCCGGGTGAAGTGGATGGCGGCCGACTACATTGAAAACGCGATCCGCCCCAATGCCACCGGCAAGTTCGCCGACCTGGTGATGGCCACGCTGGAAAGCCCGGCAATGCTGGAGTACCTGGACAACGCCAAGAACGCCAAGGGCAAGGTCAACGAAAACTACGCACGCGAGTTGATGGAACTGCACACGCTGGGCGTGCACGGGGGCTACAGCCAGCAGGATGTGCAGCAACTGGCGCTGATCCTCACCGGCGCGGGCCTGGTACCGATCAAGGCCACCGGCGCACCGCCGTTGGCGCCCGCAGCGCCAGGGCAGGCGCAGGTCGTGCGCAAGGGTCTGTTCGAATTCAATCCGGCGCGTCACCAACCCGGCGACAAGATGCTGCTTGGCCAGCGCATTGTCGGCGGTGGGCTGGATGAGATCGAACGCGCCGTGCAGCTGTTGGTGCGCCAGCCGGCCTGTGCGCATTTCATTTCGCAGCGCCTGGCCGAGTACTTCGTCAGCGACACGCCGCCCACTGCGCTGGTGACGCGCATGGCCAATACCTTCCAGCACAGCGATGGCGATATCGCCAAGGTCATGCAGACCATGCTGGCGTCGCTGGAGTTCGCGCAGGCGCAACCGCGCAAGTTCAAGGACCCGAACCGCTTCGTGGTGTCGGCGATGCGGGTGGCGTACGAGGAGCAACCGGTGATCAATGCCGCGCCAATGGCCAGTTGGGTGCAGCAGCTGGGTGAACCGTTGTTTGGTCGCATCACGCCCGATGGTTGGTCGTTGCAATCGCAGGCCTGGACCAGTTCCGGGCAGTTGGCACGCAGGTTCGAGGTGGCGCGTTCGATCGGCGGCGGACCGAAGCAGTTGTTTCGTCTGGAGGGCGACAACCAGACGCCGATTCCTGCGCTGGTGCAGATCGAGACGCGCCCGTCGTACCGCTGGTTGGCGCCATCGCTGTCGGCTGCCACACGGCAGGCGCTGGATCAGGCGCGCTCGCCTGCCGAATGGAATGGGTTTTTGCTGTCGTCGCCAGACTTCAACTATCGCTGAGGGCATGGCGCCGATTCGGATTCGCCGATTCAAGGCCCACGATTCACGTTCGCAGAATAAAAACAACCGATCCAGCGATTTAATCAATGCCAGGCGGTCAATGCCGCGGGAGTACACCATGCAACGACGTCAATTTCTGCTTGCCTCTGCAGCCGCTGCAAGCATGCCGTGGGCCGGTCGTCTGTTCGCTGCGCCACGCGATAGCGCACGCATGCTGGTGGTGTTTCTGCGTGGCGGCTACGACAGCAATAATCTGCTGGTGCCGCATGGCAGCGATTTTTATTATCAGTCGCGGCCGAGCCTGGCCATTGCGCGGCCGGATCCGGCCAATCCAAACAGTGCTGTAGCGCTGAACGCGCAGTGGGGTCTCAACCCGGTGATGCGCGAGACGCTGCTGCCACTATGGGAACGCAAGCAAGTGGCCTTCGTGCCGTTTGCCGGCACCGAAGACCTGTCGCGCAGTCACTTCGAAACCCAGGACGATATCGAATCCGGCCAGGCCGGCAAGCACCGCGATTACCGCTCCGGGTTCATGGCGCGCCTGTCGGGGGTGCTCAGTGGCGTGCCGGCCATCGCGTTCACCGATTCGTTGCCGCTGACGTTCCAGGGTGGTGGCGATTTACCCAATGTGTCGTTGCGGAGTATCGGCAAAGGCGGGCTGGATGCGCGGCAGGCACAGATCCTGTCGCAGATGTACGACAGTACGCCGCTGGCGGCCGCTGCGCGCGAGGGCTTGGCGCTGCGTCAGCAGGTCACCGCGCAGTTGCGCGAAGAGATGGAGCAGGCCGGCCGTGGCGCCGCCAGTGCACGCACCTTCGCCGATGAAACCCGGCGCATGGCCACCTTGATGCGCGAGCGCTATCGCCTGGGCTTCGTCGATGTCGGTGGCTGGGACACGCATGCCAACCAGGGTAGCGTGGAAGGTGGCCTGGCCAACAACCTGCGCAATCTCGGCGAAGGGCTGGCTGCCTATGCCGATGCGTTGGGCCCGGCCTGGAACGACACCGTGGTGGTCGTCATCTCCGAATTCGGCCGCACCTTCCGCGAGAACGGCAGCAAGGGCACCGATCACGGGCACGGCACCACGTACTGGGTGCTGGGAGGTGGCTTGCGCGGCGGTCGCATCGCTGGCGAACAGCTGGCGGTCGAACAGGCGCAGCTGCTGCAGAATCGCGATTACCCAGTGCTCAACAATTACCGCAGCCTGTTCAGCGGGATGCTCAGCCGTCTGTGGGGGCTGTCGCCAGCGCAGTTGGATCGGGTGTTCCCGGGTGCCAAGCCACGCGATCTTGGATTGGTGTGAATCTGCTTGGTGAACGATCGCACAGGCGAGGCCATGTGCGTGATGTCGACCGCGGGTTTGCGTCGATCCTGCGGCATCTGCTTCAAGCGACGGCTGCAGGTTGCCTCTGCCAACGGCGATATCGCTCGCCGCTCCGCGACGCGGCATATCACCGTTGCACTGAATCTGCAAACGGCGAGCGCCCGTAAAACCGTTCCAGGTGCAGGGCGACCTGCGGCATGCTGCGCAAAAGCACGTGCGGTGCGGAGAAGTGATATTCGCTGACCACTGCGAAGAATTCCTCCGGGGCTTCGGCGGCATAGGGATCGATCTCGGTGTCTTGACCGGCATCGACGCGTTGGCAAAACAGATCGTAGGCGTGCTGGAAATCGCGCGCCCAGGCGCGTTGCGCATCGCGCGGCAGGGGCGGCGTGCCGTCGAGCGCGCCATCCAGTGCATCGAGCTTGTGCGCCATCTCATGCACGATCACGTTGAAGCCTGCCTGCGGGTCGTCCAGGTCGGCTTGCACATCGGCCCAGCTGACGATCAACGGACCTTGCTCCCAGGCTTCGCCGATCAGGGTGTCGTCCCAGGCATGCATCACCCCGGCCGCATCCATGTGGGTGCGCTGCACGCGGAACGCATCCGGATACACGATCAGCTGCGACCAGCCGCGCCAGCCGGCGGCGCCGATTTCCAGCAGCGGCAGGCAGCAGGTCGCGGCCAGCACGAGCTGATCGTTCGGTTGCAGCTGCAACCCGTCGACGGGCGAAATGGTCTTTTGCTGCAGGAACTGCGCGGTCAATGCGCGCAGACGGTGCTGGCGGGGCGGATCGAGCGCGGCGACCCAGGCGCAACTGCCGCACAGCGGCTGCCACAGCGCATCAGCAATGTCGGGGGGCGGCCGGCGCAGCCGGCGCGTCAACCACTGGATCAGCGGAACATACCCGGCAGGAAACTGTGCCAGCGCGGCATCGTGCGCATGCGCGGGAACAACGAATCGCCATCGCTGCCGCCGCCGCCAGTGGACGGCGTGGCTTTGTGCGGGCTGTTGCGCGCCGGTGCCGCCTCGGGCGCCGGTGTTCTGCCGCGTGCGGCCGAGTTGGTGCTGATGCAGCTGTCATGATCGCCGTCGATCAGCTGGTCCGATGCCAGGGCGGCAAGCGGAGCCAACAACAGCAGCAGGCAAACCGTGATTCGGCGCATCGTCCACATCCAGGGCAAGCGGCGTGAGTCGCCGATCATAACGCGCTTTTCACTTCCTCATGCAAGCCGCGCTGGGCGCCCGGGAGGGCTTGGCGCATACTTTGGCGGATGGATTCGGGGACTTCGCGCGCAATGCACTGTGAGATGAAAGGCGCCGGTGGCCGGCGGTACGGCGCAGGCGCTGCGGGAGATGGGTCTGGCGCGCGCATCGGTCAGTCGCAGGGTGCATGCTCGGTGCTGTCGGTCGCAGAGCCGACCGCACGCCTGGTCTGGCCCGTCGATGCTGCGTCACGCGCGTTGCCCCGGCGGCACACAGGCTGCGCAGCGCAGGCGGTGCTTCCGGGGGCTGCAGTCCGCGCCGTCGCCACGTCACGCCCCATCGCCCGCCGCAGCCGTGGATGACCGTGCGTTGCTGGCCAAACTTGCCGGTGGCCGGCTGTCTGGCGATGCGTTGGCGCGCGAAGCCGGGCTGACCCGCGCGGCGGTGTGGAAGCGCATCCAGAATCTGCGAGCGGCCGGCGTCGACATCGAGGGACGGGCTGGTGACGGGTACCGCCTGGCCACGCCGTTGGATCTGCTGGACGCGACGCGCATCCGTGCAGGCATGGCACCCGGTGCGGCAGCTGGGCTGGCGGCACTGGATGTGGCCTGGACGCTGGACTCCACCAACACCACCTTGCTGGCGCAGCCGGCGCCCGAACAGGGTGTGGCGGTGCTGCTGGCGGAGCGCCAGACCGGCGGCCGCGGCCGGCGCGGCCGTCAATGGACCTCGCCGCTGGGCGCGCACATTTATCTGTCGGCGTCGCGCCGTTTCAATGGCGGGCTGGGCCAACTCGCAGGCCTGAGCTTGGCTGTAGGTGTGGCAGTGGCCGAAGCCTTGCGCGGTTGCGGGTTCGCCGATGTCGGGCTGAAGTGGCCCAACGATCTGCTGGCGCGGCAGCGCAAGCTGGGCGGCCTGTTGATCGAAGGCGGCGGCGAGATGGCCGGCAACGCGCGTGCAGTGATCGGGCTGGGCTTGAACGTACACATGCCGGCGACCGCAGCGGCAAGCATCGACCAGCCGTGGGTCGACCTGGATACCCTGGCTGGCAGCCCGGTGTCGCGCGACCGGGTGACGGCAGCGGTGCTGTCCGGGTTGCTGCCGGCACTGGACCTGTTCGAGGCGCAGGGGCTGGCGCCGTTTCTGGGACGCTATGCAGACCTGGATGTCTTGAGCGGGCGAGCGGTGCAGGTCGAAGAAGCCGGCAACCGACATACTGGAGTCGCGCTCGGCCTGGCGGCCGATGGTGCGCTGCGGGTGCAGCTGGGCGAGACGGTGCGCCTGTTCCACTCCGGAGAAGTGAGCGTGAGGCCTGCATGAGCGAGTGGTTGTTCGACCTGGGAAATTCGCGCTTCAAGTACGCGCCGCTGCACGGCAACCGTGCCGGCCAAGTGCAGGCATGGGCGCATGGCGCCGAGGCGATGGACGCGGCGGCGCTGGCGGCGCTGCCATCCGGGCGTATTGCGTATGTCGCCAGCGTGGCCGCGCCGGCATTGACGCAACGCATGATCGCCTGCCTGCAGGAGCGCTTTACGCAGGTGCGCATCGTGCGGACCACCGCCGAATGCGCCGGCATCCGCATCGCCTATGCCGACCCGAGCCGCTTCGGCGTGGATCGCTTCCTGGCGTTGCTGGGTGCGCGTGGCGACGCGCCGGTGCTGGTGGCCGGCGTGGGCACCGCATTGACCATCGACGTGCTCGGCGCCGATGGCCTGCATCACGGCGGCCGCATCGCCGCCTCGCCCACCACCATGCGCGAAGCACTGCATGCGCGCGCGGTGCAACTGCCGGCCAGCGGCGGCGATTACGTCGAGCTAGCCATCGACACCGACGATGCCTTGACCTCCGGCTGCGATGGCGCGGCGGTGGCGCTGATCGAGCGCAGCCTGCAGCACGCCCAACGCAGCCTGGGCGTTCCGGTACGGCTGCTGGTGCATGGCGGTGGCGCGCCGCCGTTGCTGCCGCTGCTGCCCGATGCCACGTTCCGCGCGGCCCTGGTACTGGACGGTCTGGCGACGTGGGCGACCGCCGCGTCGTCGCCGTAGAATCGGGGCATGTATGTGCGTGCCCTCATCGTCGTTTTGATCGTCCTCAACGCCGGGGTGGCGTTGTGGTGGGCCTTGCAGCCGCCACCGGCACCACCGTCGGCGCCGCCGCAGCCGAACGGTGTGGCGCGGCTGGAGTTGCTGCCAACAGCGACCGGTGCTGGCGGAGCTGTGCTGCCGGCTGCAGCGCGTACGGGATCGGGGTCTGCGGCAGAGAGTGCGTCGACAGCACCGGCGCCATCGACATCGACAGCATCCGGGCTTGCATCCGTACCCACGCCGGCCACGTCGGCAGTTGCGGGTCCCTCCACGCCCACGTCTGCGGCGCCGACACCGGCCACCACTGCTGCAGCGGAAGCGCCGCGCAGCGCATCGGAAGCTGCTGCGAAACCAGCCAATGGCGTCGCCACGACGGCTGCACAATCATCGCCCGCGCCATCCCCGCCTGCCGCAGAGCGCTGCGCCAGCCTGGGACCCTTTGCGGCACGCGCCGATGCCGATGCCGCGCTGGCGCGCGTACGTGGGCAGGCCAGCCGCGCCAGCGTGCGCGAGGACAAGGACGCCGGCATCAGCACATTTCGGGTGATGTTGCCCAATGTGGGCGATCGCGCGGCTGCGCAGGCCTTGGTCAAGCGCATTGCCGCGGCCGGGATGGGCGACTACTACGTGATCGCGCAGGGCGAGGACAACACCGTGGCGCTGGGCCAGTACCAGAGCCGCGAGCGCGCCGAGCGGCGCCAGGCCAGCCTGGTCGGCGCAGGATTTCCGGCGCAACTGGTGCCCAGCGGCAACGGCCAATCGCGGTGGTGGATCGATGTCCGCACCAGTGCGGCCACCAGCGCCCTGCAAGGGGCTGCCGGTGCCACGCGTCAGCGTTCGCTAGATTGCGCCGCGCTGCGCTAGAATGCGCACCGGCGCGCAACGCGCCTGCCTTCGCCGGCATAGCTCAGTTGGTAGAGCAACCGCCTTGTAACTCGGACGCGGTTGTTGTGGTGACGAGCCAGAAGGCTAAGCGCGGCAAGGCTTTAGGCTCGCCAGCGCGTAAACTGTGGGACAAGCCGGACACGGTTTGAGCAAGAGAAGTACGACATCGCCGCTTTAGCTCAGTCGGTAGAGCAACTGATTTGTAATCAGTAGGTCGTCCGTTCGATTCGGACAAGCGGCACCATCCCTCGTAGTCAGCGCCCCTTCGCGCTGCTCTTTCTGGACTTCGGCTGGAGCCCGGCCGCGCGCTGCTCCAGGCATTCGTTCCCTGGCCAGAGCGGCGTTAGGGGGCTTTGCAATTCGCGTTGCAGCAGTTGTAACCACTCGTGAGGGTAGGCTTTCAGGTCGGTAGCCATGGCCAAGCGAAAATGTAGAGGCGGCTTTAGTTAGCAGCCTTTCGTCGGACTGACAGAAAAGTGAACGTCGCCAAGAAGTGGATCACCGGGAACAGGGTCACGTAGATGTCGGCCCCTGGACCAAGACGCAGGCGATGGGGAACGAACCCCAAGCCACATGCGGCCAGACCGGAAAGAACGACAATGCCAGTAAGTGTGGTTCTGACTTGGGCACTGAACGCATTGAGGTACATGGCCAGGAACCACAATGCGCCGAACACGCCATACACGAGGATTTCTTGATCCTTCGTGTAAAGGAAGATCTGGGCGAGGTAGAGCGCCAGGGATAGCAATAGAGCGATGGGAGCCAGCGCTTTCATGGCTGCTGGGTCCTCCGCGTGATCTCTTCCGCACTCTGAGACCACACTTCCCTGGACTGGTTGTTCTTAGGGTCAAAGGCGCGTTGCAGGAAAGAGTCACCCTCGCCATACGTAATGATGTTCTGGGCACCGCCAGCTCCGGACTCCGTCGTTCGCAGCACGATGCCCCAGGTCGCGGCATGGTCGCCGGTCGTGACATTCAACACTGCATTGCCGCCGTTTTGGAGCGGTACTTGGTACGACATCACGTTGTCCTGTCCCGTGAACCTGCTGATCGCGTTGTTAGCGTTCACGTCGATCTTGTTGCCCTGCAAAGTGGCGGGCTGGTTCTGCATGGGGGTTGGGTTGTTGACTAACTGATTGTTCAACCGCTGGCCATAAGGGGCATCACCACTACCGGCCGAATCAGAGAAACGGTAGACGTGGTGGAAGGTGGAATCCTGCGGGCTGATACTCGCGGGAAAACCTTCTGGCCTCGGGAAGTTCACGGTGGGCAAGCCGCCGCCAATCGGCACCAACTGGCAGGTGTTGCCGGCGCACTTGATATCGCGGCCATCGGGGTCAACGAACTTGTAGGGGTTGTTCGCTGCGTAGGAGTAGCGATTGAAGCTGGCACCCGTGTTCGGATTAGCCTTCACGGGATCGGTCGAGGCATGAGCGGTGGTAGCCACCAATGCTATCGACAGCACACTACCCGTCAGAATTGCGCGCATCACGATCCCGCTTGGCCCTTGTCTTTCATGTTGTTGAAGTGGTGCAAGTAGCGCTGCCTTTCCGCCGGTCCCCACTGACGCCAGCCCAAGGACTCGGCCTTTTCGTACCAGGCCAAGTTTTGCTTACTGTAATCCAGATACTCGGCGCGAAGCTCCAAAGGTATCTGTTCTGCCTTCGGATACTTAGCCTTGAACCGCTGTTCGATGAGCAGGTAGTACGCATCCCCACGAAATGTCATTGCGTTGACATCCTTAGGGTTGACTGCAAGGACCAGGTCGCTCGCCGCAAACATGCGTTCGGCCTGCTTCCTCTCCCGGTAGTGGGGCAATAGGGAAGCGGTTGCGAACAGGGCCGCCGTTTCCCGTTGCGAGAAAGGGCGGAGGAACGTGTCGTTGCGCGTCGCCTCGGGTGGAATGCTCATGGCCTGTTCGTAGCCACTATCCGGATGGAACAAGGCACTGGTGGCCTCGAAATTCGTCCACTGGCCCTGTTCTTCGTCGCCGTATTTGACGATCAAGTGATACGGCGCCGTGGTCATGGTCAATGGCAAGCCCAGCCGCTGGCCGATGACCAAGAAGGCGATCGGCATGATGACGCACTGGCCCTTGCGGGTGGCGAAGTAGTGCGACAGCAAGCCCTTCTTTACGTCTTGGCCGAACGGGTCGGTGTAGTCGTAGCCGAATGGTCGATGGTCATTCCAAGGACCCGGCTCGTAGAGTGTCGAAATGAGCAGGTTCATCTTGACCTTGTTCGACGCACCGGCTGGAAACCTGGCCCGCGCCTTCGCTGCCCACTGATCGACCTCGCGCAACGTAGCGTCAGGGTCGATGGAAGGATCAATCATTCGGTCGATCGCGACCTTGGCGCTTGCCAAATCGATAGAACCTTCTGGCTGCAGCAGCAGGAGGCGTAGCGTTGTTTCCTGGGGAGTGGACGTGGTCGCCCAGGCTGATGCAGCCATGAGCGCCAGGCACAGGCCCAGCACCCTTACGAATCGCCAGCAGACATTTCGCCCCATCGCCCCTCCTTGACGAACTCACTGTATCTCTAGTCACTGGCTCGCTCTAGAGGGAGCCATCGCTGCCGTGGCCGTAAGTAGTCGTTGTTCCTGACTTGTTCGGCCTTAATAAGTTCATCAGGTAGGGCGTCTTGCGTCTCACGTCGTCGGCGTTCGTCTCGCGGTGCGCCAGTAGGTCGGAGAGCGCCGACGACAGCGGCAGGTCGAACTTCTTGGCGCTGCCGCCCTTGGGGTTCGGGACGTGAAGACAATCCTCGCCGAGGTTCGCGCGCTTCGCCTCGCATGAGGCCGTCCGGCGCATGCCCGACAGCAGCATGAAAAGTTGCAGGTCACGGCGAACAGGGTTGCCCAGCGACAGCACCGCCTTGCCCCAAGCTCTGAGCTTCTCGGGACTGGCGTCTACCTCGCGTCGGCGTATCCCGTTCATGTCCACGTTGCCTATGGGGTTGGGTGGCAGGTCCGGGAACTGCCGCAGGGCACGGTTGTAGACTGAACGCAGCACCCGCATGGTGTTGTCGCCCGAGGTGGCGCCACTCCTCTCGGTGATCCGACGGTGACGTTCGCGCACGCCCTGACGATCAGCACCGATTTCGGCCAGTGGCTTGTCGAGCCAGCCTTTGAGGTAGTAGGTGACGTGGTACTCGTAACCGCTGCGGGTCTTGTCGGCCAGCCGCCGAGAGTTCAGATGCAGATCTAACCCCTCACGCAGGGTGATGCCTCGCGCCCGGGCCTTGCGTCGCTCCTGGTTCGGGTTGGTGCCGCCCCGCATGCCGACCAGCGTCTGCCGGGCGGCATCGCGGGCCTGCTTGGCGTCCATCGCTGGATGGTCGCCAAGCTTCGTCCTGAGTTGACGCCCGTTGACGAGGGACTGGACGTAGAAGTTGCGCTTGGTGGGGGTGACTATGAGATAAAACCCCCTCATCTCGGTGTCGGCGTACAGGACCGACTTGCCCGGCTCGGGCCGGGTTGCCCTCTCGACGAAGGACTGGGTGATCTTCGACTTCATGTTGGCTCCAGGTAACGGGGCCACGGCTCGGACACGATTTCGCACCACAAGGTGCCGTGTTCAGACATGCCGTTTGTGCACCTGAAGCCTCATTAAGTCGCGGTTTTTCCTCAGTGTAAGCGGCCTCAGACCATCCGATTTCAAATCATGGCACGCTGTCCGCGTGCCGACTTGTAAGCAGTAGGTCCCCAGTTCGAATCCGGGTGTCGGCACCATCTTCGATCCATGCAGACGTGGCAATCACGGTCGACGTTGCTGCAGCCCGAGCACGCGATGCGGTGTGGGATTTGCATCAACTCATTGCCAAGCACGATGGCGCGTTGCTTGCCGCCATCTGTCCCAACAGACGGTAGCGTGCTCAGCGTCGTGTGAGCGGGCGTATGCGTCGCACCCCGTTCCGAGCGCGCTACCCATGCTCGCCTGAAGGCTGCTCGCATCGTTTTGGTAGCCGCTTCAAGTGGCTCGCACCATGTCGCGCGCATCGCGCGATGTTGATCGCGCGATGCGAGGTGCAGCATCAGGCCGGGCGGCCGGCCGAGAGCAGTTCCAGCGCGGCCTTGCCGGTGTCTGTATGTGCTGCATCGCCGCTCAGTCGGTCGGCCAATGCGGCCACGATGATGGCGTGGGCCTGACGCAGCACGCTGTCGGCATCGGCGCTGGCGTCCACCACGTGTTTGCCGGGCAATTCCAGCGCGGCAAAAATCGTGCGGCAGCGCTCCAGGTTGTCCTGGGTTTCGAAGTGGTTGGGCGCATCGCCGCGGGCGCGGATACGGGCCAGGCCGGTGGGCGGGGGAAGGTCGAGCAGCAGCAGGACGTCCGGGCGCGGCGCGAAGGCGTTGCGCTCCAGGAGTTCGTCCAGCGGCAGACCGGCCGCGCCCTGATAGGCCACCATCGACGGGAAATAGCGGTCCAGGATGACGATGTCGCCGCGTGCCAGCGCGGGCGCGATCAACGTGTCCACGTGTTCGTGGCGGTCGCGGATGAGCAGTTCGGCTTCTTCCTCTGCACTCAGGCGGCCGGTGGCGGCGGACTGGCGCAATTGGGTGCCCCATGGGCCGTTGGTGGGCTCCTTGCTCAGCACGACGCGCGCGCCGGCGGCGTCCAGGGTGGCGGCCAGGCGGCGGGCGAGGGTGGTCTTGCCAGCGCCGTCGATGCCTTCGATGGCGATCAGCAAGCCGCCGGGCTTCAGTTCGATTGTCATCGCGCTACTTTATCTGATCGTGGCGATGGACCCTACCGCCAGCAGCAATGGCGAGCATGCAATCTTCGCGACACCCGTGCTGGCGAAAATCAGCCGCAGGAGCATGTGGGATACGCGACGGCAACGCGACGGGGGTGAAGCCGAAAGATCTGAGGCGCGCCGTGGCGGATATTGCCTAACTCTTATCGCCGGTATGTCCTGCGCGATGTCGGAAATGTCCCGATATCCTGGCTTCTAGCCGCGGGCCATACTGAACAAGTCAGACACACTGCACACGCACATCGCGACTGAGTCGTGTTTTTGGCTTCAAGGAAAACGGACGCGTCGCCGCCACCCTAGAGGCGGCATCCCCCGCGTGACGCCCTCTCAGGCACCGTCGTGACCAGATTCCTTGTCTTGCTTGCCGTGCCCAGCGCCCGCGCCAGGCGCGCTTTCGATCAGCTGGTCGCCGAGGTGTAGCGGTAGGACAGCAGCGATTTCACCAGGAAGGTGATCTGGGTGGCCGAGCGCGCATCCACGCGCATGACCGGCACGCGGAAGCCTTCGGCCACCAGGGCTTCGCGAAAGGGCGGCACCAGGAAATCCTCGACTTCATCGGTCATGGTGATGCCCACCGCCAAGCTGGCCTCGGGTGCGATCTGCGAAAACTCGCGCAACAACTCCAGCGTGGCTGTGAGCATCTGCGGGTCGCGTGCGTTGGTCAGCACGATCACACCCAGCGCACCGTCGCACACCAGCGGCCACATGAAATCCAGGTATTTCTGGCCTGGCACACCGTAGACATGCAGCAGTTCGCCGTCTTCCAGCTCGATCGAGCTGTAGTCCAGCGCGACGGTGGTGTAGGTCTTGTCGCCGTACGCGTCCTGGCTGAGCGGCATTTCGGTGCTGACCGGCTCCACATCGGAGATGGAGCGCACTGCGGTGGTCTTGCCGGCGCCCATGCCGCCGACGAACACCAGCTTGTTGGCTGGAAGACTCATGACTGCCCCTGGAAGAGGGAAAGGCCGAACCGACGTGCGACCCAGGAAAAGAACCGCGTGTTTCCGCCGTCTGGGCGACGCTGCGTTGCAGGCACGGGAATCTCCGCAGTCTGGGCGAGGCCGCTGGCAAGTGCAGCGGCGAACAGGCATTCCACCGTTTGCAGCGGCAGCTTGCAAGCATTGGCCAGCGCCTGCGGGCGCCAGGGGCGTGCATGCAGGTGGGCAATGGCCAGCAACTGGGCTGGCGAACTGGTTTCTGCAGTCAACTCCGGCCACTGGCGCAATTGCAGCGCATGCCCGGGTTCCACTGCCGGCAGCGCCTGGCGCAGATGCTCGGGCAGGGCGAAAAACAGCGCTTCGAAGGAAATGCGTTGGGGTAACGCGGTCGCGGCAAGGTCGGGCACGACGTGCCAGCCCGAGCGGTCCAGCGCGGCGACCACCTCCGCCAGCGCCACGCCAGCCGGCAACTGCACGCAACCATTGCTCGGGTCCACACGCACGTGCAACTGCGCATGCTGCAGCGTCACTGCGCCGGCACCGAATTCGCCGCGGCAATACCGCAGCAGCAATGCCGGCTCCGCGACCGGGGTGGCGTGCGGCGAGGACAACAGCAGGCGCATGTGTTCGTTGAGTTCGCGCACGGTGGCGCCGTGCTTGATCCACGCGCCGGCCATGGGCGTGCGCGACACCACCAGCACACGCACCGGTTGCCCCTGCAATGCCTGCCAGGCGGCCAAGCCATCGGCGCTGTCCAGGCCCAGTACCACCACATCGGCTGCGTGCTGCGGCCATTGGCCCAACTGCACGTCGATGCGTTCGGCGAGCAGCAGCGAGCACGCCAGTTTCAGGCGTGTGGTGTGCAGCAGGTCCAGGCCGGCCGTGGCGACCCGCATGGCGTTGATGGGTGTAGTCATGAGCTGGCGCGGTGGCGGCGCATTGGATGACGAGATGCCTGCCGGTCAGCACCGGCAGGCTGGATCAGGCGATGCGCTGGCACCGCGCTGTCGGCATCAACCGAAATCGAGGGTCTTTTCGAACGCCTTGAGCTCGTGGCGAGCCATGGCCAGGTTGGCCTTGGCGCGGTCCAGCACCACATACAGGAACAGCGTGCTGTTGCTTTCAAGTGGGCGCAGCAAATGGTACTGGCGTGCAAGCGTGATCAGGATGTCTTCGATGGTGTCGTTCAGGCCGAGCTGTTCGGCGATACGGCGCTTGGCGCGCACCACTTCGGTATTGCCGGCCGCCGCCAATTCCAGGTTGAGCTCGGCACCGCCGGTCATGCCCAGCGCCATGCCGCTGTCGCTATCGACCAGCGCCGCGCCGACGAAGCCGGCCAGCGAATGCAGGTGTTCCAGATTGAGTTTTGACACGTGTGGTCCTTACAAACGATGAGGAATGGGTGCCTTGCGGCATGCACGAACAGTGCCAA
This sequence comes from Xanthomonas sp. DAR33341, assembly GCF_003992815.1. NCBI lineage: Bacteria > Pseudomonadati > Pseudomonadota > Gammaproteobacteria > Lysobacterales > Lysobacteraceae > Xanthomonas > Xanthomonas sp. DAR33341. The sequence goes on along the minus strand of NZ_QEYV01000019.1, from coordinate 175,115 downwards.
GTGCTCAGCCTTGCGGCGGCGTCAACACGGTGGCGAGGCGGCCGGCGCAATCGCGGGCATTGAACAACAGCGCAGCGGCATTGATGTCGCTACTGCCCACTGCGGTGAGCGTCAGCGGCTTGTCGGCGCGGATGCGGATCAGCACCAGCTGCCCGACGCGCGTGCTGATGGTGGCGTAATCGGCCTCTTTCAGGCTGGATTCGCGCGCCAGGGTCTCGCCCAGGGTCAGGAACGAATTGGCCATCGCGGCAAGCCGGCGACTGTCCACATCCAGGCTGGAACGCTCGGTAATGGCACGCCCGTCGGCAGTGGAGAGCATCAACAGACGGATGCCCGGCTCACGTTCGATGGTCTGCGCAAATTCGTGCCCGATGCGCTGCAGATCGTAGAAATGCAATGCCCGCGGGACTTCGCCTACGGCAGCCTTGACGACCTGGTTGACGGCGTTGTGCGGCATGAAACTCCCCCTGTTGCGTGATGGCCCGAGCGCGTACGTGCGTGGTGTGCCGCGCCGGGCGGCGCACCATACCACCCGGATCCGAGCAGGCTGTCACGCCCGCCCGTGATGCTTAACTGGGCGGTCAGACAGGCAGAATCGGCAAAGTCCGGTGCGCCACAAAGTGCCCTGGCACGTCACGATAGCGGCGCGAGGAGGCAGATCTAAACCTCGCGTTTGCTCGCACTGTTCAGTACGGGCGACATGTGTGCTGCGCTGCCGCGCGTCACTGTGCGGGCGGGCAACTAGACTGCACGGCCTTATCGTGACTGGAGCAACGCATGGCAACGCAGTACGTGCCGGTTTCCCTGATTGGCGTCCCCACCGACATCGGCGCGGGCCACCGCGGTGCGCGCATGGGACCGGAGGCGCTACGCATCGCCGGCCTGCAGGAGGCGCTGGTCGGCCGCGGCGTGGAGGTGCGCGATCTGGGCAATCTGGATGGTCCGCGCAATCCCTGGCAGGCGCCGCAGGCCGGCTACCGGCATCTGGACGAAGTGGTGGCGTGGAACCAGGCGCTGATGGACGCCAGCTACGCCGAACTGCGTGCCGGGCGCATGCCGATCATGCTCGGTGGCGACCATTGCCTGGGCATCGGCTCGATCACGGCGGTGGCCAAGTACTGCCGCGAGCAGGGCAGGCCATTGCGGGTGCTGTGGCTGGATGCGCATTCGGATTTCAACACCAGTGAGGTGACCCCTTCGGGCAACGTGCACGGCATGCCGGTGGCCTGCCTGTGCGGGCTGGGCCCCGAGGCGCTGACGCACCTGAGCGGCAGTGCGCCGGCGTTGTTGCCCGAGCAGGTGCGGCAGATCGGCATCCGCTCGGTGGACCCGGAGGAGAAGCGGCTGATCAAGCAGCACCGCATCGATGTGTACGACATGCGCTACATCGACGAAGCCGGGATGAAGCGCACCATGGAAGCGGCATTGCAGGACATGAGCGCCGATACGCACCTGCACGTGAGTTTCGATGTGGATTTCCTCGACCCCAGCATCGCGCCGGGCGTGGGCACCACGGTGCCCGGTGGCCCCAACTACCGCGAGGCGCAACTGGTGATGGAGATGATTGCCGACACCGGGCGCATGGGGTCGTTGGATATCGTCGAACTCAACCCGGTGCTGGACAACCGCAACGCGACCGCCGAACTGGCGGTTGATCTGGTCGAAAGCCTGTTCGGCAAGTCGACGCTGATGCGGGATTGATGCCGTACCGAGCGCACCGCGACGCGTTCACATCAAATCCACGGCCGCGCAGTCAGATTTGGCGCCAAGCCAGGTGCGCTGGCACCGTATTGAACGAGGACGAGCGATGAAGCGACTGCTGACACTGATGGTGCTGGGCCTGTTTTCGGCCGGCGTGATGACGGGCTGCAACACCGTGGCCGGCGCCGGCAAGGACATGCAGGGTGCGGGCAACAAGGTCGAGAAAACGGCCGAAAAATGCAGCGACGGTAAGTGCTGATCCGTCACATCGCGTGGTCTTGTTGAATTGATCGATCTGCGGCAACGCGCCGCTTTACCCATGAGGAGTGTGTTATGAAGCGTGCAATTGTGCTGCTGGTGCTGTCGATGTTGTCGGTGGGAATGTTGGCGGGTTGCAACACCGTCGCAGGTGCCGGCAAGGACGTGCAGGGCGCCGGCGAGAAGGTGGAAGACGCAGCGCGTAAGTAATCCGACGCCGCATGCAAAAAGACGGGCCGCAAGGCCCGTTTTTTGTGCGCGCTTACGTGGAAGGCGCGGCGCGACACATGCACGGCGTGCGAGTAAGACCCTCGATGGGGGTGGGCAACGGTTCAGTGCGGTGATCGGCGGTTTGACACCTTTTGATCCAGTGCCAACGCCCGCGTGGGCACGCTGGCGCCACGGTCAATCGCGACCGCACCAGCGGAGTCAGCGCATGAACAGTGACATCATTTCCGGCAAGTGGACCCAGTTGAAGGGCAAGGCCCAGGCGAAGTGGGGCGATCTTACCGACGACGATTTCAAGGTTGCCGAGGGCAATGCCGAATATCTGCAGGGCAAGCTCCAGGAACGCTACGGCTGGGATCGCGACCGCGCCCAGACGGAAGTGCGCGCATTCGAAAAGTCGCTGCGCGACGACACCTGACAGTGCACCAGTCTGCCGCCGGTTGAGGCGAGCAGCTCGCAGACGACGGGCCGCCTGGTGCGGCCCGTTCTGCGTTGGAGCGTCGAACCAACTCCCCGGCCTCTGCAGCGGTGGCAAAAGTGCGGAACCGCTAAACTTGGGGGCTACCCCATCCTGGCATGACGTCGATGACCACCCGTGTCCTTACCGGCATCACCACCTCCGGCACCCCGCATCTGGGCAATTACGTGGGTGCGATCCGCCCGGCCATCCAGGCCAGTGCAGGCGCCGATGCGGAGAGCTTCTATTTCCTGGCCGATCTGCATAGCCTGATCAAGGCGCAGGACCCGGCACGCACGCAGCGTTCGACACTGGAAATCGCCGCCACCTGGCTGGCCTGCGGCCTGGACCCGGACAAGGTGTGGTTCTACCGGCAGTCCGATGTGCCCGAGACCACCGAGTTGATGTGGTTGCTGACCTGCGTGGCCGGCAAGGGCATCCTCAATCGCGCGCATGCCTACAAGGCGGCGGTGGACAGGAACCGCGCCGATGGCGAGGACGAGGATGCCGGCGTTACCGCAGGCTTGTTCATGTATCCGGTGTTGATGGCGGCCGATATCTTGATCTTCAACGCGCACCAGGTGCCGGTCGGGCGCGACCAGATCCAGCACATCGAAATGGCACGCGATTTCGCGCAGCGTTTCAATCATGTCTATGGGCGCGAATTTTTCACCCTGCCCGAAGCGGTGATCGACGAGCAGGTGTCCACCTTGCCGGGCCTGGATGGCCGCAAGATGAGCAAGAGCTATGGCAATACCATTCCACTGTTCGCACCGCGCGAGGAATTGCGCAAGCTGGTGTTTTCCATCCTCACCGATTCGCGCGCCCCGGGCCAAGCGAAGGACACGCAGGGGTCGGCGTTGTTTCAGCTGTATCAAGCATTTGCCACGCCGCAGGAATCTGCCGCCTTTGCGCAGGCGTTTGCCGACGGCATCGGTTGGGGCGATGCCAAGCAGCAGGTGTTCGAGCGGATCGATCAAGAGATCGCGCCGCTGCGTACGCGCTACGAGGGCTTGATTGCAGAGCCGGCCAGGATCGAAGCGATTCTGCGCGCCGGTGGTGCACGTCTGCGCGCGCGCTACGCCACCCCGCTGCTGGCCGAGTTGCGCGACGCGGTGGGCCTGCGCGATCTGTCCAGCCAGGCCGCCACCGCGGCGGTGCAGGCCAGCGAAAAGATCGCACTGCCGGTGTTCAAGCAATATCGTGAAAGCGATGGCCAGTTCTACTTCAAGTTGAACGATGGCGCGGGTGCATTGCTGCTGCAGAGCGATGGCTTCGCTTCGCCACGCGATGCCGGACAGGTGATCGCGCGGCTGAAACAGGCCGCGCAGGCCAGCGATTTGCAGCTGCCGGGCGTGCATGCGCAAGTGGATGCCGACGTGGTTCTTGCTGCGATGGACGCCTTGCGCGAGGCGTGACCTGCGCTGCGCAGCAGGCGTAGAGGTGGACGATCGCGGTGCGTAAGCTCGTGCCTGTGGCGACATGCACGACAGCGACGCCAGGCCTGGGCCTACACTGCAGTTCTTACAGCCGCCGCGGGGTGCGAATGACAGCGACAGCCGAGTTCAACATCCACACCATCGATACCGGCTTTGGTGGCGTGCAATTCGATGCGGCGTATCTGGTCGTCCAAGCGCAGCGGGCTGCCCTGATCGATTGCGGTACCTCGCTGTCGGTACCGCAGATGCTGGCCGCCGTGCAGGCGGCCGGGTTGTCGCCAGCGCAGGTGGAGTGGTTGATCCTGACCCATGTGCATCTGGATCATGCCGGCGGGGCAGGAGCGTTATTGCGGCATTTGCCCCATGCGCAGGTGCTGGTGCATCCGCGCGGTGCGCCGCATCTGGTCGACCCCACGCGGCTGATTGCCGGTGCCACCGCGGTGTATGGCGAGGCGGACATGGCGCGCAACTACGGCATCATCGAGCCGGTGCCGGCCGAGCGTGTGGTCGCGGCGGACGAGGGTCATACCGTGATGCTGGGCGAGCGCGTGCTGCGCATCATCGAGACGCCTGGACATGCACGCCATCATCTATGCGTGTGGGATGCGCGCAGCCGCAGCTGGTTCACCGGCGACACCTTCGGCCTGTCGTATCGCCAATTGGACAGCGCGCGCGGCGCGTTCATTCTGCCGACGTCTTCGCCGGTGCAGTTCGAACCCGAGGCCATGCTGCAGTCGATCGCGCGCCTGATGGACGCCGCACCGCAGGCGATGTATCTGACCCATTACGGCCGTGTCACCTCGCCAGAACCGTTGGCGCAGGCGCTGGACGAGCAGATTCATGCGATGACCGACATTGCGCTGGGCTGCGCGCAGCGTCCGGACCGGCATCGCTGCATGGTGGCGGCATTGACCGCGTTGTATCTGGAGCGCGCACGCCAACATGGATGTCGGTTGGACGATGCCGCCGTGGAGCGACTGCTGACAACAGATATCGAGCTCAACGCGCAAGGGCTGGGCTGTTGGCTGGATCGTGCGGCGCGTACGGGTTAGTACAACCTTGGCCGCCGAACGAGGGACCTTCTGCGGCATGCCGTCTTTACGGCGTGTCCTGCGATGCTGCGTGGATGGGGTGCATTACTGCTCAACCGAAGATCGTCCACGCGTCGCCACGCATGCAGTCCATCCGATCGAACGCAATTTCGCATCGTGGCGCTCCGGCGTTGGCTGCACGCTTGTAAACTATGTGTCATCTACCGTTGCAAGGCCTCACCGTGAACCCGATGCGTATCCTGCTGTTGTCTGCCTGCCTGTTTGTGGGAGGTGTGGCGCAGGCCGCCAACGATCTGCCGGGCGGCGGCATCGATGCCGAGGCATTGTCGCGTCACGTGCGCTTGCTGGCGTCGGACGAATTCGAAGGGCGCGCGCCGGCCAGCGCCGGTGAGCAGCGCACGGTCGATTACCTGGTCGAGCAGTTCAAGGCGGCCGACCTGGAGCCAGGTGGCGAGCAGGGCGGCTGGACCCAGGCCGTGCCGCTGGTGCGCGCGCAGGTGGATGGCCCGGTGCGCGCAAGCCTGCGCGTCGGCGGCAAGACCCAGGCGCTGGTCAATGGCAGCGATGTGACCCTGCAAAGCCTGCGTCCGCAGCAGGCGGTCGCGTTGAAGAACGCGCCACTGGTCTTCGTCGGTTACGGCATCAGTGCGCCAGAGCGCCAATGGGACGACTATAAGGGCGTGGACCTGCGCGGCAAGATTGCGGTGGTGCTGATCAACGATGCCGATTTCGAATCGCCGCAGCCGGGCGCATTCGACGGCAAGGCCGTGACCTATTACGGCCGATGGACCTACAAGTACGAAGAGGCGGCGCGGCGCGGTGCGGCCGGGGTGTTGATCGTGCACGAGACAGCGCCGGCGGCGTATGGCTGGGGCACGGTGCAGAGCTCGGGCATGTCGCCGTTGTTCGATATCGAGCGCAGCGATGCCGATGCCCGCGCGCAGCACGTGCCGGTGCGTGGCTGGATGCAGCGTGCGCTGGCGGTATCGTTGTTCAAGCAGGCCGGCCTGGATTTCGAACAGGCCAAGGCACGTGCGCAGCAGCGCGACTTCGCGCCTGTGGCCCTGGGCGATGCGACGTTGTCGGTGGATTTCAAGCTCAAGCGCGAGCGTGTGGTGACGCATAACGTGGTGGCCAAACTCACCGGCAGTCAGCATCCGGATGAGACGGTGATCTTCTCCGCGCACTGGGATGCGTTCGGGATCGGCAAGGCCGATGCCAGTGGCGATGCGATTCGACGCGGCGCCGTGGACAACGCCACCGGCGTGGCCAGCGTGCTGGAACTGGCGCGCGTGTTCGCAGCCGGCCCCAAGCCGCAGCGCACGTTGTATTTCATTGCCTTGACTGCCGAAGAAAAGGGCCTGCTCGGCGCCAACTACTACGCCGCGCACCCGCTGGCGCCGTTGGACAAGACCGTGGCCGTGCTCAACATGGAAATGTTCAGCCCCGATGGTCCGACCCGCGACATCGCCTCGTGGGGACGTGGGCGGGTGTCGCTGGAAGGCGACCTGGAAACCGCCGCCAAGGCGCGTGGTCGCAGCTATTCGCCGGACCCGAATCTGGAAGCAGGCTTCTTCTACCGCGCCGATCATTTTGCGTTCGCGCGCATGGGTGTGCCGGCGATCACCGCCGGCCCCGGCCTGGACATGCTCGACGGCGGCGTCGCGGCAGGCAAGGCACTGCGCGAGACGTATTTCGCCGATTGCTATCACCAGCCGTGCGATCGCTGGACCCCGCAATGGGATGCCAGCGGCCATGCCGCCGACACCACGCTGGTCTACGACGTGGGCGTGGCGCTGGCCAATGGCCGGCAGTGGCCGAGCTGGCAGGATGGCTCTGAATTCAAGGCGATCCGTGCCAAGAGCGATGCGGTGCGCAAATAAGCGCGCAGGAGCGAGAGGGCGCCGCGCGCTCGATCACGGGCTGAGAGCAGCGTCCAAGACGACTGCGCTGATCGCCAGAAGAGCGCAGCTGGACTCCATGCGGCATGTGCGCTCGTACACCTGGGATCCTGCACGCTCTCCATGCGTATCGAATGACTGCGCGCTACGCCAAGCGAACGCAACCGCTGCTCGGTGGCATGCACTTGCTTGTGCGTGCGCGCCGTCCACGCTCATCAGGCAGCTGCTCGGGACGTTTGTCGTCGCGCGGTACAAATGCTGGCGTTGTGGTCAACGCCATGGCATTGAACGACTGCGTATAGGCGTGCCCTACGGCTTGGCGGCATTGGCTGAATTGCCGCCGCCGGCACGCGTGCTCTTGTCGCCGCCGCTGCACGGATAGCGCTTTGCCAGCGCCTGGATGATCAAGTCAGGTGCGGCTTGGTCCTGGCGTGTATCGGGCAGCGCGCCGATATCGGCGATGACCGCCTGCAGATCGGGCGAGCCGGTGTTGCCTGCAGGCATGCACCAGCCGGTGCGATAGCTGGCGCTGGCGACGCCGAGCAGATACGCGCCGGCGCGGCTGGCCGAGACAAGCACCTTGAACTCGCGTTGCTCTGGCGCGGTGATTTCTGGCGCAAGCGATCCGTCCAGTCCGGCTTCGATCAGCTTGCGGCCGCTGAGTTCCCACGGCTCGGGTGCGCGCGCCAATGCCGTGGCGGACGTTGCAAACAAGGCGGCCAGGGCCAGCCAGCGAAGAGGACACTGCATATGCACGCTCGGATGCGGTGGGAAGTGCACCATAGCGCGACCGAGGTGCGGCGTGGGCTTTGGCATGTGCTCTAGAATTGAAGGTTCCGCTGCACTGGCACTGTTCCGATGTCTTCCTCTCACGATGCTGCCGCGCCTGCGCGCAGCGGGTTAGTCGTTCTCGCCTTGTTGCTGGTCTACGTGGTGTGGGGCTCGACCTATCTGGCGATCCGATTCGCGCTGGAAGGTGGCGCGCAGCCGCTGACGATGGTGTCCGGCGCGCGTTTCATCGTTGCTGGTAGCGTGCTCTACAGCGTGCTGCGCTGGCGCGGCGTGGCGGCGCCAACGCGTGCGCAGTGGAAGAACGTGGCGCTGATGGGGGCGGCGTTGCTGCTGCTCGGCAACGGCATGGTGGTGCTGGCCGAGCGCAGCGTGTCGTCCGGGCTGGCCGCCACCGCGGTGGCGTCGGTGCCGTTGTGGATGGCCTTGTTTGGCGCCTTGCGCGGGCAGCATGCCGGCGGCGGCGAATGGCTGGGCATCGTGATCGGCTTTCTGGGCGTGGTGTGGCTCAACGCCGGCAGCAGCCTGACCGCGACGCCGGGCGGCCTGGTGTTGCTGCTGATCGCACCGATCGGCTGGGCATTCGGCTCGGTGTGGTCGCGCGGGCGCGATCTGCCTTCGCCGTTCATGACCGCCGCCGGACAGATGCTGTGCGGCGGCGTGCTGCTGGTCAGTACCGGCCTGCTGATCGGCGAGCGCCCGCAGGTGTGGCCGAGTCCGCAAGGACTGCTGGCGGTGGCGTACCTGTGCGTGTTCGGCTCGATCGTGGCGTTTACCGCTTACGTGTGGCTGCTGCATCACGTGCGCCCTGCGCTCGCCGGTAGCTACGCCTACGTCAACCCGGTGATTGCGGTCAGCCTGGGCGCCTGGCTCGGCCACGAGCGCTTCAGCGCGCAGGACATCGGTGCGATGGCGGTGATCCTGGCCGGCGTGCTGGTGGTCACCTTCGCCAAGGCGCGGCGATGAGCGCGGTGTCGTCGCAGGAAGCGCGCCGCGGATTGTTGATCACCGCCTCCACCTTCGTGCTGTGGGGGCTGGTGCCGGTGTACTGGCATCTGCTCAAGGCGGTGCCGTCGCTGCAGATCATCGCCCACCGCATCGTGTGGAGCACGGTGCTGGTGGTGGCCTGGCTGCTGGCGAGCTCGGGCCTGCGCTGGTGGCGCAGCATCGCCGCGCAGCCCCGCGCGCTGCGCATGCTGGCCGGCAGCAGCGTGGCGATCGCGTTCAATTGGGGCCTGTACATCTGGGCGATCAACGCCGGGCATGTGATCGAAGCCAGCCTGGGGTACTTCATCAACCCGCTGCTGAGCGTCTTGCTGGGCGTGCTGGTGTTGAAAGAGCGCCTGCGCCGCATCCAGTGGGTAGCGGTGGCCTGCGCCGCAGCGGGCGTGCTGTGGCTGACCATCGATGCCGGCGCGCCGCCGTGGATTGCCTTGGGGCTGGCGGTGTCTTTCGGTATTTACGGGCTGCTGCGCAAATTGGTGGCGGTGGATGCGGTGGCCGGGCTGGGCGTGGAAAGCGTGTACCTGTTCGTGCCGGCCCTGCTGCTGGCGGCGTGGGGCGAGCAGGGCCATGGTGGCGCGTTCCTGAGCGGCTGGAGCCTGCGGACCGATGCGATGCTGATCTTCGGTGGCGTGGTGACGGCCCTGCCGTTGATCGGTTTCGCCTACGGTGTGCGGCGCATTCCGCTGTCGTTGGTGGGCATCCTGCAATACATCGCGCCGAGCCTGCAGTTGCTGCTGGGCGTGTGGTTCTTCCACGAGCCGTTCGATCAGGGACGCGCGATCGGCTTCGCCGCGATCTGGGTGGGTTTGCTGGTGTTTGTCGGCGACAGCGTGGTGCGTGCGCGGCAGCCGGTGGTGACGCGCTGAATCAGCAGCCCACCGCACGCAGTGCGTGTGGCATTCATCGGGGCGATTGCTTCGCGTCAGCGTGCGCGATTGCCGCGCTCAACTGCGCGGCGGCGCCAACGGGCTGGCCACTGCCAGCGTGGACGCGGGCAGCGCCTGCGGTGCAGGACAATGGCTGGGGTCTTGTTGCACCTGCGCCAGCCATTGATCGACGGGCCCGCCGAGCAAGTCCAGCCGTAGTGGCAGGCTCAAATGGTTTTCGCCAGGCAGTTCGAGGTAATGCGCCCGCGCGCTGGCCACGGCCAATGCACGGCCATGCGCCACCGGAATGTGCTGATCGGCATCGCCGTGCAACAGCAGCACGCAGCTGCGCGTGTCGGCCAGGGCGTGCGCGACATCGACACGGTCCAGGTCCAGCTTGAGCTGGGTGTCGGCCGCTGCAATCACCGCGTCGATATTCTGGTCGGCATAGCGCCAGCGTGCATACGCCGCCACCGCCCGTCCACGCCACCCGTGCGGCTGGCTGGCGAGCAGGTGCGGCACCATGTCGCGGATGCCGCGCCCGGCATTGGCGAAGGACTCCATCGCCACCACGCCGGTCACGCGCGGGCCGAGTTTGTCGGCCGTAAACAGCGCGGTGGCGGCACCGTAGGAAATGCCGAACAGATACAGCGGCCCGCGGATTTCGCCGCGCGGCTGCAGGGCGTCGAGCACATCGATGACGTCGTCGGACTCGCGCGTGCCGTAGCCGGACGGCCCGCCGCCGGAATGGCCATGGTTGCGCAGGTCGATGGTGACCACGCGGTAGCCGGCCTGCGCAAGCTGCAGCGACCAGGGCAGCAGTGAGTCGCCATCCATCATCCAGCCGTGCAGCAGCACCACCGTGCCGCGCGGCGCCGGCGGCTTGGCAGTCGGTGCCTTGAAACTGAAATCCACATCCAGCGCATGCGCCGGGTCGGTGCGCTGCCCCCTGTAGCGATAGTGCATGGCGTACTGGCCGGGGTCGATCGCGCGCCAGAAGATCGGCACGCCATCGCGCGTCACCACATGCCCGCTACGGTTGGGCGCCGTGGCGATGGTGGCGGCGATGCGTTCTTCGTCCAGCAGCGGCGAGGTGCCACCGGGCGCAACCAGGCGCTCGCTGAGCGAGGTCGAAGAAGAGGAGCAGCCGGCCAGCCACAGGCAGGCGCAGACCAGCACAAGCAGGCGCGTCATGGCAATCGATCGTTGGAGCAAACGGCCGAGCAGGCTACGGCCTGCCCGGCCCGCGCATCTACCGCACTGCGGTGACAGAACCATGACAGCCTGCAATACGTTCAGCCGCAGCCGCAGCCGCAGCCGCCGCCGCCGCCGCGGGTCTGCCGCGGCTGTCACCATTCCCGATTCCCGATTCGCGGCGGGCCAACCCCGCCTACACCTCACGCAACGCCGTGGTAATCGGCAGACGCGCGGCACGCAGCGCGGGAAACAGCCCGCCCACCAGGCCGATGCCCAGCGCCCATTTCAGCCCGCTCCACAGCAGCTCCGGCGAGACCTTGAACTGGAATACCACCTGGCTGAAGTTGCTGCCCAGCGTGGAGACGGTGTAGCCGTTGAACACCGCCCAGGCGATCGCCCCGCCCAGCAGCCCGCCCAGCAGTGCCAGCAGCATGGTTTCCAGCATCAGCGCCATGATCACCGGCGTGCCACGGAAGCCGATCGCACGCATGGTGGCGATCTCGCGCGCGCGCGTGGCCACCGCCGCATACATCGTGTTGAGCGCGCCGAATACCGCGCCCACTGCCATGATCGCCCCGATCACCGTGCCCAGGATGTTGATCAACTTGTTCAAGCCGCCGCCCTGCTTGCCGTAGTAGGCGCGGGTGGTTTCCACATCCAGCTTGAGCCGCGGATCGGCGGCCATGGCGGTCTTGAACGCGCTGAAGCCTGCCTTGCCGTTGGTGCGCACGCTGATCGACTGATAGGCGCTGCGGTTGTAGGTGGTGGCCAGCGTCTGCGCGTCGGTCCACAGCTCCGAATCGTGCGCATCGCCGGAGGCGAACACGCCCACCACGGTCCATTGCTGGCTGCCAAGCGTGAGTGTCTTGCCCAGCTCCAGTCCGCGGAACTGGTTCAACGCGCCCTTGCCCACCACCATTTCGCGCAGACCGGTGTTGAAGCGGCGGCCTTGCACGATCTTGACCTTGTCATGCACGGCCCAGGCCTGTTCGCCCACGCCACGCAGTTGCGCGTTGACGTCGGTGCCGTCGGAGCGGGAGGCGATGTTCACCACTTGCGAGAGTTCCGGCGACAGCATCGGGCGGCCGTTGGCATCGGCGGTGATGCCGGGCAGGCTGCCGATCAGCGGCACCAGGTCGCGGGTGATCACCGAGTTGGTCTCCGCCTGCGAACCGCCGCGCAGGACGATCGCGGTGGTCTCGTCGCCGGTGCTGTTGAGCGTGGCCTGGAAGCCTTGGCCCATCGCCAGCATCGCCACCAGCACGCCGACCACGCCGGCGATGCCGACCACGATCACCGAGCTGGACCCCCAGCGCTGCGGCAACGTGGCGATGCCGATGCGTGCGGCAGCCAGCGAGAGCCGCCCGCTGCGTGTGGCCACCAGCCACACCGCCAGCAATCCACCGATCGGCAGCAGCACCAACCACGGCAGTGCGATCCAGGCAGCCAGCCCGATTGCCAGCAGCACGACCGACAGCGCGTTGACCCCACGATCTTTCCATTTGCGTTGCATGTGCATGCTCCTGTCAGCGGCCGGCGAGTGCATCGACGATCTTCAAGCGCTGCGCGCGTAATGCCGGCAGCACACCCACCACGATGCCGATACCGGCCATCAGCCCGACCGCGACCAACCAAGTCTGCAGCGGCACGCTCTGGGTCGGCATCAGGCCACCGCTGCGCGCGGCGACCGCCGGGATCACCAGCGCCGCCAGCCCCATGCCGATCAAACCGCCCAGGCCGATCAGCAACATCGACTCCACCATCACCAGGCTCAGCACGGTGCGGTCCTGAAAGCCCAGCGTCTTGAGCGTGGCCAGCTCCGGAATCCGCTCGCGCACGGCCTGCGCCATGGTGTTGCCGGTCAGCAACAGCAAGGTGAAAAACACCGCGGCCATGATCGAGGTGACGATCAGGCCGATATCGGCGAACTGTTTGACGAAGGCCTGCTGGAACGCCGACTCGGTCTGCGACTTGGTTTCATGGTCGGAGTTGGCCGACAACGCATCGATGGCCTGCGCCACGCGCGATGCCTGGTCGGCATTGCGCAGCGTCACCGTGTACCAACTCACCCTGCTTTTGATGTAGTCGTTGGACTCGTCGAAGTACTTCCAGTTCATCATCAACTGGCGTTCCTGGTTGGCGGCCACCGTGCGGTCTTTCATGCGGAAGATGCCGACCAGTTGCAGCGGCCAGTCGTTGCTGCCGCCGCGCGGAAAGATGGTGGCCTGCAGCGGGATGGTGTCGCCGATCTTCCAGCCATTTTCCTTGGCCAGGCTTTCACCAACGATCGCGCCGGTGCGTGTGCTCTGGAAGGCCTTGAGCTGATCCTTGGGCAACTGATATTCGCTGTAGACATCGAAGAAATTGGGCGCCACCGAAAAATTCGGGAAGAAGTTCTTCGGGTCGCGGTAGATGCCGCCGAACCACATTGCCGAGGTCACATCGCGCACGCCCGGCACGCTGCGGATCTGGTTTTCCAGAGTGATCGGCAACGATTGGGTGATCGACAGGCGCGATGCCACCACCAGCCGGTCCACGCCGCTGACGCTGCCGCCGGAGGTGAAGGCCACGCGCACCGAATCGAGCATGCCGAACAATAAAAACGCCGCGACCACCGAGAGCAAGGTCAGCAAGGTGCGGGTCTTGCTGCGGAACAATTGCGCCCATACCAGCGAGAGATACTTCATGGCAGCGCTCCCTTACAGTGCAAGCGGCGCGTCGGCCAGCTCGCCCTTGTCCAGATGGATGGTGTGGGTGGCGTATTCGGCGGCCTTGGGGTCGTGGGTGACCATCACGATGGTCTTGCCGTGTTCGCGGTTGAGCTCCTGCAGCAGGCGCAGGATTTCTTCGGCGTTGTGGCGGTCCAGATCGCCGGTGGGCTCGTCGCAGATCAGGAAGGTGGGATCAGAGACGATTGCGCGCGCAATCGCCACGCGTTGCTGCTGTCCGCCAGACAATTCGCTGGGCTTGTGGTTGCGGCGCTCCTGCAGGCCGACCAGGGTCAATGCGATCTCGGCATTGCGCTTGCGTTGAGCGGCATTGAGCGAGGTGAGCAGCAACGGCAGCTCCACGTTCTTCTGCGCGGTGAGCATCGGCATCAGGTTGTAAAATTGGAACACGAAACCGACGTGGTGACTGCGCCAGGTCGCCAGCTGACCGCCGCTCATGCGGTCGATGCGCTCGCCTTCGATCTCGATCTCACCCCCGCTGGGGTTGTCCAGCCCGCCGATCAGGTTGAGCAAGGTGGTCTTGCCCGACCCGGACGGGCCCATCAACGCAACGAAGTCGCCGCTGGCGATTTCCAGATCGATGCCGTGCAGCACCTGCACCTGCTCGGGCCCGCGTTGGTAGGTCTTGGTGATGTTGCGCAAACTGACGAGAGCGGACATGGCAACTCCTGGCGGTGCGATGGAAGAGATGAAGCAGTGCGCAGAGCGACTGCGGATGTGATGCGGCACTGCAGTAACACGGCGAGCTGAAATGCGATGAAGCGATGTGGCGGGTGCAGGCAAGGCATCGACTGCTGTGACGACCCATGTACGGCGCACGTTGCCGATGCCTGAAACGTGCGTGCGGCGACATTGGCTGAAAATGTTGACGAACATCGCAACCGCAGATGCGTAAGCACACAGTCGCCACCGCGTGACTGGATTTCAACGGCGTCTGTCGCCGCGCGGCGCAGGCGCCTGCACCGCTGCCGTTTCCATCAACGCCCTTTTCCGTGCCCGTTGAGCGGTTGCTGCGTGCGCTGTCTTTGGGTGTGCGTTACTCGGTCGCGTTCGGCTCTGCTTCGGTCACCTTGTCGCCATCCTTCAAGGCTTGCGGCGGATCCAGTACCACGCTGTCGCCCGCGGCCAGGCCGGAGAGCACCTGCCTGTCTTCGCCCATCACCATCCCGGTGGTGACGGCATGCGCGCTGACGGTGTTGTGCTCGCCGACCACGAACGCGACCGTGCGCGTGTCGCGCTCCACCAGTGCGGTGGCCGGGATGCGCACGCCTTGCGGCCTGGCTGCCTGCTGCGGTTTGGCCTGCTCCAGAAAGCTGACCCGCACACCCATTTCCGGCACGATGCGCGGGTCCTTGACCTTGAGCGCCACGCGCACTTTCACCGTGGCCTTGCCGCGGTCTGCGGTGGGGATGATGGCGATGACCTCGCCTGGAATCTTCCACTCCGGGTAGGCATTGAGCACCGCTTCCACCGGCATCTTGGGTTGCACGCGGCCGATGTAGGACTCACCCACTTCCACCTCGATTTCCAGCGATTCCATGTCCACGATGGTGCCGATACCGGTGCGGGTGAAGCCGCCACCGGCCGACAACGGCGAGACGATTTCGCCAGGCTGCGCTGCTTTGGCCGTCACCACGCCGGCAAACGGCGCGCGCACCACATTGAAGTCCGAGCGGATACCGGCAATGGCCAGCTGGTCGGAGGCGACCTGCACGTTGCGCTGGGCGTTCTGCAGCTGCGCGCGCAAGGCATCGCGCTGCGCAATGGCCTGGTCGTATTGCGAACGCGACACCAGCTGCGCACCCACCAACGATTGCAGGCGCGTGGCATCGGCATTGGCCACCGCCAGTTGCGCCTGCATGTTGTCGACCTGGCTGCGTGCGGCCGACAACTGCGAGGCCGACAAACTACGCTGCGCATCGGCATCGAGCGGGTCGAGCGTGGCCATCACCTGGCCTTGTTCGACGCGCATGCCTTCCTCGATCATCACCTCGCGCACCTTGCCGGTGACCTGCGCCGACACGGTTGCCATGCGTCGTGCCACCACATAGCCGGAGGCGTCCAGCACCGATGCGCTGCTGCTGCCGGCGCTGATCGCCACCACCGGCGCGGTCTGCACCTTCACCATCGGGCGGCGCGTGAACCACCACGCGGCGGCGGCCAATACGATGACGACGATCACTGCGGCGAGGATCCAGCCGGTACGGCGGGCGGGCGGCGGCGTGGCGGAGCGCTGGCGGTCGATGCGGAGTTGCTTGAGCAGATCGGCGGAAGTGTTCATCGATGACCAGGACGGAAGGCTGCGCGAAATGTGACGGTCTGCGGGCGACGCCGCAAGCTGCCGGAAGTCACCAACTGCGCTGGGGCGACGAACGGTCGATGCGCCGATGCCACCGCCAGATGGTGCGCAGCATGCGGTCAGCGCGGCGCGCTCACCAGTGACAGCTGTCATCTGCAAATCATGACATCGGCGACTAGTGCGCCAATGCTGCGGGCGGCCATGCTGGAGGCTCCTCGGCAACCCGTGACCGGCATGCTTTCCTTGCATATGCGAACCGCGCGTGTCTGGCTTGCGCCTGCGCAGGCGAATTGCAGCCTCGGTGGGCGATCGCATCGCAGCAGTTACCAGCAGCATGCATGAGGCCGCTCACCCCTGTCGTCCTGCGCGCAGCCGCACGCAGACGGGCCCGGCAGTGGCAGAATCCGCTCACCCACACGGATCTTCGCTGATGCGCCTCCGGTTTCCCGCATGGCTTCGTCCCGCCGCCAGTTCGCAGGTTGCCGCGCGGCTGGCGCAGGGGCAATCGCCGTGGATGGATAGCGTGCACCTGTTTTGGTCGGCCTGGGTGTTCGTGGTGCCGGCGTTTTCTGCGCGTGGCTACGACAGCACCTGGCTGTTGTGCACGCTGGCGTCTTATCCGGTGTTTGTGCTGCTCTACGCACGCATGTTGCTGGCGCCGCCCGTCACCTTGTACCGCTACGCCTGGGCGATGGCGGCGCTGAGTGCTGCCTTGCTGCCGGTGTACTCGGCGGGGCTCAGCTATTTCGTCTTCGCCTGCCTGACCTTGCGCCCCTCCACGCGGCATGCGTTGTGGCGGCACTTTGCGATGTTGCTGCTGATGAACGCCTTGTACCTGAGCTGGGCGCGCTGGCTCGGGTTGAGCATGCAGGCGCTGGTGTGGATGCCGGTGACGGTGCTGGGCATGGCCGCCGTGGGCGCGGTGTACAGCATCAACGAACGCAAGGACGCGTTGCTGCGCCTGTCGCAGGACGAAGTCCGTCGGCTGGCGGCCACCGCCGAACGCGAGCGCATCGGCCGCGACCTGCACGATCTGCTTGGCCACACCTTGTCGCTGGTGGCGCTCAAATCCGATCTGGCCGCGCGCCTGATCGAGCGCGACCCGCAGGCCGCACGCAACGAGATCGATGCGGTGGCGCAGGTCTCGCGCGAGGCGCTGGCGCAGGTACGACGCGCGGTCACCGGCATCCGTGCTGCCGGCCTGGTTGCCGAACTGGCATCGGCGCGCGTGCTGCTGGACCTGGACGGCATTGCGCTGGAGCAACAACTGGAGCCACTGGCGTTGCCGCCCGAGCACGAAACCGCGCTTGCGTTGGTCGTGCGCGAGGCGGCCACCAATGTGCAGCGCCACGCCCAGGCAAAACGCGTGCGTGTGCAGCTGCACGCGCACGGCGAGCAGGCGGTGCTGGAGATCACCGATGACGGCCGCGGTGGCGTGATCGTGCCTGGCAACGGCCTGGACGGCATGCGCGCACGCCTGCACAGCCTGGGTGGCGCGTTGGATGTGCAGGCCTTGCCGCGCGGCATGCGATTGCGCGCCAGTCTGCCGTTGCCGCGGCCTGCGGTCGTTGCCGCAACGCCGTCGCCGCCGGTGATGCCGCAGTCGCTTTAACGCGCCCTGCTTGCGCTGCCAAGTGCACGGCATGCGTCGGCGCTGTTATCGTGCGCAACCGTTGCATGCATGCGAGCGCGACCGATGATCCGGGTGTTGTTGGCGGAAGACCAAGCCTTGCTGCGTGGCGCGCTGGTGGCCTTGCTCGGGCTGGAGGACGATATCGCGGTGGTCGGCAGCGCCGGCGATGGCGAAAGCGCATGGCGCGAGCTGCAGCGCCTGCAGCCGGACGTGCTGGTCACCGATATCGAGATGCCCGGCCTGACCGGGCTGGAACTGGCGCAGCGGATCCAGCGGCAGGCGCTGCCGGTACGGGTCATGATCGTCACCACGTTCGCGCGTCCGGGATTTTTGCGCCGTGCGCTGGATGCCGGCGTGGCCGGGTATCTGCTCAAGGATGCGCCCGCCGAACAATTGGTCGATGCGTTGCGGCAGGTGCATCGCGGCGGGCGAGTGATCGACCCGCAGCTGGCCATCGATGCGTGGGTGGAAGCAGACCCCTTGAGCGAACGCGAACGGACCGTGCTGCGGCTGGCCGGCGAAGGCCGCTCCGCCAGCGAGATCGCCCAACAGTTGCAGCTCTCGCACGGCACGGTGCGCAATTACTTGTCCGAATGCATCGGCAAACTGGGCGTGGCCAATCGCATCGAAGCCTATCGCCTGGCGCGGCAGAAAGGCTGGTTGTAGCGCGACCGTTCGACGGATCGCGTCTGCGCGCGTGGGCCTTGCGTTGCCGGGTGCGGCGTTGCTCGCAGAAGCGATGCGATCGCACCAGGCTGCAGCCACTGAAGCGGTGGCATCCGTTACATCGGCAAGCGATCCACAGCGATTCCAAATGCCGGCCAAAGCATGCCAGCCGCGCGCAGGTACACTGCACAGCATCGAAAACACGGCGAGCGATGCATGAAATGTCTGTGGCTGTCGGGCCTGCTGCTGGTGTGCGCCTTCAACGCATCCGCTGAGCAATACAAGATATTGGTGGCTGCCATTCCCAACCAGTATCACCACGACTATATCCCCGTGGCCAAGCCGCAATTCGAAGCGATGGCGCGCAAACATTATGTCGAGATGGTATGGGCGTGGAACGCCAAGGCGTTCGATGGCGACCTGTCGCAATACGCGGCCATCGTATTGCTCAATACGCCGGCCACCGATCTGGACCCGACGCAGCGGGCCAACTTTCAAAAATACGTGCGTAATGGCGGCGGCGTGGTCGCGGTGCACAAGGCCTTTGCGATCAAACGGGGGGACTGGGAGTGGTACGACCACATGATCGGCCGCTCGTTCCGCACGCACCCTTACATGCAAACGGCGATGGTGGATGTGGCCGACGCCAATTTCCCGGCCACTGCCGGCCTGCCCAAGCGCTGGGTGTGGAGCGACGAATGGTACGAATACGATCCGCCCTACAGCGACGATCTGGTCACGCTGCTTACCGTCGACGAACGCAGTTACGACCCCACCCTGATCTGGCCGGGCCAGGTCGCCAAGGGCATGGGCCAACAGCACCCGGTGGCGTGGTACCACCATTTCGAAGGTGGCCGCGTCTTCGCCACTGCACTAGGCCATCTGGCCGAAGCCTATAACGACCCACGCTACCTGGAGCATTTGTACGGTGGGATCTATTGGGCCGCCACAGGCAAGGGCATCGAATCATCTGCGCCAGCGGCCAAAACAAAACGCCAGCACTAGCCCTCCCCCCTCGGGAGAGGGGTGAGGGTATGAGGCAAAGCCACTCCTGACGGCAGTTAACCCGATGTTTCGTCCGCACCCTCCGCCCCTGCGGGGTACCTTCTCCCGAGGGGAGAAGGGAACTCAAAGCCCCTCTCCTGCCGGGAGATGGTTGGGGTGAGGCTACGGGGCAACGCCACTCCAGATGGCGGTTAACCCGATGTTTCGTCCGCACCCTCATCCGCCCCTCGGGGCACCTTCTCCCCCATAAAGGATGACAATGTCCCGGCGGGAGAGGGTGCCAACACCCACCCATCACCGCGCAGACCGCTCCCCACGCGCCATGCTGGAAAACACCCCGTCGCGGCGCACCCAGGCATGGAACAACGCCGCGCTCAGATGCCCCAACACGGTGGCAAATAACAGATACGCCAGCCAACCGTGCGCGCTGCGCAGCCAGGCGTACAGCGCAGGGTCGTGCGGTGCGATCGGCGGCAGGTTCGCGCCCGGCCACAGCACGATCGGGTAGCCGCCGGCCGACAACATCGCCCAGCCGATCAACGGCATGCCCAGCATCAACGCATACAGCAGCCAGTGCGAGGCGATCGCCGCGGCCTTCTGCCATGCCGGCAGGTCGGCCGGCAGCGGCGGCGGCCGATTGCGCAAACGGTTGATCAAGCGCAGCATCGCCAGGATCAGGATCGCGATGCCCAGCGGGCGATGCAGATCGATCAACCACGGCCGCTGCGTCACCGAGGCCACCATGCCGACACCGACGAACAGCATGGTCAGGATCATCGCGGCCATCAGCCAATGCAGCACGCGCGCCGGCAGATTGAAGTGGGTGCGGCGGTTCATTGGCGTGCTCCCCGGCCGGTAGCGGCGCTGCCCGTGCCATTGGCGATCTCGTGTTCGCGACGATTGAACGATTGCGAATACACCGACGAGCGCGCCGCCAGTATCGGGTCATTCGATGCGGCCAGACCCTTGGGCAAGATCAACGGGTCGTAATTGAGATCGCGACACGGGCCGGTGGCCTGCGGCTGCGCACGCTCGATCGAGAGCGTACCGGCCACGATCTGCTTGCGGCTGTCCGGCCACGGCTGCGACGGATCATCCACCGCATCGCCGGGCTCGGCAATGGTCAGCACCATGTCCCAACGCAACGGCCCCTGCGCCAGCCGCGCGTCCAGGTCGGTGGCGAGAAAATCGCCATCGGCCTGCTTGCGTTGTTCGGCGTTCAATTCCTTGAATGGCGTATGCGGGCGCATCGACCAGCGGATGTAGCGTTCGCGCCCATCGGCGGCAATCGCGCGGAACGCATTGACGCCGTTGTACTGCGTATTGGCCCAGCTGTCCGACCACGGCGCGGTCTTGGCCCACTGCTGGAACTTGGCCGCTTCCGGATACTGCTTGCCGAACGCCGCCAGTTTTTCGGGGTCCGGCTTGCCGGTGGCCGGGTCCGGCCTGGAGGCCACGTTGAGCGCCTGAAAGCCGGCCGGCGTGGCGACCACGAAGAACGGAAAACTGTTCATCGCCGTGCGCCATTCCTGCCCATCGTCGCTGCGCAACAGCAGCGCCATGCTGCGCACGCGCGCCTGCCCGTCGGGCCCGTGCGGATCGCCGCCGCCGATCGACATGCGCCCCAGCACCTGCGTGCTGGGCTGGCTGAAGATGCGTGCCGACGACAGCCAGGTGGCCTTGCCGCTGGACTGGAATTGCCCGCTCACGCACACGCCCTTGGTATGCGCGCGGCGGAAGCCCGGATGCGGTGGCCCGCTGGATTCGATGGTGTCGGTCATACGTGCGGCAGTGAGCCGGTCGCCACCGATCCAGCCGGCCGTCCAGGCAAACGCCAGCGCAATGCCGCCGGCAATGGCGGCAATCCCCAACAAGGGCAGTACGGGGCTGCGTGCGCGCGGGTGCGAAGGAGGTGGCAACGTCATGGCTGGCTCCGGTGGTCGATACTGTGAGTGGTTGAGATGAGTGAGACGACATGCGGGCCGCGTTATTCCCTCGTCCACGAACGACGGTGGCACGCACCGATCGCGGGAATAATCCACGCTCCAGTGCGTCTACCGTGTGATGTCACCACCACGCCCGCCAATGGATGCTTTGGACGATGACCAACTGCGCGCCGTGCTGCCGGCACTGCGCCGCTTCGCGCGCTCGCTGAGCGGCGAGCCCGCCAGCGCCGACGATCTGGTGCAAGCCACACTGGAGCGCGCGCTGCGGCGGTGGCGCACCCGGCATACCGCTGAAGCCCTGCAGCCCTGGCTGTTCGCCATCCTGTACCGGCAGTTTCTGGATGGGCAGCGGCGTGCCGCGCGCTGGCAGCGGGTCGTGGGCCTGTTCGCGCCGCAGCAGCCCAGCCAATCCGCGTCCGCTGAGCAGGTGCACGACGGCCGTGCCATGCTGGCCAGCCTTGCATCATTGCCGGCCGAACAACGCGCGTTGCTGCTCTTGGTCAGCGTGGAGGGTTTCAGTTATCGCGAAGTGGCCGACACCCTTGGCATCCCGATCGGTACCGTGATGTCGCGCCTGTCGCGTGCGCGCGAACGCCTGCGTGCCGTGAACGAAGGCCAGGTGAACCACGCACCTGCATTGAGGATCCTGAAATGACCGCCATACCGCCCGACGAACACGCGCTGCACGCCTACGTCGATGGCCGCCTGGCGCCGGAGCAACATGCAGCAGTGGCAGCCTGGCTACAGGCGCATCCCGCTCACGCTGCACGCGTAGCCGGCTGGAAGCGCGATGCCGAAGCGCTGCGTGCCGCACACGCCGGCCTGATGCCGGAGATGAGCGCTGTTGCCTTCACGCCTGCGACGATTCGCCGTGGCCTGCAACAGCGCCGTCGTGCCGTGTTTGCCGTGGCCGCCAGTTGCGTGCTGGCACTTGGCCTGGGTACCGGGTTGGGTTGGCAGCTGCATGCGAGCCGGATCGCCAGCCAACGCGTGCCGATGGCCGATGCAGTGGCCGCGTACCGCCTGTTCGCCGATGCCGACGCGTATCAGGGCATTGCGTTGGACGTGCAGCGCCGCGCCGAACTGGAACCGTGGTTGCGCACGCATTTCGGCAACGCAGGCGTCGTGCCGGATCTGCATGCGCAGGGTTATACGTTGCGCGGTGGGCAACTGCTTTCCACATCGGAAGGCGCGGCCGCGATGCTGGTGTATAGCGATGCCGGTGGCGCACGCATCGGTCTGTATCTGCGTCCACGCAGCGGACCGATGCCGACCGGCGAGCGCCGCGATGGTCGGCTGTTGGCGCAGTACTGGGCAGAAGGCGACACCGCATTTGCATTGGTCGGCCCGGCAACGCAGACACGCATGCGCACGATCGCGCCGTTGTTGCGTCGCCAGGGATGACCAGCGCAGCTGAAGGCGAGTTGTGCTCGCCTCAGACTGACAGCAGCGCTCGCCACGCTCAACCGCCGTAGCGTTGCTGCAGCATCGCGAACGCCGAGCGCAGTGCCAGCGCTTCGCCGCCGGCAGGGCGGCCAGGGCGGTCGCTGTCGTTCCAGGCGTAGACGTCCAGATGCGCCCACGGCTGTCCGGGTGCCACGAAGCGTTCCAGATACAGCGCGGCGGTGACGGCGCCGGCCATGCGCGAGCCGGCGTTGGCCATGTCGGCCACATGGCTATTGAGATAACGCAGGTAAGGGCGCCAGAGCGGCATGCGCCACACCGGGTCGCGGGTCAGTTCGCCGGCACTGATCCAGGCCTGCGCCAGCGCATCGTCGTTGGCGAAGAGCGCCGGCAGGTCCGGGCCCAGCGCGATGCGTGCCGCGCCGGTGAGCGTGGCGAAATCCAGGATCAGATCCGGGTGCTGCTCGGTCGCATAGCTCAGCGCATCGCACAGCACCAGGCGGCCTTCTGCATCGGTGTTGTCCACTTCCACCGACACGCCGGCGCGTGTGGTGATCACTTCGCCAGGGCGGAATGCATCCGGGCCCACCGCGTTCTCCACTGCCGCAATCAGCAGCGTCAGCCGCACCGGCAACTGCTGCGCCATCACCAATCCGGCCAGCGCCAAGGCATGCGCCGCGCCGCCCATGTCCTTTTTCATGTTGCGCATGCCATCGGCCGGCTTCAGATCCAGCCCGCCGGTGTCGAAGCACACGCCCTTGCCGACCAGCACCAGATGCGGATGCGCCGTGTCGCCCCATTGCAACTGGATCAGTCGCGGCGCGCGATGCGAGGCGCGCCCCACGGCATGGATGGTAGGGAAGTTCTGCGCCAGCAACGCGTCGCCGACGATCGCATCGACCTGTGCGCCATGCGCCTGTCCCAGCGTGCGTGTGGCCTCTTCCAGATGCTGCGGGCTCATGTCTTCGGTGGGCGTGTTGACCCAGTCGCGTACCTGCAGGCACGCCTCGATCAGCGTACGCGTCTGTGCCGATGGCGTTGCAGCCAGTTCGGCCGGCGCGCGCGGCACCTTGCGATAACGCGAAAAGCGATAGGCGCCCAATCCCCAGCCCAGATGCAGCAACGCCTGCTCGGCATCGCTCAGCGGGTTGGCCAGCATCCAGCGGGTGGCCGGCGGTAAGGCCATCGGCGCATGCGCGTAGGCGTAGGCATCGGCCCGGTCGCCGATACCCAGGATCGCCCCGGCCAGCCCGTTGTCGCCCGGCAACAACAGCACGCTGCCCGGCGCGGCATCGAAACGCTGCGCCTGCGCCCACGACAGCACGCGGGTGGGTTGCTCCGCGCACCAGCGCGTAAAGCCCTCGCGGTCGAGCACATACAGCGGCAAGGCTGCGGCGTTGGGATCGATGAAACCGGTGAGATGGGACATGGAAATCCTCAAGTGCAGCGCCGCGCGCAGTGGCTCAGGCGGGAAGGGTGATGCCGGCGTTCATAGGGCCAGGATGCGGCTGCTGCGCGTCCAGCCAATCGGCCAGCCCGGTCATGCTGTCGAATTGCAGATCCGGCTGCTGGGTGGGGTGCGACCACACCGCGCCTTCGCGATTGATCCAGCAAGCGCGCAGGCCGGCATCCAGTGCGCCCAGCACGTCCATGCGCACGTGGTCGCCCACATGCAGCACCTGCGCGGGAGGCACCTCGAGCCGGGCGCACGCGGCCAGGAAGATGCTCGGGTCGGGCTTTGCGCTGCCGTGTTCGCGCGAGCCCAATTGAAACGCGAAGTGGTGCATCAGCCCGATGCGCTGCAGATCGGCATTGCCGTTGCTGAGCGCGGCCACCGGCACATGGGCGGCAATGCGCGCCAGCGCGTCGAGCGCATCCGGGTAGCATTCCACCTGGTTACGCGCCGCATAGAACACCTCGTAGGCCGGCTCCAGCAACGCCAGATCGCCGCCGCTCTCGCGCAACGCCATTTCCAACGTCAACCGGCGCAGCGCGCTGAGGTCGTGATGCAGGTGCGGGTTGTCGACAAAGCTGCGCTCACGCAGCTCGCGCATCGCCTCCACCGGAAAGCGCTCGGCAGTGACCGGGCTGTGCTCGCGCATCCAGTCGTACAGCACCTGATCGATCCGCGCCCCGATCGGCGCAAAGGGCCACAACGTATCGTCGAGGTCGAGGGTGATGGCGCGGATGTGGAAGCTCATCGCCTGATTGTAATGCCGGGGATGGAGAGTCGGGAATCGAGAATGGGTAGAGCGGCGCCTCTGCTGTTGCGATTCCCAACTCCCGATTCCCCATTCGCGGCTACTCCAGTAGCCGGGCCCAGCGCTGCATCCCGTCCACCCGGCTCAACACCATCTTGATGCAGACCAGCAACGGCACCGCCAGCAGCAGGCCGACCATGCCCCACAGCCAGCCGAACAGCATCAGCGCCAGGATCAGCATCAGCGGTGAGATCGCCATGCGTCGGCCCAGCACGATCGGTGTCACCACCTGGCCTTCGATGGTGTGCAGGGCCAGGTACAGGATCGCCGGCAGCAGCGAGGACAAGGTGGTGCGGAATTCCACAAAGCCCATCAGCAGCATCAGCATCACGCCGATCAACGGGCCGACATACGGTGCAAAATTCAGCAATGCGACCACCGTCCCCCATAGGATCGCTTCGGGCAGCGGAATCTGCAGGACATACAAAATACCGGCAAACACCAGCCCGACCAGCGTGTTGATCACGCTGATGGTGAGCACGTAGCGCGAGACCTCGCGTTCGATGTCCAGCATGATCTCGGTGGTGAACCGTTGCTGCTGACGGTTCGGTAGCAAGGCGATCGCATGCCGCTGCAGGCTTTCGCCATACACCATGAAGAAGAACGTCAGCAGCACTACCGCCAGCACCGAGGCCGCCAGCTTTGGGGTGCGGACCAGTGCCTTGTAAGGGTCGTCCATCTGCGTGCGCACGATCTGCACGCCGCGCTGGCCTTCGCCACCGGCCGCGCGTGCAAAATTTTCCGCTGCCTGGTTGGCTTGCATCACCGGCTTGGTCAGATCGCGCACATCGCGCGCAATCTGGCGCATCTGCCGTGGTGCCTGTTGTACCCATTCGGCGGCAGGGCCGGCCAATTGCGCGGCCAGCGTGACGGTACCGGCCAGGCCAAGGCACAGGATGAGCAAGGCACCGAGAAACCGCGGGATATACAGCTTGCGCAGACCCCGCAGGATGGGGTTGCCGATCAGCGCGAAAAACGCGGCCAGCATGATCGGCAGGATGATCGTCTGCGCCGCCCATAGCGTGTAACCAACGGCGAGCGTGGCCAGCACCACCAGCGAGGCCGGCGCGCGTGGGCGGGGCGCCGGTGCGGGCGGAAGCGAATCTGCCGCGGTGGCGGCATCCGGTGAGTCGACGGGAAGAGACATGCGCGCCCTGGCAGCAGACTGGCGTGCTGCCAGCGGTGCGCCATTATCGGCGCAATGCGTCAACGGCGCGCACAGGGCCTGTGGGCAGGATGTCAGCGAGCGAAGGCTAGTCTGGCGAACTCGGCCGCATGTGCCCTTGCAGGTCGCGGTGCGCAGTGTCGGTCGTCGATGTGAGATTGCCACTGCCCCACGATGATGCCGCAAGCTGCCAACCGCGATGGCACGCATGCTGCGCGAATGGCCGCCAGACATTGCAGCGATCGGCGAAGCTAAGTCGCCACATGTGGCGCGCGATCTCCGCATGTCAGAGCTGCTATCGGCCAGCGACCACGGCGGGCAGTCGTGTGCAGAAATGGAAGGCGCAGACGCCCATATCCGCGGGTTAGTCGTGCAGTCATTCCTTCGACCAATCCCCAAGCGTAGTACGTGCGCGCTGCGCCGGTGCCGAACATGTTCGTCCGGCCGTGGTACGGATTCTCGGTTGCTCCGGTGCGTCGATGACTTGCACAGGCCAATGTGCGGTCGCCAACGACAGCGGCCTGGCAGAGCGCTGGCCGCCGTGAATATCCTCCGCGCTCAGGCGGCGCGATCGGCCGGGACCTGCACCACGGTCACCGGCGGGTCCGCTGCCACTTCCTCGGCATTGTCTGCCGCACGTTCGGCCTGCTCGGAAGCTTCCTGCGCACGGTGCGCGGTGAACAGCGCGGAGATGGTACTGATCATCTGCAGAAGCTTGGGAATACCGCCAAGCTTGCTGGCGATGCTCCCCAATGCCGCCTGCGGTTCATTACGGCCGGTGACAAACCCCAGCCCGAAGCCCACCGTCACGATGCGCAGCGGCGACCACCCGGCGCGCCAGGTCTGGCGGAGTTCGCTCCAATGCAGGCGCGTTTCCTGCGCACGTCCTTCGACCAGATATTCGGCGCGTTCGACGCGTTGACGCAAGGTTCCAAATTTCATGGACGTGCTCCACTGGCAGAGGTCGCCGCCTCATCGTCTTTGCCGGGGTCATCGAAAATCCCAAGCTTGATGAGCTGACGGCGCGTTGCATTCATGCCGGTATGGTCGAAGTAGAAGAACACACGCCATGCCGCAATGCCGGTCACCAACAGACTCGCCAACGCAGTGAAAAACATCGCCTGGAACCACGACAGCCCGGCACGCTGCAGCAGGGCGATGATGGCGCCAGCCAGCAATAACCACGACGAGGCACCGAACACCACGGCCACGCAGGCCCAGGCCAGGCCTCGCCCGAATGCGCTGCGTGCCAGTTGCAGATCAGCCGACACCAGCCGGCGCAAGGCGCGACTGGTGTCCTTGGCCGAGCCCAGCGTGGCACGGCCGGCGGCGCCGACCGCACGTACGCTTTCGTCCAGTCCTGGCGTTTGCGCGGGCGCGTCTGGCGCGTCGGTTCCGGCAGCGGGAGAGGCCTGATCGCTCACGACTTAGTTGTCGTTGCTGCGTGCCAGCTTGGCGATGACCCAGCCAGCGGCGAAGGCAACGCCGAAGGCGGCCAGCGGACGCTCGCGGATCAGATCGGTGGCGCTTTCCAGCAGATCGTTGCCCTTGGCAACCAGGACGTCGATCTGCTCCTTGGCAGCGGCACCGCCGAACTCGGCAGCGGCCATGCCGGCCAGCGCGGTGTCGGACAGTTCGGCCTTGACGTTGGCGCGACCGAGCTTGAGCTCATCGCCGGCGGCGCTGGTCGCACCCCTGACGGCTTCGCCGGCGGCGCTTGCGGCCGACTTCAGGTGGGTGCCGGCTTCGCTCAGGTTTTCCTTCAGCTGATCGGTATTGGTGGGGCTCATGCGATATCTCCTTCGGTCATTGATGGCAGCCGCCACTCACGTGCGGTCGAGCGGTAGCAATAGCACCGGGGGGGTGTAGGAGGCGTTAGTGCAACCAACTTTCGGTACACAGTGCGTCAACGCATCAGCGCGTCGTACTGCGCGTTGCCACGCAGGATACGCACGACAAGTTGCTGCGGTTTACGTTGGAAATTGGCCCGCCAGCTGGCAAGGTCGGCGAACTCGCCCACGCTGCCGGCCACGATCACATCGCCGGCGACCAGGCCGTTGGCGGCAGCGCGACCGCCGCGTTTGACCTCGCTCACCATCACCCCGGTGATGCCCGACTGACGCAGCGATTCGGGGAGATCGACGAAGGTCGCGCCGGTCAGACGCGGGTCTAGCATGTCGCCGGTGATGGCGCGGTCCTGCTCTTTCAGCGTGGCCTTGAGTTTGAGCGGCTTGCCATCGCGACGGATATCCAGGGTCACCGCACTGCCAACCGCCTGCAGGCCTTCGTAGTTGTGCAGCGCTTCGGCGCTGTCCACGCGCTGGTCGTTGGCCGCCACCACGACATCGCCCGGTTGCACGCCTGCCGCCGCCGCTGCGGAGCCCGGCAACACCCGTGTCACCAATGCGCCGCGCAACGAATCCACCCCCAGGCCCTGCAGCATCTGTTGGGTGAGGTTCTGGGTCTCCAGGCCGAGCGTGCCGCGCACCACCACGCCCTTGGTCACCAATTGCTCGACGACATTGCGCGCCAGGTTGGACGGAATCGCCAGCCCCAGGCCGATATTGCCGGCCATGCTGCCCTGCGGATTGAAGCTGGCGGTGTTGATGCCAACCAACTGGCCTTGCAGGTTGACCAGCGCGCCGCCCGAGTTGCCGGGGTTGATCGAGGCATCGGTCTGGATGAAGTTCTGGTAGCCCAAGCCGCGAATCCCGCTGCGCCCCACTGCCGAGACGATGCCGGAGGTGACGGTCTGGGTGAAGCCGAACGGGTTGCCGATGGCCACCACAAAATCGCCCACGCGTAGCGCGTTGCTGTCGGCCAGTTTGATATCGGTGAGGTTGTCGGCCTTGATGCGGATCAGCGCAATATCGGTATCGGCATCGGAACCGATGAACTCGGCCTTGACCGTGCGTCCGTCGCCGAGCGTCACCTGCACGTCGTCGGCGTTTTCGATGACGTGGTGATTGGTCAGCACATACCCTTTTTGCGCATCGATGATCACGCCCGAACCCAGCGACTCGTTGATGCGGTCCTGCGGCACCTGCGGAAACAGCCGGCGCAGGATCGGGTCGTTGAAGAACGGGTTGCGGACGCGCACCACCTGTTTGGTGTTCACGCTCACCACCGCGGGCATGGCCTGCTGCAGCATCGGCGCCAGCGACGGCACAGGTTGGCCGGCCACCGCCGCCGGCAATGCGGCGGCCGTCGGCAGGGTAAAGGCGGCATTGCTGGGGGGTGTGGCTTCGGCGCGATTGTCGAGCCAGGCGTTGATGCCGGTGGCGGCAAAGCCGCCGAAGGCAGCGGCCAGCGAAAGAGTCAGCAAGGTAGGCAGCGGTCGCATGGAACGGATTCCGGGTTACGCGGTGGATGAGGAATAGGGCGTCTGACTACGTAAATCAAGCTGAACGAGAGTGCCCGCATGCAATTTAACTGCCGGTGAAAGTGCCGCACATCCCTTGCCCTGATTGCGTTGACAGCCCGGCAGGCCGGGCGTAGCGTCCGCTTGATCCGATGCCTGTTCAGCATGTTGCGTGCCGTCGCGCATCGCCTAAGTTTCCCGCACTGACGCCCTTAAGGAGGGTCTATGAGCAACGGCAATGGTGTAACGGCAACCCTGTCCGACGCCGTCGATAGCGTAAAAAGCACCGCCACCGAGTTGACCGAGACCATCGCAAGCACCGCCAGCGAGGCGGTTGCCAGCGTGCAGGAGGCTGCAGGCACGGCGGTGGAAGAGGTCAAGACGCAGGTGGCCAAAGCGCGCAAGGCGGTGGTCAAGGTCGAAAAGAACGTGGCCAGGAACGCCGGCACTGCGGCCAGCGCAGTGAAACGCAGCGTGGCCAAGACCAAGCGCTCGCTGGCGGCCACCAAGGACGCTGCCAAGGACAAGCTGGTCGCCACCAAGGAGGCCGCCAAGCAGAAGCTCACCGCCACCAAGGACGCGGCCAAGCAAACGTTGACCTCGACCACGCAGGCCGCCAAGCAGAAGTTGAGCAGCACCAGCGCCGCGGCCAAGCAGAAGCTCACCGACACCAAGGCCACTACCAAGCGCAAGCTGGAAACCGCCAAGGCCAATGCCAGGGCCGAAGCGGCCGCACTGAATGCCAAGACCGCCGCCAAGCGCGCCGCACGCAAGACCGCCGTTGCAACGGTGAACGCACGCACGGCGGCGAAGAAGGCAGCCAAGAAGGCAGCAGCCAAGCCGGCGGCAGCGAAGAAGACGTTGGTCAAGCCTGCAGCCAAGAAGGCGCCGGTCGCCAAGCAAACCGCGACCAGGCAGGCCGCAGTGAAGAAGGCCCCGCTCAAGAAGGCCGTGACCAAGACCGCGTTGAAGAAAGCCGCCAAGGTGACCAAGACCCCGGCCACGCGTGCCGTGGCAAAGACCACCGCCGCGCGCAAGGCAGTGGGCAAGAAAGCGGCAAAGCGCGTCACGCGTTGAGGTTGTCACGCTGCGGCGCAGGGTGAGTTGCCTAGGCCGCTAGCGTGAGACGCGTGCAGCGCACGCGCCATGTGCCATGAACCATGTGCAATGTCGAAAAAGCCGGCGCTGTTTTCACGGCGTCGGCTTTTTCGTTGCAGCGGCTTTGACTAACGCCCCTCTCCTGCGGGACAGGGATTGGGCTGAGGGTACGGAGCGACGCCATACGTGTTATCGAACAATACGAGGCTTTGCCACCAATCCACACCAGCCAGACGAGGCTTGTCAGGGAGCCTCATCTACCCTCGCGGGGCACCTTCTCCTCCACGAGGAGAACAATGGCCCGGTAAAAGAAGGCAATGCCACTGCACAAAGCGCCCAACACGGTGATGACTCTGCACTGGGCGAGAGGACTGCCCGAAAGTATCGCGTGCGAGCACTCCGATACGCACAGGCATCGCGCACGCAGTAAAAGGAGCAAGGCCTAGCGCATGCCATCGACAAACTGTTTCGCACCCAGGCCGATCCCGGCCTTGGCCGCGTCATAAGCACCGAGGCTGGCCTTGATGTTCATTGCATTGGGGTATTGCTTTTCGACATAGGCCGCCAGCAAGCGATCGCTTGACGCGTCGAAGATTTCCACCGCATAGCTGACCGAGCCGGAGAATGCGCCTTCCCTGCCACGCGCGGCCTGCACGGCGTTGTAGGAGCCGCCGCCGATATCGACCTTCATGAAGGTGCCGAGCACCCGCTTGCTGGGTTTGGCGCCGGTCAAGGTGAGCCGCACACGCAAGGTGTCGGGCCCGATGGCGTTGGTGGGTTGCCAGCGCTCGCCGATTGCCTCGCCGAACTCGCGTTGCATGAGCTCGGCAAGCATGCGTTTGTCCTGCTCGGGCACGTTTTCGAATTGCGCATCGGGGCCGCGGTAAATGCTCACCGGCTCGATCAGTGCGGTGCGATATCGCGACCAATCCACGTCGCCGTGATACGCGTACGGCATGCGGTCGCCGCGGCTGCCATCGTGCGGCCGCAGGTAGCTCGAAGATGGCAATTGGCGATAGGGCATGGGGCGGGTGCTGGCGCAGCCGATCAGGATGACGCTGACAACGGCGAGTGCGCAGTATCGAACGAATGAACAAGCCGACATGGGGAACTACCTGAAGGAGGGAGGCGGATGGATGCAGTTGCAGCGCGCTGGCGTGACCTGATGCTCAGTGCATCAGAAAGCTGGCAGCCGCTAGCCCGAACACGGCCGCTGCGGCGGCGAACAACACGCCGCTCTTGGCCAAGTGCTGCAGGCGGCGGGTGTCGCGCGCGCTGCGGATATCCGGCAACGCGCACCAGATGTCGCGGTTACGCGTGCCTGTAAAGCCGCAGTGAAATTCCGACGCGACAGGCAGTGGCAGCGGATGCGCAGCGACGGGGTCGTTGGCGGCGCGCTGCACGACTGGCAGCGACAGCGCGTTGGGGAGGCGTTGGGTGGAACGGATCGAGTGAGGCATCACCAGGCATCCTTGATGCGTGCGATGAGTGCACTGTAGGCAAGCGAGTTTGGGAACTTATTGGATCACCGCGACGACCGCGCACCTTGGCGAAAGCGCGATACGCCGTGCATCACGCAATGGTGTCCGCATGAGAGCGACTACCAAAACAGAGCGAGCAGCGATCAGGTGGGTGTGGATGGCGCTCGCGCGCCCCACTGTACGCATCAGATAGGCCGTATCGCGTTGGTCGCACTGGGCCTGTGCGTGGTGCGAACTCGCGGCTTCCACGTGCCGCCGCTGGTACATGCCGCACCGAGCACTGGCCGCGCCATCCCGTGGTTGCGCAGTCGTTTGGTTAGCCGCGTTTCGTAGTGCCCTCGCACTGCCGCGCAGGCAGATTCAGGCCGCGCTGGCGGGGTGGTCGCCGGCAAACACCACGCGTACGCACAGCCCGCGTCCATCGTTGCCGTCGCCGGCTTCGATCGTTGCACCGTGCAGGCGCGCAATGCCGGCGACCAGCGACAACCCGATTCCACTGCCCTGTACTGCGCTGCCGGGCACGCGATAAAACCGCTCGAAAATAGCGGCCTGCGCGCTCTCGGGTACGCCGGGGCCGTCATCGCTGACCTGCAAGAAGGGGTGCAGGACGTCAGCGCGCAAACAATAGCCGCAGCTCACTTCCACCTTGCCATGCAGGCGGCCATAGCGGATGGCGTTGTCGACCAGGTTGCGGATCAGAATGCCCACTGCATCCACATCGCAACGCACCAGGCAGGGCGATGCCTCAACCTGCAACTGCATCTGGCGCGCATCGGCCTGCACGCTGAATTCGTCCAGCACATGCGAGATTAGCTCGCCCATTTCGACTTGATGATAGGCGGCTGAACTGATGCCGGCATCCAGTCGTGCCAGATCCAGCAATTGTTCGGCCAGCCGATTACTGCGACGCGCGGTTTCCAGCAGTTGGCGCAGCGCGGCGTCCTTGGCGTCCAGTGTGGGCGCGCGCAATGCGACCTCGGCGTAGGCATGCAGTGCCGAGAGCGGCGTGCGCAGTTCGTGCGCGGCATCGGCGACGAAATCGCGTTCGGCCTGGACGGCTTGTTCCACCCGCGCCAGCAAGGTGTTGAACGAGGCGATCAGCGGGCGAATTTCGTCGGGCGCCTGTGCCAGCGGCACCGGCTCGGTATCCAGGCCGGTGCGTTGCGCGATGGCGCCGGACAGGGCGCGCAGCGGCCCCAGCGAGGTCCGCACGGCCCACCACATCAATAGCCCCAGGATGCCCAATTGCACGGTGTTGAGCACCACTGCGATCAGGGTCTGCTTCACGCTCATGCGCGAGGATGGGTTGCCGATCGGGGTCGGCGTGGTTGCCGCGTCGGGCGGCTCTGTCTGCGTATCGAAGCGGTGCTGGAGCGCGTCGGGCAAGGTGGCGAGCAGTTGATCGCCGAGCAGGTTGAGTTCCTGCTCGAACACGCTGTGATGACCCTGGGTGACCAGTGCGACCAGGATCCACAGAGAGGTGGACCAGCTCAGCAGAACGATCGCGGCCAGCGCCGCCAGCATGCGTGCCTGCAGCGACTTCATTCCGGGGTCTTTCCGACCATGTAGCCCTGGCCATAGACGGTGGAGATCAGCGCATCGCCCAGCTTGCGCCGCAACTGGTGCACATACACCGCGATCATGTTGCTGCCCCCTTCGGATGGGCCGCCATAGATGCCTTCTTCCAGCTGATCCTTGGTGACCACGCGTCCGGCACGTTCCATCAACGCCAGCAGCAGGCGGTATTCGTGTGCGCTCAGCGCCACCCATTTGCCGTCCTTGGTGACCTTGCGGCTGCTCGGATCCATACAGACGTCGCCGTGGCTGAGCAGGGGCACCACGCGGCCCTGGCTGCGCCGGGTGACCGCCCGCAGCCGCGCCATCAGCTCGTCGAACTGAAACGGCTTGACCAGATAATCGTCGGCGCCGGCATCCAGACCGCGGATGCGGTCGGTGAGCTGGCCACGCGCGGTCAGCGCGATTACCGGGGTGGCATCGTAGTGGCTGCGCATGAAACGGATCACGCTCAGCCCGGACTCGCCCGGCAGGCCGATATCCAGCAACACCGCACTGTAGCGATGGTCCACCAGCACCGTCTTGGCGGCATTGGCATGACCGACATGATCGATGGTCCATGACTGCTGACGCACACCGTCGCAGATGGCGTTGGCCAGCATGGTGTCGTCTTCGACGAGGAGCAGATGCATAGGTGTTCTGCCGTGCGCAGGGCCAGTCCGAGATCCGCAGCACTGTCGGTGATGAAGCTTAGGCAAATATTAGTGCATGGCCGAACCGCACGCAGGCCAGGCCATGCATGCCGTTCGGCCCCGCTTGGTCAGGCTCTGCCCGCTCAGCGCTGCACAATGGCGCGCAGCGCAGCGTCCAGGTGGAGGTACTGAAAGCGGAAGCCGGCATCGAGCGCGCGTTGCGGCAGCACGCGCTGGCTGATCAGCAGCAGGTCGGCCATCTCGCCGAAGCCCAGCCGCAGCAAACCGCCCGGCAATGCCAACAGGGCGGGGCGGTGCAGCACCTGGGCCAGCGTGCGTGCGAAGTCGGCATTGGTCACCGGATTGGGTGCCGTCGCGTTGTAGGCGCCAGGCTGGCCTTGCTGCAGCAACCACAGCAAGAGCGCAACCATATCGGCGCGGTGGATCCAGCTCATCCACTGCCTGCCATCGCCGAACGGTCCACCGCCGCCGAATCGGAATGCCGGCAGCATGCGGGCCAGCGCGCCGCCGTCGCGATCCAGCACGATCCCGGTGCGCACCCAGCTCACCCGCGGGCCGAGTGCGGCGATGGTGTTGGCTTCGGCTTCCCAGTCGCGGCACAGCACCGCAGAGAAGTCATCGCCGGCGGGCTCGGCTTCGGTCAACGCAGTATCGCCACGTTCGCCGTAGTAGCCCACCGCCGAGCCGGAAATCAGCACCGAGGGGCGTTGCGCGGCCGGCTGCTGCGCGATCCAGGCCTGCAATTGGCGCGTGATGCCCAGGCGCGATTGGCGGAAGCGCTGCTTGCGGGCGTCGGTCCAGCGACCGGTGGCCAGCGGCTCGCCAGCCAGGTTGATGACCGCATCGGCCTGGACCCCCTCCAGTGTGTGTACTGCGGTGATGCCGGGCAGGCTGCGCGCGGCGCGGTGCGGGTCGCGGGTCAGCACGCTGACCTGATGGCCGGCCTGCAACAATGCCGGGCACAAGGCCTGTCCAATGAAGCCGGTGCCGCCGGTGATGAGCAGATGCATGCAGGGCTCCTGGCCGAATCGATGCGGCACGATAGGCCAGGATCCCGCCAAGCGAGGTGAAGCTGGTACGGACAGGCGGCTGTGCGCTGCGCCGTCAGCTTGCGGCGTGGCCCAGCTACCTGGACGGCAGCGGCGCGTGCTGCCACTCAACGCAAACGCGCCGGACCGGCCGGCGCGTTTGCAGGGCGAGCGCTTGATCAGCCGCCTACTTGGACGACGACACCGCGTGGGCGCGTTCGAAATGCGCCGAAACCACGCGGCGCGTCTCTTCCAGATGCTGTTTGACCGGCGCGCTTTCGGCGGCGGGCAGCAGTTCCGAATCGATGATCTTGATGGTGTCGCCATGGTCGATGACCATGTTGCGCATGAATGCATTGCGGTACGCATCCTTGCCGTCCGGCAAGGTCAGCGTCTTGGACAGCGCTTCCACTGCCGCCTTGCCCTTGGCGCGCATGGCCTGTGCGCGTGGGCTCTCGGTTGCGCCAAGCGACTTGGTCTTTTCAAGGTCGGTTTGGTGGTCGTGCAGCATCTGCTGCGCGAACTCGCCGGTGGCACCGCCCAGATCCTGTGCGATGGCCTGCTTGGCGAGTGCGATCTCGTTGTCGTTGATCGCTGCCAGCACGCCCAGCACTGCGCTATCGCCCTTGGCCAACTCGGTCGCGCCGCTGCCGCTGACGGGCGCAGCCGTCGGCTCGGGCGACACCGCTGGCGCAGTGCGCGACGCATCGCCGCCGGGGCGATCGCAGGCAGTCAGAGAGAGCATGGCCAACAGCGAAGCGGTGATAAGCGTGAATTTCATGAAGATCCTGGATGAGTCGACGATTGCCGACGTTGAAATGCAAAGGAGCCGCTACGCGGCTCCGGGGAGGTCGGTCAGGCCCATTGCGGCTGGGCAACGGGCGACATGCCCAATGGTCTGGCAGGCACCTTGGGTGCGCGCACGGCGTCCTGCGCACTGCGGCAGGTACGCGCCATGCGGGCGGTGCGTTCGCGAATCAACGCGTGTTCGCTGGCCGGCGCGCTGCCCAACAGACTGGCGACGTGGAAGCCAAGGATTTCCTCCGCGCGGTCGCACTGGTCGCTGACGATGTGCGGCACCAACCGCTCCAGTCGTTCCAGCTCCTGCTGCACTTGATACGGGGTTTTCATGACGATCTCCAATGAAAAACAGGTGTTGCTGGGTACTGCGGACTCAACTATTGCGTGCGCCCAGACGCTGCCAGCAATCGGTTGCCAACTGTTCGTAGTTGGACTGCGTGCTGGATGAGATGAAGTGATGCTCCAGGCGGTCACGGAACAGGCGCAGACGTTCCTGGTCGCTCGAACGCGGGGCTTGCAGATAGATATCGCAGGCCATTTTCACCACCGGGGACAACTCGCTGAACTTGCCTGCGCCAAGGTTGCCCTGGGCATGCCGCGCCTGCCAATGCGCGATTTCGGCCTGTACATCGATGACGGATGGATCTCTGCTCATGGCTTGGGGTGTTCCGGTATAAACAAACTTGACCTGCAGGGTAACTGCGGGTATGTCAACGATTGATCATCGAACCCGACCATTGCAGCGCTTCGGCGCGTTGCACGCTTAATTGGTCAGATTGCTTGACTGCATCTGCACGCGGCGCATGCAGGTGCGTGCATGTGGTCAACGCGCACCACGTGACGCGTATGTAACCGCGTTGTCGAAACAATGCATTGGTCTCGTATGCGTTCCGATGTCACGACAGCAGCGCACCCGACCACCTTGGGTCCCGTATGTGATCGCCGATCAGGCGAAAATCGCCTTTGCAATGCCGCATTTCACGGAAGATTCTGAACCGCTCCACACTTATGTAACGTCTGATCATTAAGGTAAGCGGCGACGTAATGGAGCGAGAGTACCCAGGATGCAGGACAGCGAGACCAGTAGCCGTAAGCCGCATCATGCAAGCGGCACACCTGAAGCCCGCGTGTGGTGGCACGCCTTGTTGGAGTTGCGCGGCGGGCGTATCGCCATCAGTTTGATCGTGGTGTTCCTGATTGTGCTTGGCCTGTATCTGGCACTGAAGTAAGGCTCCGGCGACACCCACGTCCACGACTCGTCCCTCAGCTGCGACCGAGGCCAGCAACGACGCGCGATCACGCCGCAGGGGAGAGGTCATGGCACAGACGCACTACCGACAGGTGCTTGGGCATGCCACGCGCCCCGTGCCCGAGCATGGTCATGAGCGTGCAACGCATGCTTGGGTGTGTGGCGAAATTGCGCGTTTGCTGGGCGTGCGCGATGCCGGCGTCGCCGGCCATGGCGTCGTTGAAGCTGGAACGTTCCACGTACCCGATGACACGCTCACCACCGCACAAGCACGCGGACTTGGTATCCAAGGCGCCGGCGACTTGCTCGGCGGTATCGTGCCGCATGCGTTTCTGGCGACCAAGGTCATCGGTCACCCACTGATTTGCGCCGATGCGGCAAGCACGGCGGGCTGGGATCAGGCGCTAGCCATATCACTGATTCCCGCCACGCTGCCGGGCTACACCGCGTTTTCTCGCCCGGATGCGTTGCATGCGTTCGAGGCGCTGTCTGGCGGCGGAGACGTGCGCCTGAAGCTACCCACCGGCGTAGGTGGCAACGACCAGTGGCGCATTGCCGATGCATGGCAGCTGACGCAGATGCTGGACAGCCTGCCCGATACCTATCTAGGTACGCATGGCGGCGTGCTTGAGCGCAATATCTTGCAGCCAATGACGCACAGCGTGGGCGAGTTGTGTCTTGCCGGCGTCCAGATCGCGTACTACGGCACGCAATGCAGCGTGCCCAATGCGGACGGCAGCGATGTCTACGGCGGCTCGTCGTTGCGCGTCTACCGCGGGTCGTTGGAGGCATTGATGGCGACAGCCTTGCCATCGCTCGAGCGGCGGGTGGTCGAACAGGCGTGCAGCTACGATCGAGGCGTCACCGCGGCTTATCCTGAGCTGCAGATTTCCCGCCGCAACTACGATGTGGTCAGCGGGCAGGATGCGGGCAACGTTCCGGTATGCGGCGTACTGGAACAATCCTGGCGAATCGGGGGCGCAACCCCGGCCGAACTCGCTGCAATTGCCGCGTTTCAGCAAGATCCCGCATTGCAGTGGGTCAGTGCGTCCACTCACGAAATCTATGCGGGCGAGCCGCCGACCGATGCGCAGGTCTACTACCGCGCAACCCAACCCGGCCCTGGGCCGCGTTACAAATACAGGAGGATCTCTGCAACGTAATGGAAGCCAAACTTTCCAGTATCGACATTCCGGTCGGCAACGACGCACTCAGTGGCACTTTGCTCACGCCTTCAGGTATGCCTGCAGTGTTGTTCGTGCACGGCTGGGGCGGCAGCCAACACCACAGCCTGGTACGTGCGCGCGAGGCGGCAGGCCTGGGCTGCATCTGCATGACCTTCGATCTACGTGGGCATGAGGGTTATGCATCGATGCGCCAGACCGTGACACGCGCGCAGAACCTGGACGACATCAAGGCCGCGTACGATCAATTGGCGAGCCTGCCGTACGTGGATGCGCAGTCGATCGCAGTGGTCGGCCTGAGTTACGGGGGCTATTTGTCCGCATTGCTGACGCGCGAACGCCCGGTGGAATGGCTGGCGTTGCGATCTCCTGCGCTCTACAAGGACGCGCACTGGGATCAACCCAAGGTCAGCCTGAACGCCGACCCGGACCTGATGGCGTACCGCCAGCAGCGCCTGCATCCGGCCGATAACATCGCCTTGGCCGCCTGCGCCGAGTACAAGGGCGATGTGCTGTTGGTGGAAGCCGAACACGATGTGATCGTGCCGCAGCCGGTGCTGCACAACTATGCGCAAGCGTTCGTGCAGGCGCGTTCGCTCACATCGCGCGTCATCGCTGGCGCGGACCATGCGCTCAGCATCAAGGAACACCAGCAGCAATACACGCGTGCACTGATCGACTGGCTGACCGAAATGGTCGTGGGACGTCGGATCGCATTGGCCAAGGAAGTGGTGGCCACGCGCAAGCAGCTGCTCAAGGATCAGCAAGGTGCTGCTGCGACCTCATTGGGACAGGCCGCTCCGGTCTTTCATGGCGACATCCGTGCGGTGGAGAAGACCGCAGATTAGTCGTCCGGGACGAGATGGCGTGCGCAAGCTCGATGGGGCGTGCATCCGTCGCCTTCTCGGCCTGGTGATGCCCAGCGCGCGCGGACTATCGTGTTGGTTGCTCAGCTCGGAATGCATGTCGCATCGATGCGCCCTGAGTGCCGCCGAGCGAGCAATGGAACTTGCATCGCTCCCCCACGCGGAACGGGCCCCAACGGGCCCGCCCTGGTTCAGCGCGTTGCGCTCGCCGCGGCGCTTATTACAGCGCCGCGGCGATCACGCTTTAAACGCGCGGGTCGGTCGGGTGACGGCGCGCGGCTGCATCGTGATGCTCGGAATCGAACGCTTCGCGCACTGCGTGCTTGGCCTTTTCCCAGCTTAGGCGTGAATTTGCCTTGAAGCGATCCCAGCCATCGCCTAGATCGCGTTCCAGGTGGTCGTCCCACTGGCGGCCGGCGTGCTGCTGGCGCGCCTGCATGCCATAGCGGTAGGCCGGGCGATAGTCGTCATAGGAATAGTCGGCATCGCGGTAGCTGGCGCTGTCGAAGCGGCCTGCGTAGTGCGTGTCGCTGTCGCGATAGACAGTGTGGGTACGGTCCGCACGCTCCCATGCATCGCGTGCTGCAAGCCGGGCTTCGTCCCATTCCAGGCGCGATTGCCCGCGGTTACGCGGCCATTCGCCGGCCAACGTGGCTTCGGTTTCTTCCCACGTGTTGGTGGGGCGGGTCTCACGTGCCTGCAAACCGAATCCGTAGACGGTTGCGTAATCGCGATCGTAGTCGGTGCCTTCCTTGTAGTAAGGACGATTGCGGTGCTCCTGGCGCCAGTATTCTGTCTCCACAGTGGGGTCGAGCCGTTCGGCCACGCCTTTGCCAGCCGCAGCGCCAGCAACCACACCGGCTGCTGCACCGATCAAGGTGCCGAGCGGCCCGAACACCGTGCCTGCGAGCGCGCCTGCTGCCGCACCGCCGGCGATGCCGCCCACACCGACGCCGACCGGATGCGAACCGGGCGCACCGGAGATGGGGTCGCGGTTCAAGTCCCTTGCTTCTTCCTTGCGTTCCTGCTTGTCGAGATTGCTCATACCGCCTCCGGTTATCTAATGGATGCGCCCTGGAGATCAGACCGCGAACGAGGCGCCACGATGGCGTCGAAAGAGTGAAACGCGCGTGCTTTGATGTGAGCGCCATCGCGACATGACTGAACTGTGCACTGCATTGCGGATGAGGTTGCTCACCCGCTCGCGCAACGTGTCTGCAACAAAAAAGGCCGCTAATGCGGCCCTTTTACATTCCTTGATGGACAGCTATCCCTTGATGCACACCACTTGGCGCAAGGTGTGCAGCACCTCGACCAGATCCTGCTGCGCCGCCATCACCGCATCGATGGACTTGTACGCCGCAGGCGACTCATCGATCACTGCCGCGTCCTTGCGGCATTCCACATGTGCGGTGGCCTCCCGATGCTGTGCCAGGGTGATCTGCGCGCGTGCAGCGGTCCTGCTCATCACACTCCCTGCGCCGTGGCTGCAGCTGTGGAAACTGTCGGCATTGCCCAACCCACGTACGATGTAGCTGCGCGTGCCCATGCTACCCGGAATGATGCCCAGCTCGCCGGCACGAGCGCTCACCGCTCCCTTGCGTGTGATCAACAATTCCTCGCCACCGTGCGTTTCCTTCTGCACGTAGTTGTGGTGGCAATTGACTGCGAGCTTTTCCAGCTGGAATTTCGGCAGGCGGTGACGCATCTCGGCCAGCACGCGCGCCATCATCGCCTCGCGATTTTCGCGGGCGTAATCCTGCGCCCACGACACCGCTTCGACGTATTCGTCGAACAAGGGCTCGCCCTGCATGAAGAAGGCCAGGTCCTTGTCGGGTAGATGGAAGCCCAGCACGCGATGCGCCAGTTGCTCACGCGCGCGCTCGATGAAGTACGTGCCGATCAGGTTGCCGGTGCCGCGCGACCCGCTGTGCAGCATCACCCATACCGCATCGGTTTCGTCCAGGCAGATCTCGATGAAGTGATTGCCGCCGCCCAGCGTGCCGATCTGGCAGTCCAGCTTGTCGGTACGGATGCGCTTGTGCTGCTGCTTGATCGCATCCAGGCGCTGCACCAGCCCGGACTGCGCAATGCGGCTCTCAATGCTGTCCGGCAGCTTGCGATGCTCGCCGCCACGGCCGTTGCCCACCGGCACGCTGCGCTCGATGCTGGCACGCAACTGCGCCAGATTGTCGGGCAGGTCGGCGGCGCGCAGTGTGGTGCGCACTGCAGCCATGCCGCAGCCGATATCCACGCCGACCGCCGCCGGGATGATGGCGCCACGGGTCGGAATCACCGAGCCCACGGTTGCGCCCTTGCCCAGATGCACGTCTGGCATCACCGCGACCCACGGACCGACAAACGGTACCGCCGCGATATTGCGCAGCTGCGCATGTGCCTGTTCTTCCAGGGGCACGCCGCGTACCCAGCCCTTGATCGGGGTCGTGCTGCCTTCGGCGTGCAGAAATTCAAAGTGTTGCGATGTACTCATTGTTGTCATTCCCTTGCGGCAGTGCGTGGCAGATCCTTCCGCCACGCACTACCTTCATTGCCTGATCGTCACCAATTGCTTCAGCACGCCATCCAGGCCGCCGAACACGGTGAGCTTGTCGATCTTTTCGGTGACCTTTTCCAGCGCCTCCAGTTCCTTCAAACGCATCAGCACCGGGCTGTCCTCGATCAACTTGGCGGTGTTGAGCAACGAGCGCGTGGCATTGGCCTCTTCGCGCCGACGGATGACGTTGGCTTGCGCCTGCTTCTCCGCCTGCACGACCGCGTTGAGGATCTCGCGCATCTCGCCCGGCAGGATCACGTCCTTGACGCCGACGCCCAGCACCTCGATGCCGAAGCCGCTCACGCTGCCCCGCACATACCCGAAGATATCTGCATCCAGGCAGGCCTTGTCGCCCAACAACTCGTCCAGCGTCTTGGCCGAGACCGCGCGCCGCAAGCCGTACTGCAACTCGCGATACAGGTAATCGCCGGCCTTGGCCACGCGCGTGCGCATCGCCACCGCATCGGTGACGCGCATGCTGGCGGCCAGGTTGACCCGCAACGACACCTTGTCGCGCGTCAACAGCTCCTGCCCGGACACTTCGACCGACTGCACGCGCAGATCGATCACGTCGGTGGCGATGTTCTTCTGGAAGTTCCAGAACGCATACGCCCCCGGCCCGAACGGTGCAACCAGCTTGCCGTCGACGAACACCAGTCCCTGCGACTCGGCCGGCACGTCCATGCAGACCGCCACGCGCGACAGCGTGCCGAGCTGACGCAGCCTGCGTTGCACATCGGCGGGCACCTGCAGCCCCTCGCCCAATGGCAGGGTCTGCAGCTCGATTGCCGCCGGACCACGCCAGTACAGCGTGCGCGTGCCCGGTGGCAGCACGTCGTCGAGCTTGCCGTTGCGGATCAGCAAGCCGACCTGCGCGGTGCCGATGTCGGCCAGCACGAAGTGTTGCGGCAGGGTGCTGCCGAGCGTGTCGATCAGCATCTCCGCGTCGCGGCCCACATAGGCGCCTTGCGTGATGGCGTGGACGATGACCTCGCTGCGACCCAACGGGTCGAACAGGCGATAGACGCCGGGGACGAGCACGCGCTCGAACCGACGGTTTCGATACACCAGGCCGCGCTCGCCGTCACCGATCACGACCCGCTTGGTCCAGAACATGGCACTTCTCCTTAGGTTTGGCTCCGGTGGTCCGATCCGGGGCTACAGCCGTCCCGCCGCCCGGATCGGACTGCTGGCGGAACGTGTGCCGATGCAACGCGGCGTTGAAAGGTGGAAACGCTGGTGACGGCGGCTGTGCGGGGCGCAATGCGCTGTTGGCGCCTGCAAGTGCGTGACTGCCGCGGTGCGATGTGCTGCGTCGCGGTCGCGAACGGCGGAGCACGCGCGTTCAGGGCAAGGGCCCGGCAAGGCCGCCGCTGCTATAGGCGGTCAGGCGATGGATACCTGTTTGCCTGCGGCATGGGCGTTTCCGTAAAGGGACTTGCGTCCCGAGGAATGACCGAAAGATCATGCATGGAGCGGGATTCGAACCCGCGACTAACAGATTGCAAATCTGCTGCTCTACCAATTGAGCTATCCAGTGGTGGGTATTCCGGAATTGAACCAGGCCTACGGCTTGCGCCGCCGCTCCACCAGGAGCCGATACCCGTAACGAGAAACATGAGAAAGAGTTCGGTATACGCCACGGCATCGCCGCGCGCACCAGCTGGAATAAACTCCAGGCCGCTGAATATCTTCCGCAATGTTTCTGATTACCGTTTATTCAACGGTAATTCTTGTATGCGCATGACCACGCGCTACCCGTGCCCGGCACCAGGGCACAGCGCTTTCGCGCCTCATCGCGTGCTACGTCCGTGTTGTCGGGCAGTCCATGCCCGGGTGCCTGGAAGGTCATCCGCAAGAGTCGGTGCGAACGCATAACGAAAACGCCCCCGGATGCAGCATCCGAGGGCGTTCGCTTGCCTCGGAGATCGGGTGACCGATCTCCTTGTCAGGACATCAGTCGAAGAGGGTGATGCGCACGTCTGCTTTCTTCGTGCGCACAAACGATGCCGCGCGGTGCGCGCCGGGCAGTCGATTGAATGTGGCGGAGTTGAGCAGGAACATGAGATCGATTGGGTAAACGTGCAGGCGTGGCTGCCGAGGGCGCGAACATTACCCGTGTCTTTTTAGTGATGCAAGCACTTTATGCAATTATTTTTCGGATTATCTGTCTGGTGGTCGGATTCGGAAGTCGGAAACAGAATCAAAACCGCGTAGCGGTAGCAGGCCATACCCCTTGCGTGGGATGGTCGACGCAGGCGATGACACGATTTCGAAAACCAGGATCAAGCGAGCCAGCCCTGCGCGCGGCGAGCAATCGTCACGCAATTCAAGCGGCGTGCTGTTGGCCAGTGTGTCGCGTGACCCATGCCCAAGCTACACACTGGACGCGCTCATGCTGCGTGCTGCCTCGTGGTTTTCGTAGGCTACGGAAGCCGTCTCCTGCGATGCTTCCATCGCTTCGAGAGAATGGGGCAGTCAGATGCTTCGCCGAGGTGCCGCATGCGGAGCATTGGGCGAGGCGTCGCGCGTCGGTGCTGCGGGCCAGTTTCGCCTCGCAAAGAGGACGATGTGCCGATGGCAGACGGGATGACACCTCATCGCGCGTGCTGCGCGCCCGCATGTCGCCCAGTGACGCGAGGTCTGACATGTTGGATCAGGGTGGCTCGCAAGGCCGATGCCGTGCCCGCCACGTCGCTGAAGATCCGTCGTCTGGCACAACGCCGACCGCCTGCGATGTCCCTTTCAACCGCACGCCAACGCGCGCGCCAACGTCAGTGCAGACGATCAGCCAGCGTGCGTGCCCAGGGTGCGCGCGCCGGTGAGGATCATGCGCAGCATCTGCGAGATCTGCTCGATCAGCTCGGGGTCTTTTTCCGGCGGGGAATCCATTGCCACCGCGCCCATCGCAAACACCAACCGGGTGATCGCCTTGGACACCAGGGCAGGAGCGTGCAGCTTGGCGTTGTCGGCCGCGGCCAGGCGAATCAGGTCTACGCGCAGCTCGTCTTCGAAATAGGTGAGTTCGCGCTCCACTGCTTGCTTGAAAGCGTCCGAGCCCACC
This sequence comes from Xanthomonas sp. DAR33341, assembly GCF_003992815.1. Classification (NCBI taxonomy): domain Bacteria; kingdom Pseudomonadati; phylum Pseudomonadota; class Gammaproteobacteria; order Lysobacterales; family Lysobacteraceae; genus Xanthomonas; species Xanthomonas sp. DAR33341. Next base: position 130,200 of record NZ_QEYV01000019.1, on the reverse strand, counting down.
GCGCCTTCGCGCAGCAGCACGTGCAGCAGCTTGTCGTCGGCGCGCAGCTGTTCCATGAAGGCTTCGACCGAGACGCGGATGACGCTGCGGTCGGTGGAGGTGGCGCGCTGGCGCGCCTGGCCGATGATGGTGCGCAGCGAACGCCCGGCCAGGTCGATCAAGGCGACGGCGAGCTCGTCCATGTCGCGGAACTGGCGATAGAAGCTGTTCGGCGCGATACCCGCCTCGCGTGCCACCTCGCGCAGGCTCAGCGTGGACAGGCTGCGGTGCGGGCCAATCAAGGACAGCGCTGCAGCGATGAGATCTTCCCGTGAAATCGCCGGCTTGCGGGACGGCGGCGCGTCGTGGGAAGGCAGGGCGATAGAGGTCATGAGGCTGCAGCCGGGCGTGGGCCTGAATCATAGCCCCTCTGGCAATATACAAGTGTATACACGGCTGTGCATGCATGCGTATAGTGCGACCCATGAACCTGGCCTCTCCTCGCAAGTCCAAGTCCCCGCTGCCGGCACGCCTGGCGCGCCGGCTGGTGTCGCCGGAACTGTTCGATTTTTGGGCGACCCGGCTCAACCCGTTGTGGACACTCGAACAGCCGGTGGCGCGCCTGGTCCAGCGCATCCCGGCCAGTCGTGACGCGGTGACCCTGGTGTTGCAGCCCAACGGCCACTGGCGCGGCCTGCAGGCCGGCCAGCATGTGAGTCTGGGCGTGGAGATCGACGGCCGCCGCCTGTTGCGTAGCTACAGCCCCACGGTGCTGGCCGACGGCCGGCTGGCGATTACCGTCAAGGCCATCGAGGGTGGGCTGGTGAGCCGCTTCCTGGCGCGCGATGCGGCCTTGGGCACGGTGGTGTCGCTAGCCCCGGCCTTCGGTGACATGCTGTTGCCGACCACGCCTACCCCGCTCCTGCTGTTGGCCGCCGGCTCCGGCATCACGCCGATGCGTGCGTTGCTGCAGGCCGCCGCGCAAGCCGGCATGCCGATGGACGTGGACCTGCTGTATTGGGTGCGCCAGCGCGACGAAGCCTGCTTTGTCGACGAATTCGCCGCGCTGGCTGCGGCGCATCCGCGCCTGCGTGTGCAACTGCTGACCACCCGCGAAGGCGAGACGCCTGCAGAACGCGTGGACACCTATTCGTTGGACCAGATTGCCGCGCTGGACCAGCGCCATGTGATGGCCTGCGGGCCGGGCGGTTTCGTGCAGGCCGCGCGCGAACGTCTGCAGGGACGCGTGGCTGCATTTCAGGCCGAAGCCTTCAGCGTGCCGGCACTGGATGAGGCCGAGACCGGGCAGGTGCAGGTCCAACTGTCACGCAGCGGCCGTACCCTGACCCTGCCGCGCGGCCAGTCGCTGCTGGAAGGGCTGGAAGCGCAGGGCCTGCGGCCCAAACACGGCTGCCGCATGGGCATCTGCAATACCTGCGCCTGCCCGCGCCAATCCGGCACCACCCGGCATCTGTTGACCGGTGAGCGCAGCAACGAACCCACCGCACAGGTGCGCCTGTGCATCAGTGCGCCGAGCACCGACCTGATCCTGGATCTGTAAGGAATCTTCATGAGCCGAGTCCATAACCGTGCCTTGTCCGCTGCCGAACTGCAGTCTTTCGGCGACGAACTCGATGCCATCCGCGCGCGCGTGCTGAGCCAGGTGGGCGCTGCCGATGCGCGCTACATCCGCCGCATCGTGGCCGCCGTGCGCTGGACCGGCGTGGCCGGTCGTGCGTTGCTGTTCCTGGGCGCATTCGTGCACAGCGTGCTGATCCCGGCCTGGATCGCCGGCGTGCTGCTGCTGGCGTTGTCCAAGATCCTGGAGAACATGGAGCTGGGCCATAACGTCATGCACGGTCAGTACGACTGGATGGGCGACCCGCAACTCAACGGCAACACCTACGAGTGGGACATCGTTGCCACCGGCGACAACTGGCGCAAGACGCATAACTTCAAGCACCACACCTACACCAACGTGCGCGGCATGGACGATGACATCGGCTACGGCCTGCTGCGGATCTTCCCCGAGCAGCGCTGGCGCCCGTTCTACCTGCTGCAGCCGTTCATCGCGGTGGTGTTCGCGCTGCTGTTCGAATGGGGCGTGGCGATCCAGGACCTGCGTCTGGGCCGTTGGTTCGCCGGCAAGATGAAGGCGGCCGAATTGCGCGCCTCGTTCCTGCCGGTCGGCCGCAAGATGGGGCGCCAGATGCTCAAGGACTACATCGTGTTTCCGCTGCTGGCCGGCCCGTTCTTCCTGACCGTGCTGCTGGGCAACCTGGCCGCCAACGTGCTGCGCAGCATCTGGACGTTCGTGATCATCTTCTGTGGCCACTTCACCGCCGATGCAGAAGTGTTCCCGAAGGAATCCATCCGCAACGAATCGCGTGGCCACTGGTATCTGCGTCAGCTGCGTGGTTCGTCCAACCTCATCGGCGGCAAGCTGATGAACGTGCTGTCGGGTAATCTGAGCCACCAGATCGAGCATCACTTCTATCCGGACCTGCCGGCCAATCGCTATGCGCAGATCGCCGTCGAAGTGAAGCAGGTCTGTGCGCGCTACGGCCAGCACTACAACACCGGCTCGCTGCCGCGCCAGTTCGGCCAGGTGATGTGGCGGATCGTGCGCCATGCCTTTCCGAGCCGGCCCAAGCCGGTGCGGCAGAGCAGTGGTGCATTGCAGAGCGCGTAATCGGATTGCACAACGCGTGATCGACATCGAAAGGCCGCCAATGGCGGCCTTTTTTGTTGCCGATTTTACTGCGTCGCGCTGCGCGCCTGTGCGTGATAGGCGATGAAACCAGTGGCCGGCAACGCGCGCGAGAACAGCCAGCCCTGCGCCAGATCCACGCCATGGGCGCGCAGATAATCGAGCTGTTCCTGCCGCTCGACCCCTTCGGCGATGGTGCGCAGCCGTAGCGTCTTGGCCATCTCGATGATGTGCGCGGTCACGGCGCTGGTGGCCGAATGGGTGCCGATGGTGTCCACGAACGATTTGTCGATCTTCAACGCGTCCAGCGGCAAGCCCTGCAGATACTGCAGGCTCGAATAGCCGGTGCCGAAATCGTCGATGGACACCGTGTGGCCGGCACCGCGCAGATGGGTGATGGTGGCGCGTGCCGCATCGATGTCCATCAGGCTGCGTTCGGTCGCCTCCACCCACAGCTGGCCGCTGTCTACCCCGGTGCCGCGCAACGCCTGCGCCAGCACGCCCTGCACGCGGCCGCTCTTGATGTCGTCGGCGGAGACATTGATGGCCACGTGCAGCGCTGGATCGGCGGCCAGGGTGGGGCCGAGTTCGCGGAGGACTTCGGCCACCACCAGATCGGTGATCGGCAGGATCAGGCCGCTTTGTTCGGCCAGGGGGATGAAGGCGTCCGGTGGCACCAGCACGCCGTCGGGCTGCTGCCAGCGCACCAGCGCTTCGGCACCGACACAGGCACCGCTATCGAGCGCAATGATCGGTTGGTAGTGCACGATGAACTCGCCGCGCTGCACGGCGATTCCCAGCCGCGCCAGTGGCGACAGCCGCCGCCGCGAGACCCACAGCACTGCACCGACCAGCAGCAGTGCCATGGCGATGCCAACCGGCACCAACTGCCACCGCGCCGCCGCCAGTGGGCCGCGCAGATAGGCCACCGGCTCGGTGACCACCGCGGACCAATCGCCACGACGGTCGCGCCCGAACAGCACCTGCGACAGCATGAGATCGCCTGGCTCGCGCTTGGCCGTGGGGTCGATCAGCAAGTGTTCGGCGGCGGTGCCGGTACTGCTGAGAATCTGTCCGTCCGGCGTGCCGATCGCCAGTTGCAGGCCAGGCGGAATATTGATGTCGGCCAGCGTGTCGGGGTTGATCAGGACGTTGTATTCGCCCAGTTGCAGCGCCATCAGCGGACGCTGCGGATTGGCCAATGGCAGCAGCCGCGTGGTCACCGAGATGCCGCGCTTGACCACGAAATCGGCCGTGCGCTGCGGAATGGTGTTGCGCAGTTGGCCCCATGACGTACAGCTGAGACGACCTTGTTGAAAGCGCCCCAGCTCGACGATGTAGTGGCTGGTCAGCACCAAGGCGCGCATCTGCGCCAGGTGCGCGGGCGAGCACGGTGGCAACCGCGAGGCGGCCATGCTCAACAATATGCCATGCGCCTCGTCGAAGGCGGTTTCAGTGCGCCGGATCGACAGCGCAGCCAGCTGGCTCAGCCTGCCCTCTTCGCGCGCCAACGCCAGTCGCCAGGCCAGGTAGTAGGACAGGCCGATCGGCAGCGTTGCGCTCAGCAACACCAGCAGCACGGTGACACTGATGATGCGTTGGCGCTTCACCTCACCACCCGCGACGGCTGCGCTGCCGGTTCACGCATGGCCCCTGCAGAAATGCCGCCAACGCAGGCTTTGGCAGATGGAAGGTGCACGCCAACCGGAGCGCGCGCGAACGTGGCGCACGTAGCGATTGGTGACACACGGCATGGACTGATGAGGCTGCACGTCGCGAATGTACGACACACGCGTGCATTGCGCGCGTTTGCGGAGCGAAGCGGCCGTGATTTTTTTCCGATCGTCCTGCGTCGCATCCTGGCAGTCGGGGCCGCCTGCGGATTCACGCGACTGCACGCACTGCCGCGCTAGGGTCCAATCGTCTGCGCTCCCGCCCGGGAGCGACGGGACACCGGTCCCACGCAGGGCGCTTTTACTGGAGGAATCACCCATGACAACGCAGAAAGAACGCGTCGGCGGCACCGATGCGGTGCCGATCTTCAAGATGCTGGAAACAACACGCGACGGCGAGCTGACCAAGTACGTGGTCGGCGACACCGGCGTGGCGTTCGACAGCCTGGAAGGTGCACAGGCCGCTGCCAAGGATCTCGGCACGCTCGACGATTGAGGGGGACTGGAACGCTGGCCTGCGCGATGGAAGAACGGCCAAGGCCAGGGCCAGGGCCAGGGCGCCGGGTCGCCATGCCATTAGGCATGGTGATGGCGTCGGTGGGCGAGTGTCGTCTGGGTGGTCGTTGCGAGCATTAGATGCCTGTCGTGCGTTGGTCAGTGCATCGACGCCGCTACCGTTGTAGTGAGGCGCAGCGGCGCTGTGGTCGCCGGCCTGACGACGTACCAACTAGTCGGAATCCCCTACGGAAGCGGTTGCTCGGTCAGCCGCCCGGTGTGCGGGGTGTGGATCAGCGGCGCTAGGTCGAAGCCTTGTTCGCGTGCATGCGCCAGATAGGCCTGGGCGATGTTTTCGTCCAGCTGCGGCAACCGTGCAAGTAGCCATAAGTATTTGCGATCCGGGCTGCCGACCAGTGCGGCGGTGTAATCGGCATCGATGCGCATCACCCAGTAGTCGCCTTTGGTAAAAGGGATCCAGCGCAGACCCTCGGGTAGGAAGGTCACTTCCAGCCGGCTGTGCGTGTCGTCGATGGCGCGCGCCTGGCCGATCGCTTCTTCCAGCTCGCCTTCCGCGGTAAAACAGCGATTCTGGACGCGCACGCTGCCGTCGTCTTCCAGGGTGTAGTGCGCCGACACATCGGTGCAGTCCGCATCCTCGAAGCGGGTCGGCAGGCGGGCGATTTCGTACCACGTGCCTAGGTAGCGATTCAGATCCAGCGAAGGGACAGTGGCGAGTTCGGGATGGTGGCTCATACAGGCCTCAGCACAATGGAGTGGCGCCTGTTGTACGTGTCGCGCCATGAAATGCATGTTGGGATGCGGCGCGAGCGGCCGTGCAGCAAGGACGGGCGTGCGTGAGAGCATCGGCTCGGTGCGTATTGGCGTTGGCACGATGCCGCTCGTGGGCCGATGCCGCGTGACCGATCAATTGGCTGCATGCGATGAACACCGCGGCGGCGAATGATGTTGCGCACCGGCACCGGCACCGGCACCGGCACCGGCACCGGCACCGGCACCGGCATAACGTCCTGGCAAAGCGGGCGCTCTGCAGTACCAGGGTGGCACGCCCGCGCATGGCTTGCGGATCGCGGCCCGGTTGACCGGACGAGCGCGCTACGCCGCGCTGGCGGCGCCAAGCGCACGATCCAGTTTGCGGTAGCCGATCGCTTCGGTGAGATGGCGTGTGGCGATGTCTGCGCTGTCGTCGAGATCGGCGATGGTGCGCGCAACGCGCAGGATGCGATGCATCGAGCGTGCGGACAGCTGCAGGTGTTCGATGGCGCGCTCCAGCAGCACCTGATCGTCGTGTTGCAGACGGCAATGGCGGTCGGTGTCGGCCTGGTCCAGTTGCGCATTGGGCAGCGCACCACGTGCAAGCTGTCGTTGTCGCGCGGCGACCACGCGGGCACGTACGCTGGCGCTGTCTTCACCGAGGTTGCCGCTGCGCAGCGCCTGCGGAGGGAGGCGTGGCACTTCGACATGCAGATCGATGCGGTCCAGCAACGGGCCGGAGATGCGGCTGCGGTAGCGGCGGATGCTGTCGCTGCTGCAGCGGCAGCGCCCGCTGCCATCGCCTGCCCAGCCGCACGGGCAGGGATTCATGGCGGCGACCAATTGAAAGCGCGCCGGAAAATCCACGCTGCGCGCCGCGCGCGCGATCGTGACCACGCCCGACTCCAAGGGCTCGCGCAAGACTTCCAGGGTTTGCCGTTGCCATTCGGGCAATTCGTCCAGGAACAGCACGCCGTTGTGAGACAGCGAGATCTCGCCGGGGCGCGGATGCGTGCCGCCGCCGACCAGGGCCACTGCGCTGGCGGTGTGATGCGGGGCGCGGTACGGCCGTTGCCGCCAGCGGGCCAGATCCAGCCCACGGCCGCTGATCGAGGTGATTGCAGCGGTTTCCAGTGCTTCTGCTTCGCTGGCTTCGGGCAATAGACCAGGCAGGCGCGAAGCCAGCAGCGTCTTGCCGCAACCGGGGCTGCCGACCAGCAACAGATGGTGCCCACCGGCAGCGGCGATTTCCAGCGCGCGACGTGCGTGCGGTTGCCCGCGCACGTCGGCCATATCGGGCAGGGCGCGTGCGCCGAGCGCCTGCACTGCCAGCTCGGCGGCGGGCGCTTTCTGGCTGCCGTTGAGCGTGGCGCAGACGTCCAGCAGGGTGCGCGCGGTGAAGGCTTCGACGTGCCCGGCGATGGCGGCTTCGGCACCGTTGGCGAGCGGGACGATCAGCCGTCGCCCGGCCTGCGCGGCCGCCAGCGCCGCGGGCAGCACGCCGTCGACACCACGCAGCTCGCCGGTAAGCGCAAGCTCGCCGAGGAATTCGTAATCGGCCAGGGCCTGGCGGTCGATCTGCCCGCTGGCAGCCAGGATGCCGAGGGCGATCGGTAGATCGAACCGGCCGCCTTCTTTCGGTAGATCAGCCGGTGCCAGGTTGATGGTGATGCGCCGGGCGGGGAATTCGAACTGTGCGCACAGCAGGGCAGCGCGTACGCGCTCGCGCGATTCGCGCACTGCCGCTTCGGGCAGGCCCACGATCTGGGTAGAGGGAAGCCCGCCGGAGAGATGCACTTCCACCCGAACCTCAGGCGCATGCACCCCCACGCGGGCACGGCTGTGCACCAGCGCCAGACTCATGGTGGTGGCCTTCGCTCAGGTGGTGGTGGTGGGCGGTGCGGCAGGCGGCGCGCCGGGGGCGCGTGTTTCCAGTGCGGCGACGGCCTGCTCCAGTGCGTCGAGTTTTTCGCGGGTGCGTAGCAAGACCGCGCGCTGCACATCGAACTCTTCGCGGGTGACCAGGTCCAGCTTGCCCAGGCCGGCCTGCAACGCGCCCTTGAACGTGCTCTGCAGTTCTTCGCGCGATTGGCGCAGGCCCGGCGGCACCAGGTCGCTGAGGCGGCGGGCGAGGTCGTCGAGCTGGTTGAAATCGATCATGGTGTTCTCCGCAGGTCCGTAGGAAGCCTAGTGCAGGCCGGGACACGCGGGACATCGGCAAGGCAGTCGGCAGGCGGTAAGGATAGTCCCATTCGGCCGTCGTCCGCGGTGATGGCAGCGCGCGGGTTGGATGAGTGTTGCGCCCGTCCACGGTATGCTGCGCGGCCGTCATGCCCTGGGACCTGCACCGATGAAAATGATCATGGCCATCGTCAAACCGTTCAAGCTCGACGATGTGCGCGAAGCACTCGCCGGCTGCGGGGTGGCGGGCATCACGGTGACCGAGGTCAAAGGCTTCGGCCGGCAGAAAGGCCACACCGAGCTGTATCGCGGCGCCGAATACGTGGTCGATTTCCTGCCCAAGGTGAAGATCGAAGTGGCGGTGACCGACGACCAGGCCGAGCGCGTGGTCGACGCGATCGTCGGAGCGGCCGGTACCGGCAAGATCGGCGACGGCAAGGTGTTCGTATACGACCTGGGCACGGTGGTACGCATCCGTACCGGCGAGCTGGATAGCGACGCGTTGTAGTTCGCAACCTGGCGCTTGGTGCTTGCCAGGTGTGTGGTGGGCGACGAGGGGTTCGATGCCCTCGGCCCGCGCAACGTCGATAGCGGGGGCCGTATTGCTGAGCCGGCGATGCAGCCAGCGGTGCTGGATCAGGCGTATTGCAGTTGCACCGACCGCAGGGAACCGGGCCGCTTAAGCCATGCGGCGTGCGCCGCATGCGCTCAGTGTATTGACGGTGGCGCGCATCACCGCAGCGGATGCGCGGCTGTGCGCCTACGGGCAAGGCCGCTGCCAGGCGCGACGGCGCTACCACCCGTTGTTTCATACCATTTCAATACCGCCACCTATCGCTGACGCACTTTCTGGACTGCGATGCAGAGGCAGGTTGATGTCACCGCAGGCCAATCCAGGTATTGGCCAAATTGAAATTCCGGCCGCGCTTGTCGCCGTCGCGCGACTTGCCTACCCTAGGGCGTAATACCATTCCAATACCGGAGTTCGAGAATGAAGCGACGCAACAGCAAGCCGGGCGTGCGCCTGCTTTCGGTCTTGGTGGCGCTGGGCCTGGCTGCCCCTGCGTTGGCGCAATCGGTCACCGAACCGGTCACCCAGCCGGCGATCTATCCGACTCCGGTCTCGATCACGCTGGATGGTGCCACCGTCACCTTGGGCCGCTCGGCGGTGCTGGTGGTCGCCCCTGGCGCGGACAAGGCCACGGTGGCGCTGGTGCGCAGCATTCTCGATGGCGCCGGCGTCGCCAAGATTGCGACCGCCACACGCCTGCCTGCCACCCTGGAACGCCCGTACATCGTGCTCGGCACCGGCGATGAGGCAGTGGTGCGCGATGCGCTAACGCGCAGCAAGGCGACGCAGGACACCCATAAGGAAGGCTACACGCTGGCCAGCGTTGCGCGCGATCGCGGCAGCCTGATCACGCTGGCCGGCCACGATGACGATGGCCTGTTTCATGCGGCGCAGACGCTGCGGCAGCTGGTCGAGCGGCCGGCCATCCCGACGCTGACGATCCAGGATTACCCGTCCATGCCGATCCGCGGCACCATCGAAGGCTTCTACGGCGCGCCGTGGTCGATGAGCGATCGCAGCAAGCACATCGATTTCCTCGCCCGCACCAAGGCTAATACCTTCATTTACAGCCCGAAGGACGACCCTTACGCGCGCGATCGCTGGCGCGAGCCGTACCCGAAGGCGACCTTGAAGGCGCTCGGCCAACTGGCCGCCACCGCCAAGCGTAATCACGTCGATTTCGTCTATGCGATTTCGCCTGGCCCCACGGTGTGCTTCTCCGATCCGGCCGATGCCAAGGCCTTGTTGCGCAAGTTCGATGCGTTCCGCGCGCTGGGCGTGCGCAGCTTCTACGTGGCGCTGGACGACATCGAATACACCAAGTGGAATTGCGAACGCGACAAGACCACCTTCGGCGAATCCGGCGCGCAGGCGGCCGGTATCGCGCAGTCGCATCTGCTCAATCTGGTGCAGGCGGATCTGGTCGCGCGCCACGATGCGGCCTCCGAACTCATCATGGTGCCGACCGAGTACTACGACGCCAAAGAGAGCCCGTACAAGGAAGCGCTGCGCAAGCATCTGGACCCGAAGATCGTGGTGCAGTGGACCGGCACCGACGTGGTGCCGCCGGCCATTTCCATCCCCGATGCGCGCGCGGCCACCAAGGCGTTCGGCCGCAGGACGCTGCTGTGGGACAACTACCCGGTCAACGACTTCGAAACCTCGGCCGGGCGCCTGCTGATGGCGCCGTATGCGCGGCGCGAGGCGGGTCTGTCGGCCGAGTTGTCGGGCATCGTCTCCAACCCGATGAACCAGGAAGTGCCCAGCCGCGTCGCGGTGATGGGTGTGGCCGCGTTCGCCTGGAACGACAAGGACTACGACGCGCAACGCACCTGGCACGCGGCGGCGCGCGATCTTGCCGGCGGCGATGCGCGTGTCGCTGCGGCCCTGCTGACCTTCTTCGACACCCAGCACTTGGCGCCAACCTTTGGCAGCCAGCCGTGGCAGGAACAGGCGCCACGCTTGAAGGCCGTGCTCGATCATGTACGCGAGGCAGTCGCGCTTGGCGATGCGGCAACACGCACGCAGGCGATTGCCGAACTGGCACGCACTGCCGACGAAATGGCTGCGGCACCGCAGATCATCCGCAACGGCGTGGCCGACAAGGGCTTTGCCGAGCAATCGCGCCCCTGGCTGGAGGCAATGGAAGATTGGGGCCATGCGCTGCAGAAGACGGCAGCCGGGCTGGATGCGGCCAATCGCGGCGACACGCAGACGCCCGCGTTGTTTGCCGAGGCGGCTGCGATCGCCGCCGTCGCGAGCCAGATCCCATCGATTCCCGGCGCCACGCGCTTCGGCGGCCCGGTCAAGATCGCCGACGGCGTGCTGGACCGCTTCATCGCGCAGGCACCGCACTTGATCGCCTATCGCCAGGCGGCAGTGACTGATTCGGCAGCAGCAAAGTGATGGGGTAGTGCAGAAACACCGCGGCGCGCATGGGGAATGGTTCGCGTCGCGGTGCATGCAAACACGGCAGCGCCATTGCCATCTGCCTCGCAGCACGTGGCATGGCGCGCTCGAAGGATGTCCGCGCTACGGATCAAACCGACGACTCAGCGCAGCAGTCGAGCGTAACGGCGTGCTCGGTCGCCTTTCGTCAGCAGCGCTGATCACGCCTTGCCTTTCAAACGTGGATACAGCCGCTTCCAGCCGCTACGGATTACATGTATCCAGCGCGGTTCCGCACTGCGTGCCGATTCGTCGACACTCGGTGCGATGCCAGCAAGGCGATGGCGCATTTTCTGAAAGTTGGCCACGTCGCTACGTTGCAGCTGACGTGCCAGCGTGCCGCGCCGCAGCCAGCGCGGGAATCGCCATGCCGAAGTGAAATCGATCAGCACCGGCACTCCCGCACTGACCACCACATTGGTGCCATGCAGATCGTTATGGGTGATGCCGAACGCATGCAGCCGGCGTAGCGCCTGCTGCAATTGCTGGAAGACCTCCTGGCCCACGACGGTGCTGGCGCTGAGCGTGTCGCCTGGAATGAATTCCATGCCCAGCGCCAGCCCGCCCAGCGTGCCGAGCAGGGCCGGTGCGTGCCGCCAGCCCTGCAACTGCCGCAGCATGCTGGCCTCGTGGCGCACCATCAACCGCGCAATGGGCGCCAGCAATGTGCGGCGATAGCGGCCGTAGTCCTTGACCACCGCCGGTTGCCCGTTCACATGAGTGCGGTAGACGTCCGGCTCGAGCAGCCGGGTGCCTTGCTTGAGTAGAACGGGAGTGACGAGGTGCAGGCTGGACACGTCCAGCGGCTGGTAATGCATGGCAGTTCTCCAGACCTTGGCGGCGCGGAGAGGTCACGCGTTGCGCAGGTTCACTGTGATCGCGAGGGATCGGTCTGCCCAATTTTAGAGCTTGCGGGTATTGAAATTATATTTATTTAACAAATGAAATGTTCCGGGAGTGGAACGGCTTTTGGAATCAGGCGTTTGGCGGAAGTCGCGATTCGATACAGTGGCATGTGCCAGCGCGTACATGCAGGCAATGCCGATGCAGGCGACTTGTTCGTATCGCCAGCGCTGCGCCTCCTCTAGGCGAGGCCTGTCAGTTCACACGCCCGGGGTGCGGTGGCGGTCACGCTGCTTCTTGACACGGGCTGAGACTCCATACACTGTGCCGGCTGCGGTCAGGGGGCCGCATACGCGTTGGCACGGGCACGCTCTTTGGGCAGTGCCCGGCTCGATGTCGCGCGACATCCGGTGATGCCGGGAAGCCCCCGATGCGACCGCAACTGCGCCGCTTCCAGACGCCGTCAGGTTGCCACCTGCATGCGCAAGGATGCGGAAACGATGGAGGACGACTCATTGGGGATGCAATGAAAAGGACCGCAACACTGCTGTTGGCTTGCACGGCATTCGGCGTCACGGCTCAGGCCTCGGCGCAGTCGTTGTCGCGCGGATGGGACAGCTACCGTCAACAGCAAAAGCAGCAGACCGTCACCCAGGGCGCCACCGCGCCTGCAGCGCCATCGTCGCGCCCGGCGCAAGCGGACGTTGGCGGAGCGCCGGCCGCTGTGGGTGGAAGCGGCTCCGGCCAACCTGGTGCGTCCGGCGAATTCAGTACGGTGACCGAGCGGACGTCGGCAGAGGCAACGCCTGTCGCGCCTGCCGACGTATCGGCGCCACCGCGCGAAGAAGAGCAACGCCTCAAAAACGGACTGTTCCTTGGTGTGCAGAGCGGCAAAGCCAAGGTGTTTGAAAATGGCAAGCAGGATATGCAGGGCTTCAACGTCGGCTACCGCTGGCGCGCAGGTCCGGTCACATTGATCGGCATCGAAGCCGCAACCGGGAAAGTGGATGGTTCCAAGGACGCGGACGGCTTTGTTGTCATTCCAAACGTGGATTTCGGCAGCCTCGGTGGAACGGCGCGCTTCAACTTCGGCGATGCCCCGGTATTTGCGCTTGTGCGGCTGGGCTATTGGGGCGGTACGGCGAAAGGTGAGGACTACAACGAGCGCGTCTATGGTGCGTACGTGGGCGCTGGTCTCGGTGTGGATATCGGCAAGCACGTCAGCTTGAGCGCGCTCTACACGAATTACGTCTACGCTGATGAGTATTACGACGACTACGAAGACCTCACGATCAATCGTGCGGAAGTGCTGAGTTTCGGAGCCGAGATCCGCTTTTGATGCGGGCCAATGGTAAAGAAGGGCGGGCGGCAGCGCTCGCCCTTCTGCGTCATGCCGCATGCAACCGCTATGCGGCGGACAGCAAAATCCATTTGAAGCTGCACCGCAAACGGTTGTCGGCATTGCACAGCCATCCATGCGGCTTGCTGTAGTGTCCTGGTCAACGCACTGATTCAGCCGTGGGCGAGGGCAGATGGACGCATTGGCGCAGTTTTTGACAGACGAACAGGACCCGGTGGCGGTGGGCAAGATCCTGCCCAGGATCACCGAGTTGCTGACCCGCGACGAGCAGGTCGAGTACATCGCCGTGCAGAAGAAAATGGTGATGAACTTCTCGCCGGATGCGGTGGTGCTGACCAACCGCCGCTTCATCGTGGTCTACCCAAAGCTGCTTGGCATGACGTTCCGCGATTTCCCCTGGCGCGAGGTGCTCGATGTGCACATGAGCGAGCAGATGCTCGGAGCCACCATCATGTGCCGCACCACGCAGGGCGCCTACGCCTCCATCGACAGTCTGCCCAAGAAACAGGCGCGGCGCGTGTACGCCTATGCGCAGCAGGTGGAAGAATCCGCGTACGAAAAGCGCCAGCAGCTGGAGATCGACAAGTTGCGCGCGGCGGCCGGTGGCGTGGTGGTGCATGCGCCTGGTACGCACGGCGCAGCAATGCCATCGCAGGCCAGCGCCGTTCCTGCGTCCGACGATCCGGTGCAGGTGTTGAGCAAGCTCAAGCAACTGCTGGATGCGGGGCTGATCACGCAGGACGAATTCGACGCCAAGAAGACAGAAGTGCTGGCGCGCTTATAGCGTGCGCAGTACCTCCGCGCATTGGTCGGCTTCACATACCACGGCCCATAGATCGCAGCAGTGACGCATCAGCGGCCGCGACCCATCGACGCGTCCATCGCACGGCGGCGCTGTCGGTGGCTCGCCGCTCCAGAAGGCTGCTAGTCGCGCAGCGGCCTACACTCGACCAGCGTTGCGTGACCAGACCTAAATCGTTGCGCTGACCCACCGGCCCGCGCGCTGTAGGCACGCAGGCCATGTCATGCAGAAAACTCCCAAACCGGTTGCGGATCACCGCCAAGCGGGCGCGGCCGGTCGCTGGAACCCGCCGCGTCCATTCAAGCGCCACGATTCACACCTGCTGTCTGCACTTGCTGGCCATGCTCGGCCAGCCGCGATTACTCGCCCAGCGCCTTGGCCACGAACGGCGGGGCAACCAGCACGCCGGTGTGCAGATGGGCGGTGTAGTACAGAGTGTCGAAACCCTTGGCCTGCGCAGCGTCCTGGCGGAACGCGAAATCGGCCTTGGCCTGCTTGCTGGCCATGGTCACGCTCCACCAGCCGGTGGGGTAGCACGGCTGCGGGAACGGCAGGGTCTTGAACGACTGGAAGCCGGCCTTGCCCATTTCGGTGCGCATTTCATTGATCAGGTCCAGCAGCGCCAGCGGCGATTCGGACTGCTGCACCAGGATGCCGTCGTCCTTCAAGGCCTTGAAGCAGCTCTCGTAGAAGGCCTTGTTGAACAGGCCTTCGGCCGGGCCCACCGGGTCGGTGGAATCGACGATCACGATGTCCACGCTGCCGGCCGGGCAATTGGCCATATAGGCCACGCCATCGTCGAACAGCAGTTCGGCGCGCGCGTCGTGGTTTGAATCGCACAGCTCGGGGAAATACTTCTCCGACATGCGGGTGACCTGCTCATCGATATCGCACTGGGTGGCGCTTTCCACGCCCGGGTGCTTGAGCACCTCGCGCAGCGTGCCGCAGTCGCCGCCGCCGATGATCACCACGCGCTTGGGCGCGGGGTGGGTGAACAGTGCCGGGTGACTGATCATCTCGTGGTAGAAGAAATTGTCGCGGCTGGTGAGCATCACCGCGCCGTCGATCAGCATCAGCTTGCCCCAATCGGTGGTCTGGTAGATCTCGATCTTCTGGAACGGGGACTGCACCTCGTCCAGCTTGCCGCTGATGCGGAAGCCGATCGCCGAGCCGGTGGGCTGGAAGTGTTCGATGTACCAGTTGTCGTTGGCGCTCATGCAAAGTCCTAAAAAAGAAGTGGGCTGTTCCTTCTCCCAGCGGGAGAAGGTGGCGCAAAGCGCCGGATGAGGGTCGGGCACGGCCTCGCGCAGCCAAACTGCGCAGTGCCTGACCCACGCCAACCCCGCTCCAACCAGGAGAGGGGCGTGAAGTCGGCGCGGATTGTAACGGACCCTGCGCATGCCAGGCGTTACACTTCACGCCCTTTTTTATTCCAGCCGAGACAGCGAAATGAGCGATTGGTCCCTCGACCAAGCCCGCAAGACCTATTCGATCCCGCACTGGGCCGACGGGTATTTCGATGTGAACGCTGCCGGACACGTGGTGGTCACCCCGACCGCCGATGGTCCGGCGGTGTCGCTGCCCGAGGTGGTCGATGCCGCGCGCGCTGCCGGTGCCAAGCTGCCGCTACTGGTGCGCTTCCCGGACATCCTGGGCCAACGCCTGGGCAAGCTGCAGGCAGCGTTTGCGCAGGCGCAGTCGGAGTGGGATTACGCCGGCGGCTATACGGCCGTGTATCCGATCAAGGTCAACCAGCATCGCGGCGTGGCCGGCACCCTGGCCAGCCACCACGGTGAGGGCTTCGGGCTGGAAGCGGGCAGCAAACCGGAACTGATGGCGGTGCTGGCGCTGTCGCGTCCGGGCGGGCTGATCGTGTGCAACGGCTACAAGGACCGCGAATACATCCGCCTGGCGCTGATCGGCCGCAAACTCGGCCTGCAGACCTTCATCGTCATCGAAAAGCCTTCCGAACTGACCCTGGTGCTGGAAGAAGCACGCGCGCTGGACGTCAAGCCCGGCCTGGGCGTGCGCATGCGCCTGGCCTCGCTGGGTGCGGGCAAGTGGCAGAACAGCGGTGGCGACAAGGCCAAGTTCGGTCTCTCGCCGCGCCAGGTGCTGGACCTGTGGAAGACGCTGCGCGACACCGAGTACGCCGACAGCCTGAACCTGCTGCATTTCCACATGGGCTCGCAGATTTCCAATGTGCGCGACATCGCCAACGGCATGCGCGAGGCCACGCGCTATTTCGTGGAGCTCTCGCGCCTGGGCGCAAAGATCAGCCATGTCGACGTCGGTGGCGGTCTGGGCATCGATTACGAAGGCACGCGCTCGCGCAGCTATTGCTCGATCAACTACGGCCTGCATTCGTACGCCAGCAATATCGTGCAGCCGCTGGCCAGCGCCTGCGAAGAGCATGGCCTGCCACCGCCACGCATCGTCACCGAGTGCGGGCGCGCGATGACGGCGCACCATGCGGTGCTGATCGCCAACGTGTCGGAAGTGGAACAGGCGCCGGAAGGCCGCGTGCCGGACGCGCACGACGACGAACCGGCCGCGATCCGCCACCTGCGCGAGATCCATGACGAGCTCGATGTGCGCCCGGCGGTGGAATTGTTCCAGGAAGCCCAGCATTTCCATGCCGAAGGCCTCAGCGCCTATGCGCTGGGCCAGATCGACCTGACCCACCGTGCGCGCATCGACGATCTGTTCTACGCCATCGCACATGGCGTGCGCGCACGTTTGAGCTTCGACGAGAAGAGCCATCGCCCGGTGCTGGATGAGCTCAACGAGCGGCTGGTGGACAAGTACTTCGTCAATTTCAGCGTGTTCGAGTCGATTCCGGACGTGTGGGCGATCGATCAGGTGTTTCCGATCGTACCGATCGAGCGCCTGAACGAAGCGCCGCAGCGGCGCGGCATCATCGCCGACATGACCTGCGATTCCGACGGCATGGTCAAGACCTATGTCGAGAACGAAAGCCTGGACAGCTCGCTACCGCTGCATCGTTTGAATGCCGGTGAGAGCTATCGCATCGGCTTCTTCCTGGTGGGCGCCTATCAGGAAATCCTGGGCGATATCCATAACCTGTTCGGCGATACCGATGCGGTGGAAGTCGTGGTGGATCGCGATGGCTATCGTATCGCCCAGCAGCGCCGCGGCGATACCACCGACGTGATGCTCGACTACGTGGGCTATCAGCTGGACACGCTGCGCGCCACCTATGCCGAGCGCATTGCTGCCGCACACCTCTCGCCCGAACGGGCGCAGGAACTCAGCGCTGCGCTGGAAGCTGGGCTGACCGGATACACCTATCTCTCCGACGAGCCGCTGGGCTGATCCGCAGTGCGCTGGGGCTACGCCGCAGCGCTGGCTGTGCAAAGCCATGGCAACCTGCCACGCGTTCCCGCCGCAAACGCCGCGCAGGGACATCACCGGCATGGCCGCCGCAGCTCCTGCGACGCGCTGTCGCGCCGACGTGCGCTGAGGTCGGCTACGATCTTGCGCATCATGCCGCCGTGCTTGGTCGCATCGAACAACGTGCCTGCGCTTTGCCTTGCGCCACGCCTTGCAATCGGACCGGCCCCATTCTCGCGCGTGTGTGCTGCACGCCGATGACAGTCAGGCGACCATCGCGTGGTCGCGCGCGCTTATCGAGGCAGACGCATTGAAAGCGTATTTTCTCTCGTAAAGTGATTTTCCGAATAACCTAATTCCAGTAACGCTGATTTGGAATTGGTCTTATTCAGTGCGGCGTTTTATCTGCCGCGGTGCGCGCATATTCGCCTTGAATTCTGTGGGTATCGTCGACCACGCCGTATGCGGGGTGTGGCGCTGGCATGTGCCGGACGCGGCGCGGAATTTGATCGGATGTATGCATCCAGAACACTAGTTCAAATCACACTTCGGTGAAAAAATTTTAGGTATCACGCGATTTCCGTGATTTTTTGCACGGTTTCGGCCCCGGGCGAATTGTTAGTGTTCGTTTAACTTGTCGGGATACAAGTGCTTCAACCAAGTCACCTGCACATTGTTGTTCGATTGTGCGAGTCGCTGTGCTGTGCGTCTTCATCATGCGTTTCCATCGCGTATTACCGGCAATTGTCGGTCGTCGGCGGTGTTTCTTACCCCTCGTTTCTTAAGGCCAGGTGCTGATTCGGCGTCCATTGACCGCATAACGGTTGGGGGGCGTCGACGGACTGCGCGCCACATCAGAAGGATGCACGCAATGCACGCTGACGCCTCTCCCGTTTTTCCCCTGACCAAGGCGCAACGTGGCCTTTGGGTGGCCAACAAGTTGCACACCGACAATACCTTGATGTTGGCCGAAGTACTGGAAATGTTCGGCCCGCTCAATCCCCAGGTGCTGATCCGCGCCAGCATGCAGCTGACGCACGAGTTCGATACGCTGCGCCTGTGTATCGTCGAGCGCGAGGGCGTGCCTTCGCAGGTGGTCTTGCCCGAGTACAACGGCACGATTCCATACTTCGACGTCAGCTCAGATCCTGCTCCGCGTAATGCCGCCGAACATTGGATCGACGAAGAAATCCGCAAGCCGGAAGATCTGCAGAACGGACCGCTGTGGCATTGCGCGGTGTTCCGTCTTGGCGAAGATCATCATCTATGGGTGCAATGCGTGAGCCATCTGGTGATGGACGGCTATTGCGCGTCGGTCATGATGCAGCGCATGGCCGTGCTCTATAACGCCTACGTGGCCGACATGGAGCCGGAGCCTGCGCAGTACGGTAGTGCACTGTCGCTGCTCGAAATGGAACAGCACTATCGCAACTCCGATCGGTTCCAGCGCGATCGCGAATACTGGATGCAGCAGTTGGCCGATCTGCCGCCGCCGGCGACGCTGGCGCGGCCGGGCAATCAGCTGTCCACCGGGCTATTGCGTGGCACCGGGCAGTTCTCGCCGCAGCAGGTGGTGCGTTTGCGCGCGCTGGGCAAGGAGTACGGCGCCAGCCTGCCGCAGATGCTGATTTCGCTGATCGCGGCGTACTACTACCGCTGCACCGGTGCCGAGGACCTGGTGCTGGCGATGCCGGTGACCGGCCGCATCAACGCGCGCTACCGGCAAACCGCAGGCCTGGTGGCCAACGTCATTTCGCTGCGCCTGAAGATGGACCCGCAGCAGCCCATCCATACCTTGTTCGCGCAGGTATCCTCGGTGGTGCGGAACGCCTTGCGCCATCAGCAATATCGCTTCGAGGACGTGCGCCGCGATCTGGGCATGTTCGGGATGGAGCAGAAGTTCGCACGCCTGGCGGTGAACATCGAGCCCTTCGACTACGCCTTGCGCTTCGGCGAGGCGTATGCGGTCCCGCACAACCTTTCCAACGGCCCGGCCGACGACCTCACCATCTTCTGCTACGAACGCGGCGATGGTGCAGCGGTGCGTTTCGATCTGGATGCCAACCCGGCGTTATACGACAGCGACGAACTGGCCGAACACTGCCGCCGTCTGACCCATCTGGCCGATGCGGTACTGGCCGATCCGGAATGCGCGCTGGGCCAGGTCGATGTGCTCGGCGATAGCGAGCGCCGGCGTTTGCTGCACACCTGGAACAACACCGCAGCGCCGCTGCCGGAACCGGCCACGCTGTTGCACGGGATGCTGCAACGCGCCGAGTTGATGCCTGCGGCCGTGGTGGCGCAGTACGACAACCGCACGCTCGACTACGCCACGTTGTGCGAGCTTGCCTCGCGCATC
Organism: Xanthomonas sp. DAR33341; assembly: GCF_003992815.1. NCBI lineage: Bacteria > Pseudomonadati > Pseudomonadota > Gammaproteobacteria > Lysobacterales > Lysobacteraceae > Xanthomonas > Xanthomonas sp. DAR33341. The sequence continues at coordinate 110,651 of NZ_QEYV01000019.1, read as the reverse complement.
GCCGCGCAATGGGTGGCCGATGGCGTGGGCCCTGGCGATGTGGTCGCGGTGGCGTTGCCGCGCAGCGAACAATTGTTGGTGGCGTTGCTGGCGGTGATGTGGAGCGGTGCGGCGTACCTGCCGCTGGATCCGGAGAGCCCGGCCGCGCGCAACCGCCAGATGCTCAACGATTCCGGTGCCATCGGCCTGGTCTGCGAGCCGGCACTGTGCGAGCGCTATCTGCTCGGTGGCATGGTCTGGCTGGATCCGCGCCCGGCCGTGTTGCCGGAGGCGATCGCACCGCTGGCGACGCCCGACGGCACCGCGTACGTGCTGTACACCTCCGGCTCCACCGGTGCGCCCAAGGGCGTGGAGATCAGCCATCGCAACCTGTTCAATTTCCTGCATGCGATGGAGCACGAGCTGGCATTGCGTCCGCGCGATCGTGTGCTGGCAGTCACCACCATCACCTTCGATATCGCCGGGCTGGAGCTGTACCTGCCGTTGCTGGTGGGCGCGCGCGTGGTCATTGCACCGGCCGGTATCAGCCACGACCCGCGCGGCCTGTCGCGGTTGATTGCCGACGAACACATCAGCGTGGTGCAGGCCACGCCATCGCTGTGGCGCATCCTGCTGGCCAATGAGGATCTGGTGCTGGATCGCATCCACGCGCTGATCGGCGGCGAGGCGTTGGTGCCGGAACTGGCCACGCAATTGCTCAGCCGGGTGGGGCGCCTGACCCAGTTGTACGGGCCCACCGAAACCACGATCTGGTCGACCATCATGCCGTTGCAGCTGACCGATGCCGCCGCACCGCCGATCGGCAGGCCGCTGCTCAATACGCGCGTCTATGTGCTGGATGCGCAGCGTCAACCGCTGCCGACCGGTGCGATCGGCGAGCTGTATATCGGCGGCGCGGGCGTGGCCAAGGGCTATCGCGGCAAGCGCCAGCTGACCAGCGAGCGTTTCATGCGCGACCCGTTCGCCGACGACGGCAGCAGCATGTACCGCACCGGCGACCGCGTGCGTCAACGCGGCGATGGCCTGCTGGAATTCATCGGGCGCGCCGATGCGCAGCTGAAGATCCGCGGACATCGGGTGGAGCCGGCCGAAATCGAAAGCGCCTTGCTGCTGCATTCGCAGGTGGCGCAGGCGGTGGTGGTGGGCCACAGCGATGGCGAGCATGCCTTGCAGCTGCTGGCTTATGTGGTGGGCAAGCACGGCAACGCGCCATCGGTCGAGCTGCTACGCGCGCATCTGCAGCAGCGCCTGCCGGCATCGATGATTCCTACCCTGTGGGTGCCGCTGGAGGCGTTGCCGCTGACCCCCAACGGCAAGCTGGATCGGCGCGCATTACCGGCGCCTGGCGCCTTGCCGCAACGCGCGCACCTGGCGCCGCGCGATGCGCTCGAACGCCAGTTGGCAACGATGCTGCAGGAGGTGCTGGGCATCGAGGTGGTGGGCGTGGACGACAACTTCTTCGAGCTTGGCGGCGATTCGCTGCGTGCGGCGGAAATGACCGCGCGTTTCCCGCAGATGTTCGGGGTGGAACTGCCGCTGGGCACGTTGTTCCATGCACCGACGATCGCCGGCTTGGCCGAGGTGATCAAGCGCAGCGCACACACGCCCAACGACCCGTTGAGCGTGCTGCTGCCGCTGCGCGCCGGCACCGCCGGCACCACGCCGCTGTTCTGCATCCATCCGGTCATCGGCCTGGGCTGGTCGTATCTCACCTTGCTGGGTCAGCTGGATCCGCAGTGGCCGGTGTATGCGCTGCAATCGCCGGGCTTGAGCGACCCGCAGCACCGTCCGGAGAGCATCGAGGCGATCGCGCGCGATTACCTGGCGCATCTGCGCAGCGTGCAACCCAAGGGGCCGTACCGTCTGCTGGGCTGGTCGCTGGGCGGTTTGATCGCGCACGCCATCACGGCCGAATTGCATGCGCTGGGCGAAGAGGTCGAGTTGCTGGTCATGCTCGACAGTTACCCGCATCTGGAACAGGCCGCATCGCTGTCGGAATCGGAGAACGTACGCGCTTCGGTGCACGGGTTGGCCCTGCATCTGGCGCCGGGCCAGCCGATGCCGACCACGGTCGCCGAGCTTGCCAGCCTGTTGTGCGATCACTACGGGCTGAACGAGTTGCCTGCGGTGCGGCAGTTGCTGGAGCAACGTCCCACCTTGCTGGACGATCTGGGCGCTCTCACCCAGCATCACCTGCACCTGGCGCGGCGTCATCGGCCCAGGCAGCTGGACCAGGATGTGGTCTTTGTCGAAGCGAGCGTGCGCATGAGCTCCGGCGGCGACGATGCGCTGTGGGTGGATTACCGTCCCCAGGCGTGGCACCCGTACGTGCGCAACCTGCAGCTGCACGCTCTGGACAGCGACCACCATTCGATGCTCTCGCCGACGCATTCGGCCACGCTCAGCACCTTGCTGCACGCGGCCACCGCAGAGGCCGCGCGGGCTGAACAGCCTGTAGGGCAGACCGGCCGTAGTGCGGTCGCCGGCGACGGAGTGACCGAATATGCCTGAGTCCAGAGCCGATCCGTTACGCCAGCGCCCGGTGGTGATCGCCACCCTTGGCACGCATGGGGACGTGCGCCCGATCATTGCGCTGGCGCTTGGCCTGCAGCGGCGTGGGTATCCGGCGCGGGTGCTGACCAGCTCCAACTTCGAGACGTTGATCCGTGCCCACGGGCTGGAATTCTTCCCGCTCAGCGGCGATCTCCAGAAGCTGTTGCAAGACCATCCGGATGTTGCCGAGATGCGAGGCGCCCCAGGCATCTTGCGCAAGAAGTTGCTGGAGTGGGCGCGCGATTGGCCCGCACAGGGCCGCGCGGCGTGTGCCGACGCCGGCTTGATCCTGGGTGTGGGCAGTGCCAGTTTTCTCGTCCATAGCCTGGGCGAGGCGTATGGGGTGCCGGTGGCGTTTGCGCAGTTGCAGCCGCTCACCGAGTCGCGCCATCTGCCGTTGATGCTGATGCCCAACCTGCGTTTGCCGGGAAGTGTCAGCGTGGCATTGCATCGCCTGATGCGCTTTGTCGGCTGGCAGCTGATGCGGCCGGCCCTCAACAATATCGTGCGTCCGGCATTGGGGCTGCCGGGGTATCCGTGGAGCGGTCCGGATCGCAGCGGGCTACGGGTGATCTACGGCTATAGCGCGCACGTGTGTCCGCGTCCGCCGGACTGGCCGGAAAGCGCGCAGGTGTGCGGCTTCTGGCAGCTGCCACCGTCGCAGTGGCAACCGCCAGCCGCGCTGCAGGCGTTTTTGCAGGCCGGGCCGCCGCCGCTGTATATCGGCTTCGGCAGCATGACCAGTAGCGCCGTCGCGCAGCTCACTGCCACGGTCAAGGCAGCGGTGCGATTGACCGGGCAGCGCGCGTTGCTGGCCAGCGGCTGGGGCGGTCTGGGGGCGGGGGACACCGCTGCCGCCGATGACGCCGAGCGCTTCTTCCATCTGGAACAGGCACCGCACGATTGGCTGTTCCCGCGCGTGTCGGTGGCCGTGCATCACGGTGGTGCCGGCACCAGCGGTGCGGCGTTGGCGGCGGGGATTCCCTCGGTGGTGCTGCCCTTTGGCTACGACCAGTCGTTCTGGGCGCATTGCCTGGCCCAGCGTGGCGTTGCGCCGCCAGCGCTGGCGCGTGCCGGGCTGCAGCCAGAAGCCCTGGCCGCTGCCATCCAGCAGGCGAGCACGCCGGCCATGCATGCGGCCGCGCGCGCACTCGGTCAACGGATTGGCGAGGAAGACGGTGTCCGCACTGCGGTCGATCAACTGGAAGCCTGGCAACTGCTTGAACCGACGGCAGTGGCGCCCGCGGCGGCCGCTCGCACCGAGCAGCACGCCATCGCATAAGCATGGGGTGCTGCGCATCCGCCGCAGCAGTTGATGCGCGCACGGCAGCGCGGTACGGCAGCGCGTGGTTGGCAGCGACGCACTGCGCGCTGCCGGCATGCGGCACAATCGGGCTCCCTCGGTTGATCTCGCCCGCATGCGCTATCCCGCTTTGGACCTGTTGCGTGGCATCGCCATCGTCTGGGTGATGCTGTTCCATTCGTTCGTGGTCGGCGGGTTGGGGAAGGACTGGGAATGGCTGTCGCGCTACGGCTGGATGGGGGTGGACCTGTTCTTCGTGCTGAGCGGCTTTTTGATCGGCACCCAGGTGCTAACCCCGCTGTCGCGCGGCAAGCCATTGGACTTCACCGATTTCTACCTGCGCCGCGCATTCCGCATCCTGCCGGCGTTTTTGGTGGTCTTGGCGATCTACATGACATGGCCGGGTTTTCGCGAATCGCCTGGGCTGGCGCCATGGTGGATGTTTCTCACCTTCACCTTGAATCTGTTCGTCGACTACGGCGAGCAGGCCGCGTTCTCGCATGCATGGTCGCTCTGCGTGGAAGAGCATTTCTATCTGGTGTTTCCGTTGCTGGCGACGTTGTTGTTGCGGCGTCCATCGGCCGCGCGCGTGGTCGCGGTGTGCGTGGCGGTGGTGGTCGCCGGCATCGCGTTGCGCACCAGCGTGTGGCTGCACAACACGGCGCTGGATCAGTTCGGCGGCGGCCAGCAGCGCAACTGGTTTGTCGAAGATCTCTATTACCCCACCTGGAACCGGCTGGACGGCTTGCTGGCCGGTGTCGTGCTGGCAATGGTGAAGGTCTTCCGCCCCGCACATGGCAATGGCTGCAGCAGCGCGGCAACACCTGGGCGCTGGCCGGGGTGGCCACGCTGGCACTGGCGATGTGGTTGTTCCGCGAGCGAACCGGCCTGCTGGGCAACGCAGTGGGCTGGCCGGTGCTTTCGCTGGGGCTAGCCTTGCTGGTCTTGGCAGGCACCGCGACCGACAGCGCACTGGGCCGCCGACGCGTGCCGGGCGCTGCCTGGTTGGCCGCCATTTCCTACAGCATGTATCTGACCCATAAGGCGATGTTCCATGTCACCCAGGGGTGGTTCGATGCCACGCTGGAGGGTCGTGGCGTCCTGGCCTTTGCAGTGTATGGCACGGTGGCGCTGGCGGCGGGTGCGCTGCTGCATTACGTGGTGGAACGTCCGTTCCTGCAGCTGCGCGGCGCGCTGCTGCGGCGGCGCGCAGCCGTGCGCCGCGATGCAGAACGTGCGTGATGCGATCTGCAGTCATCCATCGCACGGGCGGGAGTTGAAAAAAAGCCGCGCAATGCGCGGCTTTTCGATACTCGGTAGGGCTACGCGGCGCAGCGGGATGTATGGCTGGCGCACTGCGCGCGCACCGCCCCAGCCCTGGCTTCAGTGCAACGCCTCACTGCGCGTCGCGCGCCACCTGGAACCCCGCAAAGGACTGGGTCACCGGCATGATTTCCAGGCGGTTGATATTCAAATGCGCCGGCAGGCTGGCGACATAGAAGATCTGTTCGGCGATGTCTTCTGCCGTCATCGGGGTGGCGCCACGGTATAGCGTATCCGACGCCGCCTGGTTGCCCCCGGTGCGCACCAGGGTGAATTCGGTCTCGGCCATGCCCGGTTCGATCGAGGTCACGCGCACGCCGGTGCCGTGCAGATCAGAGCGCAGGCCCAGCGAAAACTGCTGCACGAAGGCTTTGGTACCGCCGTAGACGTTGCCGCCGGTATATGGGTAGGTTGCCGCGACCGAGGCGATGTTGATGATGGCGCCGCGGCGCGCGATCAACGCCGGCAGCAGGCGGTGGGTGAGCGTGACCAGCGCAGTGACATTGGTGTCGATCATCTGCTGCCACTGCGCCAGGTCGGCCTGCTGCGCCGGTGCGGTGCCCAGCGCCAGGCCGGCGTTGTTGACCAGCACGTCGATATCGGCGAATGCGGCCGGGACTGCGTCGATCGCGTCCGACAAGGCGCGTGCATCGCGCATGTCGAACGCGGCGGTGTGGACCTGCCCGGCCGGCAGTTCAGCGGCCAGCGCCTGCAGGCGTTCGGCGCGCCGGCCGGTGGCGATGACCTTCCAGCCGGCTGCAGCGAAGCGGCGCACGGCGGCGCTGCCGAATCCGGAGGTAGCACCAGTGATCAGGACGGTCTTGGACATGAGGAACTCCAGGAGGACAGGGGGGCGGGAACCAGATTCAGTGAGCAGGCCGCGGGTTCGCCATGGCGGCATGCCGTGCACGTAGCAGCTGTTCGGTCAGGGTCTGGCGCGCGACGACTTGGCCACGCCGCAGCTGCAGCGCCACGTACGGGGCCGGCGCGTGCGCAGCGCTCGTCGCGGTGGCGGGCAGCGCGACGATCAATTCGCCATCTACCCAGGCGGCGGGCACTGGCGCTGCCTGGCCCGGGAACAGTACGTCCAGCGGCAGCGTGGGCGGCGCGTCGTTACAGGCGCCCAGGACCACGCGATCGAGCACCAGCTGTTGCCCGTCCAGACGCCAGTGGGCGCGGTAGCCGCGCCAGTTGGCGCTGCAGCTGCCCAGCGCGCTGCCTGCGTGCGCCACGAAGCGCTTCCAGGTGGCTGGGTCGTCCAGTGGGCCGGACAAGGGTTCGGCCAGCAGCGTGGCCTGCTGGCCGTCGATCTGGATCAGGTCGGGAAGTTGATCGGTGGCCTGCGCCGGGCCGGCCCACGCCAGCACGCACAGCAACACGCCAGCGATACGCCGCAACACGGGCGTTTACTGCGCCTTGATCGCGATGGCGGACAGGCCACTGCCGGTGAGCTTCTGCTTGGCCTCGGCAAGCTCGCTGGCGCTGCCGTAGGGCCCCATGCGCACGCGATAGACCGTCTTGCCGCTGATGTCGGCCGATTCCACGCGTGCGGCCAGGCCCATCATCGCCAGCTTGGCCTTGGTGGATTCGGCATCGCCGGAGGCGCCGAACGAGCCGGCCTGCAGGATGTAGCGGGTGTTGTCGGCGACCGTCGGCGCAGCAGCCGTCGGCGCTGTTGCAGCGGCGGCAGTTGCGACGGGCTTGGGCGCGGCGGCGGCCGGCGCGGTGAGTGCGGCGGTGCTGGCCGGAGCCGGCGTGGCGGCCGGGCGTGCAGGGGCGGTTTCCGGCAGCGGCTTGGGTACGCTGGCGGTGGTTTCCTTCAATGGCGTCGGGACGCTGGTGGTCGGTGTGGCGGCAGCCACACTGGCGCCGGGTGCGGGGGGCACGGGTTTGCCTTCCAGCGCCGCACGCGCACGCGCGGCCTCTTCGGCGCGCGCGCTGGCCGCCAGTTCGGCATCGGACATCTGCACTTCCTTGCCGGGCAGCAAGGTGTAGAAATCGTACTGGGTCTGCGCATCGCCGGGTTTGGCCTGCGGCTTGGGCGGCTGTGCACTGGGCTTGGGCAGTTCGGCCGGCGTGTCCACGTCGGCATCGGCCACCGGCTCGGGCTGCGCATCCGGATTGGCACGCGGGCCCACGCGCAGGAAACCGTCGCCGTCCTTCTTGAACAGGTTGGGTGCGGCCAGAAAGATCACTGCCGCAATCGCGGCGCCAGCCACCAGCCACACCCAACCGGGGGTGCCATTGCTGGTGTTGCGCCGGGCCTGACTCTTACCGCGTCGTGCTGCCATCTACCACTTCTCCGAATCGTGTCGTTGCGGGCCCGCTGGCCCGACTTGCTGTGGCAATGCGCGCCGCTGCGCTGATTGCCCGGTAAGCGCCATCAGCGCCCGAGGTGGCAGGCCGGCGCCTACCGCAGTGCCATGCGCTACGCTGCTGCCTGCGATGGCGCCCGGGAGCTACCGCCTGTTTACATCTTCTCCGGAGCGCTGACGCCGAGCAGTTCCAGGCCATTGGCCAGCACCTGTTGGGTGGCGACCGCCAGGGTGAGCTTGGCGTCGCGCTCGGCGGCAGCGTCCACCAGCACCTTGCTGTTGTGATACCACGTGTGGAAGGCGTGCGCCAATTCACGCAGGTATTGCGCGATCTGGTAAGGCTCCAACGCCTGACCGGCGATTTCCACCACTTCCGGGTAACGCGACAGCTCAAGCATCACCGCCAGCGAGTGTTCGTCGTCCAGGCATGCGAGCTCGGCCAGACCATGGGCCTGGTCGTACTTGTAGCCCTTTTCCTGCGCCTGGCGGAGCACGCTGCATACCCGCGCATGGGCGTACTGCACGTAGAACACCGGGTTGTCGTTGCTCTGCGCCCGCGCCAGGTCAATATCGAAGGTCAGCTGCGAATCGGGCTTGCGCGCGATCAGGAACCAGCGCACCGCATCGGCGCTGGTTTCTTCGATGAGGTCGCGCAGGGTGACGTAGCTGCCGGCACGCTTGGACAGTTTCACTTCTTCGCCGCCGCGCATCACCGTGACCATCTGGTGCAGCACGTATTCCGGCCAGCCCTGCGGGATGCCCAGCTCCATCGCCTGCAGGCCGGCGCGCACGCGCGTCAGCGAGCCGTGGTGGTCGGCGCCCAGTTCGGTGATGGCGCGTTCGTAGCCGCGTTGCCACTTGGTCAGGTGATAGGCCACGTCCGGCACGAAATAGGTGTAGGTGCCGTCGGACTTGCGCATGACGCGGTCCTTGTCGTCGCCGAAGTCGGTGGACTTCAGCCACAGCGCGCCGCCTTCCTCGTAGGTGTGGCCGGAGGCGATCAGCTTCTGCACCGCTTCTTCGACCTTGCCGTCCTTGTACAGCGAGCTTTCCAGGAAGTAGATGTCGAAATCGACCCGGAACGCAGCCAGGTCGTGGTTCTGCTCGTTACGCAGGTACGCCACCGCGAAGCGGCGGATCGATTCGAGATCGGCCGGATCCTTGGTGCCGGTGACCAGATGGCCTTCCAGATCGACGGTGTCGCCGGCCAGGTAGGCATTGGCCACATCGGCGATGTAGTCGCCGCGGTAGCCGTTTTCCGGCCAGCCGTCGCTGTCGGGGGTGAGCCCCTGCGCACGTGCCTGTACCGACAGCGCCAGGTTCTCGATCTGCACGCCGGCATCGTTGTAGTAGAACTCGCGCTTGACGTTCCAGCCGTTGGCATCGAGCACGCGCGCCAGGCTGTCGCCGATCGCCGCGGCACGGCCGTGGCCGACATGCAGCGGGCCGGTCGGGTTGGCCGAGACGTATTCCACGCCCACCGAACGGCCGTTGCCGGCCAGGCCGCGTCCGTAGTCGTGGCCCTGCTTGATCACATGCGCCACTTCGCGCTGATACGCGGTGGGGGCCAGGTGGAAATTGATGAAGCCCGGACCGGCGATTTCCACCTTGGCCACGTCGTCGCTGGCCGGCAGGGCCGCCAGCAGCGCCTGCGCCAGTGCGCGCGGATTGCTGCGCGCAGCCTTGGCCAGCAGCATCGCGGCGTTGGTGGCGAAGTCGCCGTGCTCGCGGGTCTTGGGTCGCTCGACCACAAAATCCGGCGGCAGGGTGTCGGCGGGCAGGGTGCCATTGGCGCGCAAGGCTTCAATGCCTTGGCCGATCAGTGCGCGGAGTAGGGCTTTCACGTGGGATCTGCTTGGAACCAAACCAGCGATTTTACCCGACCGCGTGCCGCAGGGTCCGAGCAATGGTTCAGGTCAGCGCACCACTGCTCATTCCAGCCAGCCGCGTTCGGCGAACGACACCGGCCGACCGTCGCCGATGACGAAATGGTCCAGCAAGCGGATGTCCACCAGCTCCAGGCTGTCCAGCAGGCGCTTGGTGACCGCGCGGTCGGCCTCGGAGGGCTCCGGATTACCCGACGGGTGGTTGTGCCCGACGATCACCGCCGCCGCGTTGTGCAGCAGCGCCCGCCGGACCACTTCGCGCGGGTGGATGTCGGCCCCGTCGATGGTGCCGGTGAACAGTTCTTCGAAGGCGATGGCGCGGTGGCGGTTGTCCAGGAACAGCACCGCGAACACTTCATAGGCTCGCGCGCGTAGTCGCTGCGAGAAGTAGCGGCCCACGCTGGGCGGGTCGCTGAGGGCCTCCCCGCGCTCCAGCGCGCTCATCAGGTGCCGCTGGGCCAGTTCCATCGCGGCGGCGAGCTTGCAGGCCGAGGCCGGGCCCAGCCCGGGCAGGCGCGTCAGCGCCTTGGCCGGGCGGTCCAGCAACAGACGCAGTGGGCCGTGCCGATGCAGCAGATCGCGCGCGGTCTGCACCGCATCCTGGCCGCGCAAGCCGGAGCCGACGAGGATCGCCAGCAGCTCGGCATCGGACAAGGCAGTGGCCCCGCGCGCCAGAAGTTTCTCGCGCGGGCGTTCGTGGGTGGGCCAGTCGTGTATGTGCATATGGCGAGATTGCCGGTGCTCATCGCCGACGCCCATCAGGCCAAGCAGAGGCATCGGCTAATCTAGTTGTCCTTGTAACCGTAGGACGACCCCGACGTGATCGGCTCCACTCAGGCCCGCCCCCTGGACGGACAGCGTTTGCTGCTGTGCGTCGGCGGAGGCATCGCCGCTTACAAATCGCTCGAACTGGTCCGTCGCCTGCGCGACGCCGGTGCGCAGGTGCAGGTCGCCATGACCGGCGGTGCGCAGCAATTCATCACCCCGCTCAGCTTCCAGGCGTTGTCCGGGCAGCCCACCCGCACCACGCTGTGGGACAGCGCCGCCGAGCAGGCGATGGGCCACATCGAACTGGCGCGTTGGGCCGATCGGGTGATCGTCGCCCCGGCGACCGCCGACCTGCTGGCGCGTCTGGCGCATGGTCTGGCCGACGATCTGGTCACCACGCTGTGCCTGGCCACGACCGCGCCGCTGACCGTGGCGCCGGCCATGAACCACCGCATGTGGCTGCATCCTGCCACCCAGGCCAACGTCGCCACCCTGCGCGCGCGCGGGGTGACGGTGGTGGGCCCTGACGACGGCCCACTGGCCGAGGGCGAATCCGGACCCGGGCGGCTGGCCGAACCGGCGGCGATCATTGCTGCGCTGGCCGGTGGCGCGGCGGCCGCCAGCACTGCCCCGGAGGGCGCCAGGAGCGTCGCCGCGCCCGTCTTCATCCCCAGCAGCGCGCAGTTGGAGGGCCTGCGCATCGTGATCAGCGCCGGCCCCACCTTCGAAGACCTGGACCCGGTGCGCTATGTCGGCAACCGCAGCAGCGGCAAGATGGGCTATGCCCTGGCCGCCGCAGCTGCCAGGCAAGGCGCTGATGTGGTGCTGGTCAGCGGGCCGGTGCATCAAACCACCCCGGATGGCGTGCAGCGCATCGACGTGCGCTCGGCCGCGCAGATGCGCGACGCGGTGCTGGGTGCATTCCCGGCCGACATCTACATCGGCGCTGCCGCCGTGGCCGACTACACCCCCAAGCGGGTGGTGTCGCAGAAGATCAAGAAGACCGGCGAAACGTTGACCCTGGAACTGGTGCGGACCCCGGACATCCTGTCCGAGGTCGCCGCGCAGACCGGCGCGCTGAAACTGGTGGTCGGTTTTGCTGCCGAAACGCACGATGTGGAGCATTACGCCCGTGGCAAGCTGGCGGCCAAGCGCCTGGACCTGATCATCGCCAACCAGGTAGGGATCGAAGGCGGCGGATTCGAAAGCGACAACAACGCAGCCACGGCCTATTGGCAGGGCGGCGAGCGCGTGTTTCCCAGCAGCAGCAAGACCGAATTGGCCGACCAACTGCTGGCCCTGATCGCGGAGAGATTGCAGGCATGAGCCCCCCAACCCAGTCCTTGCAGGTGAAGTTGCTCGACCCGCGCTTCGGCGATCTGTGGCCGCTGCCGGCCTATGCCACCGAATCCAGTGCAGGCATGGACCTGCGCGCCGCGCTGGAGGCGCCGATGACGCTGCAGCCGGGCGATGCGGCCTTGATCCCCAGCGGTATCGCGATCCATCTGGCCGACCCACAACTGTGCGCCGTGATCCTGCCGCGCTCGGGCTTGGGCCATCGCCACGGCATCGTGCTCGGCAATGGCACCGGTTTGATCGATGCCGATTACCAGGGACCGCTGCTGATCAGCACCTGGAATCGCGGTCGCGAGGCCTTCACCATCGAGCCCGGCGATCGCATCGCGCAGTTGGTGGTCCTGCCGATCGTGCGTATGGGCTTGCAAGTGGTGGATACTTTCGTCGACAGCGCGCGGGGAGCGGGTGGATTCGGCCACACCGGCGTGCGCTGACAGGGGAAATTACATGAGCAAGGCGAACGAGCGCAGGCAGGGGATGTCCAGCGTGCGTACGAGTGGTCCGGTGTTGGGGGGCATATTGCTGTTGCTGGCCGTCTGGTTCGGCTGGAACAGTTATGCGCAATGGCGCCAGGACGCGGTGGCGCAAGGGCTGGAGCAGGCACGCGACCGCGCGGTGCAGGACGTCGGCCAGGCCATGGCCACGCAGGCCAGCCAGCTCGACGCGGTGCTCAAGCAGCCGCCGGTCATCGCTGCGTTGGCCGGTGGCGACGCGCTGGCGGCCGCATCGGCCATCCGCGAGCGTTTCAAAGGTGCCGAGGATGTCCAGGTGCTGCCTGGCGACCTTGCTGCGGCCTATGCCAACCCCAAGGATTTCGGGTACGCGCGTCTGAGCCTGCTCGAATCGGCGCAGGTGGCCGACCGTGCGCAGGTCCGGGTCGTGCGCGACGCCAAACAAGTCCGCCTGGGCGTGGCTGCCGCGGTGCGCCTTGGCGGGCAGCCGGCGGTGGCGTATGCGCGGTTGCCGTTACTGCGCCTGACCGGCCCGCTGGATGCGATTGCGGCGCCGGACAGCGCCTACCTGGCCGTGCGCCAGGGCAGCTACAACGTGGCCCAGCAGGGCGATATGGCACTGGCCGATGCAGCCGAAACGCTGGCCAGGCCGCTTGGGAACAGCGGCTTGCGCGTGGCTGCGGCAGTGCCGCAAGGCGATAGTGGCCCACTGGGTCTGGGCACCGTCGGTTGCGCCATCGTGGCGGCACTGCTGCTGATCATTGCGGTGCTGCTGGTGCTGGCCAGCCGGGGGCAGGTGGCCTTGCCACGGCGCCGGGCGGCTGACCAATCCAGCGCCGATGAACCCACCTTCAGTCAGAGCCTGCAGCACGACGCCAGCGTTGCCAGCGAAGCACGCGCGCTGGACGCCGAGGCGTCGCCCGCACCGCCAGCGCTGGTGCCGGCGGTGCAGGTCGCCGCCGGGATGTTTCGTGCCTACGACATCCGCGGCGTGGTCGGCAAAGACCTCAACCCCGGCGTTGCCGCCTTGATCGGCCAGGCCATCGGCAGCGTGATGCAGGCGCAGGGACTGCGCGATGTGGTGGTCGGTCGCGACGGCCGGCTGTCCGGGCCGGAGCTGAGCAACGGCCTGATCGAAGGCCTGCGCTGTGCCGGCTGCAACGTCACCGACATCGGTCTGGCACCGACGCCGGTGGTGTACTTCGGCGCGTACGAGCTGCGTGCCGGCAGCTGCGTGGCGGTGACCGGCAGCCACAATCCACCGGACTACAATGGCTTCAAGATCGTGGTCGGCGGCGAGACCTTGTCCGGCGCCGCCATCGCCGAACTGCACCAGCGCATCAACGAAGGCCGCCTGCATACCGCCGCCACGCCTGGCGAACTGGAACAGCGCGACATCAGCGATGCCTACATCCAACGCATCGCCGACGACGTCCAGCTCGATCGCCCGATCAAGGTGGTGGTGGACGCCGGCAATGGCGTGGCCGGTGAGATCGCACCGCGCCTGCTGGAAGCGATCGGCGCCGACGTGGTGCCGTTGTACTGCGATATCGATGGCACCTTCCCCAACCATCACCCTGATCCGAGCGAGCCGCACAACCTCAACGATCTGGTGAAGATGGTGCAGCGTTTCGATGCCGATATCGGCGTGGCGTTCGATGGCGATGCCGATCGCCTGGGCGTGGTGACCAAGGAAGGCGCGATGGTGTTCCCCGACCGCCTGCTGATGCTGTTCGCCGCCGATGTACTGCAGCGCAACCCTGGCGCACTGGTCATCTACGACGTGAAGTGCACCGGCAAGCTGTCCGACTACGTATTGCGCAACGGCGGCAGTCCGCTGATGTGGAAGACCGGGCATTCGCTGATCAAGTCCAAGATGCGCGAGACCGACGCCGAACTGGCTGGCGAGATGAGCGGCCACTTCTTCTTCAAGGAGCGCTGGTACGGCTTTGACGACGGCATCTACGCCGCCGCACGCTTGTTGGAAATTCTGGCCCAGCGCGAGCAGACGCCGTCCGAGGTGCTGGACGCCTTGCCTGAAAGCGTCTCCACGCCGGAGATCAAGGTGCCGGTGGAAGGCGATGCGCATGCGCTGGTCGCGCAATTTGTCGCGCGTGCGCAGACCGGCGAAGAATCGCCGTTCGAATCGGCGCGGCTGTCGACCATCGATGGACTACGTGCGGACTTCATCGACGGCTGGGGGCTGGTGCGCGCCTCCAACACCACCCCGATCCTGGTGCTGCGGTTCGAAGCCGACAGCGAAGCCGCATTGCAGCGGATTCGCACGCTGTTCCGCAACGAACTGCAGGCGTTGTTGCCGGAGCATTCCTTGGCGTTCTGATTGCCGGATGCGGAGGCCGTCCGCTGCGTTGCCTGTGGAGCGGCAGCGCAGCTGGGCCGGTGCGCGACGCGGCGGTCCGTCATCCGGTATCGCGTCGGTGTACGCGGTCACCCGTGTGTTCCACCTGTTCCAGTCGCTCAGCATGACCGCGTGGCGTGGTGATCGATGCAGCGTCATGACCGTCCGGCAATAGCCAGACTGCGTCCCAGTACGGATACCCGCCCACCTGCTCGGCTAGCCCTGCCCGCAGGGGCAATGCGACCAGCGTGCGGGCGAACTGTCGATGATCGCTTAGCAGCGGGAGCGCCGACACCTGCATCTGCGGCTGCCACACTGTTCCACCACGCCCGCGTGCGCGATTGACCGCATCGGCAGTCATCAGTCGCGCCGTCGCGGCCAATTGCAGCAATGCCGACTTGCTCGGTGCCTGCAGCAACCCGCACCACGTGTCAGGCAACAGCACCCAGCACAGCAACTGCGCACCTTGCCAATGGCGGGGCAGTGCCAGGCTGGCCGCCGCAGCGCGAGCGCAGCGCCAGTCCGCGAACAGCGGCACGTGCTGATGCGTGTGCAGCCGCAGATGCCAATACGCTGCTTCAAGCGTCGGCGTGGGCAGGGGGCGATGACGGAGCGCACTGGACATGGTCGCAGGTTGCCAGCGACACAGGAGCGGCAATATCGGCGGGCACCCCATCATCGCGTCGGCCGCGCGCGCAGCGGCGTGTCCGAAAAGCAGGCATCAGCGGTCAGCGCTATCGCCACGCCTCCGGCAATCTGCGCTGCATCGGGTGGATGCCCCGGATCACGTCAATGCGCGCAGGCGCTCGTCAATCACGCTGCATCGCAGCCCAAAACCTGGTCAGTGAGATGCAGTGCATCCGTATCGCTTGCGTACGCTGAGGCATCGCCAACCACGATGGATCGCCGAAAATCAGATGCAGCAACGCGCTTTGCCGCGCATCGGGATCATCTCCACCCGCCACGGCTCACCAACAGCGTTCGATCACCGGCAACCATCCGGACCAGGCGATTCGAATCCCGAATCCCGAATCCCGAATCCCCGCCTCAATGACCGGCCCTATCCCGCTTCCACCCACGATGCTTCACATCCAGATACAGGCTGTAAAACGCCGTGAACGCCGGGAACAGGTTCTGCAGCACACCGACCGAATCCTGCTTGGCCGAAAACACGAAATAGCTCAGCGTCATCAAGCTGCCGACCACGCTCATGTACCAGAACAGGCGCGGAATCACCGGCTTGCCGGCGCGTTTGGAGGCGACGAACTGCACCAGCCAGCGGCCGCCGAACATCAGCGCGCCGACATAGCCGATCAGCTTCCACCCGGTCACATGGATGCCTGTCCAGTACAGCCAGGTCAGTTGCTGGTCGAGAAAGGACGGGTCCATCAGCGTTCCTGCACCACGGTGCGCTTGCTGCGGGTGATCAGCCAGGCCACACCGCGCAGGTCGCGGATGCCGACCAGGGCGCGATTGAGATTGTTGTACTTGGACACGCCGGCGGTGCGGTGGCGATGGTTGACCGGCACGCTCACCGTGCGCCAGCCGGCGCGCTGCATCAACGCCGGCAAATAGCGGTGCATGTGGTCGAAGTAGGGCAGGTCCAGAAATGCCTCGCGCTCGAACAGCTTGATGCCGCAGCCGGTGTCGGGCGTATTGTCGCGCAGCATGCGCGAGCGGATCGCATTGGCCCATTTGCTGGCCCAGCGCTTGGAGCCGGAATCCTGGCGATTGACCCGCCAGCCGGCGAACAGCTTCACCTGCGCCTGCGCCTGGCTGCGCGCGATCAGCAGCTTGGGGATGTCGGCCGGGTCGTTCTGGCCGTCGCCATCGAGCGTGGCGATCCAGCTGGCGCGCGCGGCCTTCACCCCGCTGCGCACCGCCGTGCTCTGGCCGCTCTGGGTCACATGATGCAGCACGCGCAGTTCCGGTGTGGTGCTCTTCAGGCCTTGCAGCACTGCGAGCGTGTCGTCGCGCGAATGGTCGTCGACATACACGATTTCGAAGGCAACCACGCCGCGCAGGGCGCTGACGATTTCGCCCACCAGCGTGGCGACGTTATCGCGCTCGTTGAATACCGGGACGACGACGGACAGCTGAGGTTGGCTCATGGTTGCAGGGTGGCCGGATGAAGGCTGAGCGAAAAAGATCGGGCATTGTGCCCTGACTCTCTGAGTCAGGCATGAAGCATGCACGCGTTATGCGCATTGGACCGGTTGGAAGCAGCCTGTAGCGAATGATGGGGACGTGGCAAGGCTGCGAAGGTGTTGGGCTAGCGGGCCGATCACGCGTCGTCTTCCGGCGCAGCGCAGCTGGCACGCATCGCCATGGGCATTGTCTATCTGCCATGCGGTCGTACGCCAGGACGGCTGGACAGTACGCCCTGCATCTGGCCCGCATGGCAGTCCCGGCGCTACGCGCGCCCATCGACGCCCACGTGCAACTCCGCAGCAACCCCCGCCAAGCGCTAGGCGCGCTCGCCGAAATACTGCCGGCACCACTCCACGACCTGCGGCAAGCCACGCTCGACCGGGATCGCCGGATCGAACCCGAAGGCGGCCTGCGCACGCTGCGTATCGGCCATGGTGCGGATCATGTCGCCCGGCTGCATCGGCCGGTAGACCTTCTCGGCCGGGCGGCCGGCGGCCTGCGCGATCACGTCGATGAAGTACTCCAGCTCCACCGGCGTGTGGTTGCCCAGGTTGAACACCCGGTGCGGCACCGGCGCGTCGCTGGGCGTGTCCAGCGCGCCCAGCACACCGGCCACGATATCGTCGACGAAAGTGAAATCGCGCTGCATCTTGCCGTGGTTGAACACCTCGATCGGCCGCCCCGCCAGCACCGCACGGCTGAAGATCAGCGGTGCCATGTCCGGCCGGCCCCACGGCCCGTACACCGTGAAAAAGCGCAGACCGGTCGCGCGCAGGCCATACAGCTGCGCATAGGTGTGGCCCATCAATTCGTTGGCGGCCTTGGTTGCCGCATACAACGAACGCGGTTGGTCCACGCGCTGGTCTTCGGAAAACGGCGGGGTGGCCGAATCGCCGTAGACCGAACTGCTCGAGGCATACACCAGGTGCTGCACGCCGCGATGCCGGCACAGCTCGAGCATGTTGACGAAGCCGACCAGGTTGCTGTCGACGTAGGCGTGGGGGTTTTCCAGCGAATACCGCACGCCCGCCTGCGCAGCCAGATGCACGACGCGGGTCGGCTGGATCTCATCGAACAATGCAGCCAGGCCCTCGCGATCGGTCAGGTCCAGCGTGCGGATATCCAGGCCTGGGCACAGCGTCGCCACCCGGTCGTGCTTGAGCTGCGGGTCGTAGTAGTTGTTGTAGTTGTCCAGCCCCACCACCGCCTCGCCGCGTGCCGCCAGCGCGCGGCAGGTGTAGGCACCGATGAAACCGGCAGCGCCGGTGACGAGAATGGTCATGGCTGTGATCCTGGGAAATGCGGGAACAAAAGGCTGGCGCTCCGGATGCGCACGCGCGGCGCATTGCGGACACCGCCGCGAGCGGGTCCGGCATCCCGATGCTGCCAACGCGCCTGCGGTGCGCCGTGCGCCATGCGCGATTCATGGTGCTCGCAGCTCACACCAAGCTCAAAATAAAGGCTGCAGCGCGCCATGCGTCTTCGCTCACCGCAGGGCGAGCGGTGCTTCGCTGGCAAGCTTGGCCTTGCGCTCGGCGCTGAACTTCCACCACGGCTGCGCCGCCTCGCCTTCCATAAAGCGCACGATCGACAGGAACACATCGATCACGCAGGGGTCGTGCAGCACGCCGGTGCGCAGGCATAGCTGTGCGTGCATGTCGTAGGCATCGCGTCCGCGCAGCTGCTCAGGCACGCGGATGCCGATCAGGCGCAGGTCCTTTTCGCAGGCCGGCCCGACGTTGGGCAAATCGGTCAGCTGCAGCAGATGCTGGCGGTCCACCTTGGCGGGATTCATGGCCGACGAGGATCCTGTTGGATGTGCAAGCGATTAGCTGCGCTGCATGCGCAGGCGTTCGAGCACGCCGTCCAGCGTGTCCAGATCGGTGTAATGGATCACCAGCTTGCCCTTGCCGCCGCGGCCGTGATTGAACACCACCTTGGTGCCCAGCGACTCGGACAGTTCGGTTTCCAGCGAGGCGATATCGGCCTGTGGCGCCACCGGCGCCGGCTTGCCCTTGCGCAGCGAGCCGGGCACCTTGCCGGCGGCGAACTGCTGCGCGCGGTGTTCGACTTCGCGCACCGACCAGCCCTGGTCGGCCGCTTCCTGTGCCAGCTTGCTGGCCAGTTCCGGCGCCAGGGTGAGCAGCGCGCGTGCGTGGCCCATTTCCAGCCGGCGCGTTTCCAGCAACACGCGAATGGCCACTGGCAATTCCAGCAACCGCAGCAGATTGGACACCGATGCACGCGAGCGTCCCACCGCGCCGGCGGCCTCGGCATGGGTCAGCGAAAATTCGTCGATCAGCCGCTGCAGCGCCTGCGCTTCTTCCAGCGGGTTGAGGTCTTCGCGCTGGATGTTTTCGATCAGCGCCATCGCGATGACGGTGCGGTCGTCCAGCTCGCGCACCACCACCGGCACCTCGGTCAGCCCAGCCAGCTGCGAAGCGCGCCAGCGGCGTTCGCCGGCCACGATCTCGAACTGCGCCGGTGCCAGCTCGCGCGCCACGATCGGCTGGATCACGCCCTGGGCCTTGATCGACTCGGCCAGCTCGGCCAGCTTGACCTCGTCCATCTCCCGGCGCGGCTGGTACTTGCCCGGCTGCAGCTGGGCCACCGGCAACTGGCGCAAGCTATCGCCAGGCTGCAACGCCTCTTCGCTGGCCGCACCGGGTGCCGCCGCCGCCGCCGCGCCCTTGGGCCCCAACAGCGCTTCCAGGCCACGGCCCAGGCCACGCTTCTTTGCGGGGATCGGCTTGTTCATCAGACGGTCTCCACGGGCCGGACGGCCTTGTTGCGGTCGTTCTGGCGGCGCACGATCTCACCGGCCAACCCCAGGTAGGCCACCCCGCCGCGCGAGGTGCGGTCGTAACCGACGATGCTCTGGCCATGGCTGGGCGCCTCGGCCAGGCGCACGTTGCGCGGCACGATGGTACGAAACACCTTGTCGCCGAAATGCTCGGTCAGCTCGGCCGATACCGCGTTGGCCAGGTTGTTGCGGATGTCGAACATGGTGCGCAGCACGCCTTCGATTTCCAGCGCCGGGTTGAGGTTGGCGCGCAGCGCTTCGATGGTTTCCAGCAGCGCGGTCAGCCCTTCCAGCGCGTAGTACTCGCACTGCATCGGCACGATGATGGAATCGGCCGCGGTCAACGCATTGAGCGTGAGCAGCGACAACGCCGGCGGGCAGTCGATCAGGATGAAATCGTACTCGTCGCGGATCGGCGCCAAGGCGCGCTTGAGCCGCTGCTCGCGTTCGCCCTGGTCCATCAGCTGAATCTCGGCGGCGGTCAGGTCGATGTTGCCTGGCAGCAGATCGAAGCCTTCCGGCGCGGTCACCCGGATCTGCGCGGCGGTGTTTTCGCCCAGCAGCAGATCGCAGGTGGAGGCGGCCACATCGCGCTTGTCGATGCCGCTGCCCATGGTGGCGTTGCCCTGCGAGTCCAGATCCACCAGCAATACACGCTTGGGCGCGCGCGCCAGGCCGGCCGCCAGATTGACGGCGGTCGTGGTCTTGCCGACGCCGCCCTTCTGGTTGGCAATGGCGATGATCCGGGCCATGCGGGAGAGCCTCGTGGGCAAAGAGTAAGACCGGCCATTATGCGGGCAGGGCGCCGGATCGGGAAATGCCGCCCGCGGCGGTGCACCGCACGGCCGGGATGACGCAAGCGCCGGTCAGCCGGCGGGCGGGGCGTTGGCGGGTGGCTCCTTCATGGCCCGGTAGCGCTGCAGGATGTCGGCGATCTCGCCATCCAGCGCTACCCGCTGCTGCTCGAAGCTGATCTGCAGACGCAACTGCGCCATCAAATCGCGATGGCGCTGCTGGATGTCGCCGGCCAGCTTGTCGGCCACTGCCTGGCCGGCCAGCTCGCGGTCGCCGGCGCGGCGCAGCAGGCTGGCCAACCCTTCGCGCAGGCTGGTCACATTGAAGCGCGCGGTATGGATGTTGTTGTCGACGATGGCGATGCGCTCGTTGAACACCCGGCGCAGGTCGTCCTCGCTCTGATACGACATCAGCATCGCCTGGTCGGTGCGCTGGCGCGTCTGCTCGGCGGCCAGATCGGCCTGGCGTTGCTGCTCGCTGGCCGCAGCAGCAGCGCGCTCGTCGCTGCTCATCGCGCGCTGCACCTCGGCGCTACGCATCCCGCTCTTGACGTTGAATTCGTCGCGCGCCTGGTTCACCGCCTCCGGGGGCAGCGTATCGCTGCACACGCGGGCGCCGTTCTGGTTCCAGCAATACAGCTTCTTGGCGGCCGGCTTGTCTTGCGCACCGGCCGGCGCAGCCATGCCCAATGTCGCAGCGACAGCCGCCGCAACGGCGAATAATGCCGAACGTGTCTGTATTGGCATCATCGCAGCCCCCTGTCGCCTGCCGTCAGCCTGTGGTGTCGGTCCCGTAGCGGCCACGATAGGCCAGCAGCGGTTCCTGGAAGCCCACAAGGTCGGCGTTTCCTGCCGCAAAAGCAAGCAGGTCGCCCAGGTTGGCCACCGCGATCACGGGAATGCCGGCCTCGGCTGCCACCGCCTGGGCGGCGGAACGGCGGTCCTGATCGGACGCGATTTCCTGTCGGTCCAGCGCCACCACGATCCCCGACGGCGTTCCGCCAGCGGCGCGGATGATGGCCAGCGCCTCGCGGATTGCCGTGCCGGCGGTGATCACGTCATCGACGATCAACACCTGACGGCCGGCCAGCGGCGCGCCGATCAGGGTGCCGCCTTCGCCGTGGTCCTTGGCTTCCTTGCGGTTGAACGCCAGCGGCAGGTCGCGCCCGCGTCCTGCGTAGGCGCAGGCCAGCGCGGTCGCCAACGGGATGCCCTTGTAGGCCGGCCCGAACAACAGGTCGAAGTCCAGCCCGGCCGCTTCGATCGCATCGGCATAGCACTGCGCCAACTGCGCGGTCTTGGCCCCCGAATCGAAGCGCCCGGCATTGAAGAAGTACGGGCTGAGCCGCCCGGACTTGAGCGTGAACTCGCCAAAGCGCAGGGCATCGGCGTCCAGGGCCAGCTGCAGGAAACGGGTGCGGTGGTCGGTCATTGGACGGGTATGGGGAATGGGGAATCGGGAATGGTAAACGCATCGTGCGCCGGCAGCCTTCCGCATGCGCCTGGGGTAGGCTTTACGATTCCCCATTCCCATTTCCCCATTCCCGGCCTATGCGCATCATCAGTTTCAACGCCAACGGCCTGCGCTCGGCCGCCAGCAAGGGTTTCTTCGCGTGGTTCGCCGCCCAGGACGCCGATGTGCTGTGCGTGCAGGAGACCAAGGCCCAGGAGCATCAACTGGCCGGGCCGGACTTCCTGCCCACCGGTTACAAAGCCTGGTTTCGCGACGCCAGCACCAAGAAGGGCTATAGCGGAGTGGCGATCTACAGCCGGCACGAGCCCGACGAGGTGCGTACCGCGCTGGGCTGGCCGGAGTTCGACGAAGAGGGGCGCTATATCGAAGCGCGCTTCGGCAATCTCAGCGTGGTGTCCTTCTACATCCCCTCCGGTTCCTCGGGCGAGTTGCGCCAGGACTACAAGTTCCAGGTGATGCAATGGCTGCGGCCGATCCTGGACGAATGGCTGGCCAGTGGCCGCCAGTACGTGCTGTGCGGCGACTGGAACATCGTGCGCACGGCGCTGGACATCAAGAACTGGAAATCCAACCAGAAGAATTCCGGCTGCCTGCCGCCCGAGCGCGACTGGCTCAACGGCCTGTGTGCCGACGCGCCAGAAGATGCCAGCGCCGCCGACGGCCGCGGTTGGGTCGACAGCTACCGCGTGCTGCATCCGCAGGGCCAGGACTACACCTGGTGGAGCAATCGCGGCGCGGCGCGCGCCAACAATGTGGGTTGGCGCATCGACTACCAACTGGTCACCCCCGGCCTGCGCGACGCCCTGAAGGCCTGCTCGATCTACCGCGAAGAACGCTTCTCCGACCACGCGCCGTACATCGTGGATTACGCGCAGTGAGGCAGGTCGAGGCTGTGAATTCCGTCACATCGCGTCAGCGTGTTACGGAGTGGGGGGACCACCTCGCCGGCGATCTCGCCACCTGGACGCACCTTGGCCACTGCCGCAGCACGCGCGGTGGCTCTCGTACGCCATTACGCAGTGTGCCGATGCCGCTCAAAACGTTCTTCCTCGGCCCGGGCGCGCGTCGTCGGGGTGCTGCACAGACCGCTCAAGACAAGACGCGTGACGCCATGACGGTCGTCCGCGGCGGGCTGCATGCAGCGGTGCCGTGGGCCGCGCCGGCCACGACCACTGGCGTTCGTTCTCGACCGTGTGACGCATGACCACGTCCGTACCTACCTATAAAGGCTGGCGTGGTATCCAGCGCGCCTTCGCCACGCCATCGGCGGCGACCATGGCGCTGCTGGGTTTCGGCAGCGGCTTGCCGTTTCTGTTGATCGCCTCGCAGACCTTGTCCGTCCGATTGCGCGATGTAGGGCTGGACCTGCAGGACATCGGCTTTATCAGCCTGGCCAGCTTTTTCTACCTCCTCAAGTTTCTGTGGGCGCCGCTGATCGACCGCTATGCGTTTCCGCTCACCGCGTTTCTGGGGCGCCGTCGCTCCTGGCTGCTGGTGGCGCAGATCGGCGTCACCATCGGCCTGTTCGCGCTGGCATTTTCGCGCCCGGATCTGAGCGTGACCGGCCTGGTCGGCTGGGTGCTGTTCGCCTCGTTCTGGGGTGCCACCCAGGATTCTGTCGTGGATGCGTACCGCATCGAAGTCGCACCGGATTCCGCGCAGGCAGCGTTGGCGGCGACCTACACGCTGGGCTACCGCATCGGGCTGATCCTGGGCGGCGCGGGCGCGCTGTACATGGCCGAATACCTTGGTTGGACATGGGCGTACGTCGGCATGGCTGCACTGATGCTGGTGCCGATCGTCACCACCTTGCTGTGCCGCGAACCCGACCGTCCCGAGGCGACTGTGGTGCGCCGAGTCGATGTCTCAGGTGCCTTCTGGCAACCGATTTCCAGTTTTTTCTCCAGCAATGGGCTGGCGCTGGGCATCGCGCTGCTGCTGTTCGTAGGCCTGTACAGGTTTCCCGACCAGGTGATCGGCGTCATGGCGGGCCCGTTCTATCTGGATTCGGGCTTCACCAAGGCCGATATCGCCACCGTCTCCAAGCTGTTCGGCGTCTGGATGGGGATTGTCGGAGCCTTCGCTGGCGGTGCCGCAGTCGCCGCGTTCGGGTTCCGGCGCATGTTGCTGGTGGCCGCGTTGGGGGTGGCCTTGTCCAACCTGGCGTTCTTGCTGATGGCGCACAACCCCGGCAAGCTGTGGGCGTTCTATGCCGCGCTCAGTGCCGATAACCTGTTCCAGGGTTTCGCCGCCTCGGTACTGGTGGCTTTCATGTCCTCGCTGACCGACCGCAACTTCACCGCAACCCAGTATGCGTTGCTGGTCTCGCTGGCCAACCTGCCGGGCAAGTTTGCCGGTGCCGTCTCCGGTTCCGTGATTAATGCGACCTCCTACAGCACCTTCTTCATCCTCAGCGCCCTGACCGTCATTCCCACCTTGCTCCTGCTGGCCTGGCTGTGGCCGCGGCTATTGGCGCACGACAGGCGGCCGGATTGAAACGTCCGCCAAGGTTGCCGATGATGCGCGCGGGGCAGCGCATTGCACGAGGCAGGGCATGACCGATCTGGTATTGCGTGACATCGACCCGGTGCTGGTGGACCGCATCCGCCGCATTTCTGTCGCACGTGGCTGGACCCAGCACCAGACCGTCATGCATCTGCTCGAACAAGGCCTGTTCGCCAGCGAATACGAAGTCACCGGCGGCCTGCAGCACCCGGAGGTCGATGCGCTGGCCGAGGCGATTGCCGCGCTCAAGGCGCTGCCGGCGGGAAATAATCCCTAGCGCTGCAGTCGCTCCATCCAGGCTGGAAGAGGCCAACGGGCTCACGCCGGATAGATCGCTCCCAACAGCCGGGGCCCGGCGGCCCCAGTCACCGAGGGCAGATTGGCAGCGCGTCCGGCCAGCAACTCGGCTGCCAGCCAGGCAAAGCCCATCGCCTCCAGGTAATCCGGGTCCAGCCCGTACCGCGCGCTGGATTCCACCATCGCGCCCGGCAGCCGCGCCGCCAGTCGGGCCAACAGCACCGGGTTGCGTACGCCCCCGCCGCAGACCAGCACTCGGCGCGTGGTGGGCTGCAGCCGCAGCAAGGCATCGGCCACGCTGGCAGCGGTGAGTTCGAGCAAGGTCGCCTGCACATCGGCAGCATCCAACCGCGCGTTGCCCATCGCCTGCACTGCCCAGTCCAGATGGAATTGCTCGCGGCCGGTGCTCTTGGGTGGTGGCAACGCAAACCACGGATCGGCCAACAGCGCCTGCAACAAGGCCGCATCGACGCGCCCACTGGCGGCAAATGCACCATCGGCATCGAACGGCGTGCCGTGATGGCGTTGACACCAGCTGTCCAGCAACGCATTGGCCGGGCCGGTATCGAATCCCCGCACCGCGCCATCGCGCGGAATCAAGGTCAGGTTGCCGATCCCGCCCAGATTGAGCACGGCGCGGTCTTCGTCGCCTGCGCCCAGCATGGCCAGATGAAAGGCGGGCATCAGGGGCGCGCCCTGGCCACCGGCAGTCACATCGCGACGTCGGAAATCGGCCACCGTGGTAATGCCGGTGTGCTCGGCAATTCGGCTGGCATCGCCGATCTGCCAGGTGAACGCCGGGCTCGCGTTGGGCCGGTGGCGGATGGTCTGCCCATGCGAGCCGATCGCGCGAATCTGGCGACGCTCCACGCCGCTGTCGCCGATCAACTGATTGGCCGCCGCCGCGAACGCCAGCCCCACCTGCGCGTCCAGCTGGCCTAGCGCATCGATGGCCACCGTCTCGGCGCCCTGGCCGAGCGCCACCAAGGTCTCGCGCAACTGCGGCTCCCACGCCACCGTCGTCCCGGCCACCAATTCGCAGCGGCGGTCGGTGTCATCGGCAAAGCGCACCAGCGCGGCATCGATGCCGTCGGCGCTGGTGCCCGACATCAGGCCCAGGTACAAGGGGGAGTCAACGTGTTCCAAGACAGACATGCCGAAGCCAGAAAGACACGGCCGGCCAGCTTGTGCAGCCGGGCCGGGTCCGTCAACTGGTCTTACGTGGATGGCAGCCGTGCAGCGGGTGGGTCCTCGTGGGGCCGGCACGCGCTGCAATCGCTGCCCCGACTATCGCCTATGCGTCGGGATTCCTTCCCACCTCAGGGATCGTCAAGGTCCGCAATCACGTCAGATGCGGTCGACAGCCAAGATCAAACGCCGGATTGGGAAGTCGCAGCGTTCACCACCCGCATTCCGCTGCAGCAATTTCGCTGCACGGCAACGACCATGCGACACGGCTGGAGGGACGCCCAACCCCTGCCGCGCCACCCGCCTGCGCAGCCGCAACGCAGCTGACGCAGTTACCAGCCGCAGGCGCTCAACTGCGCGACTTGCCCTTGGCCGGCTTGCCGGCGTCGGCGTAGATCAGCTTCTCCATGCCCTCGATGCGAGCCATGGCCGGCGCCGTCTGCGCGCGGAACGCCGCCAGTTCGACGCCCTGCAGCGGCTCCGGCGGCGGCATCGTCACCGACATCGGATTGCGCTGCTGTCCGCCCACGCGGAATTCGTAATGCAGATGCGGGCCGGTCGCCAGGCCGGTCATGCCGACATAGCCGATCACCGTGCCCTGGTTGATGCGCTGCCCGGCCTTGATCTTGCCAAAGCGCGACATGTGCCCGTACAGCGTGCTGTAGTTCTTGCCGTGATCCAGGATCACCACGTTGCCATAACCGCGTTGGGTCCCGACAAACACCACCCGCGCATCGCCGGCTGCCATGATCGGCGTGCCCGAGGCGGCCGCATAGTCCACACCCTTGTGCATGCGCATGGTGCCCAGCACCGGATGCTTGCGCGCACCGAAGGTGGAGCTGATCCGGCTATAGGCCACCGGCATGCGGATAAAGCTCTTCTTGAGCGGGCGGCCATTGATGTCGAAGTACTCGGCCGGTTTGCCAGCGCGCTCGAAGCGAAACCCCGTATAGGTCTTGCCGCCGGTGGTGAACGTCGCCGCCAGGATGTCGCCGGTGCTGATCCGCTCGCCTTCGCGCCAGCTTTCATCCATGACCACGCTGAAACGGTCGCCGGGCTGCAGATCCTTATCGAAGTCGATGTCGTACTTGAAGATCTCGTCGGTCATGATCGCCACCGCCGCCGGCGACAATCCGGATTTGCCGGCCGATGCATACAACGAACTGCTGATCTCCCCGCTGGCAACCACTGTGCGCGTGGTGGTCGCCCGCTCGGTCACGTTCTCGCGCACGGCGTCGCCCAGCAGGCGCAGTTCCACCCGATGACTGTCGTCGCGATCGAAGCGCAATGCGCGCAGTTGCCCGCGCGTCGGCATGTCGAAGGCGATCTCGGTGCCCGGACGCAGCTTGGTCAGCGCCTCCTTGGTCCCCGGATGCGCCAATACCTGGTACATCACCGTGGTCGGGATTCCCAGCTCGCCGAACAAGGTACTCAGCGTCTGGCCCGGCTTGACCTGCAGAATTTCCCAATCGGTGCTCGGCGCCAGCTGCTTGCGGCTGGGAATCAGCGGCGGCAATGGCAACGCCAGCGTGGAATGGCTGGAAAGCGGTGTGTCGATGGCGTTGGAAAAACCCGGCACGATCGTGGCCACCAGCGCGCCGATGGTGGCGAACAGGCAGGCGTGGATCCAGTGGCGACGTGTCCAGCGGTCATTGAATGCCGCCGGCAGATGCGCCTTGAGCTTTCGATGCAGTGCAGTGTCGTGGAGGACGTGGAGGCGTTCGTGAAAGCGCCGCTTGCGTGCACGGCCCTGCTCTGAGTTCTGCATCGTTCAAATTCCTCGCTGGCTCGAAGTGCGAGCCCAATCGCCGGTACCATAGACAGCCTGTAACAGCGCGTCAAACCATTGAGCCTGTTCATTATTTTCACTTGGCGCGGAATTAACCCGCGTTTAACATCATTCACGTTTTTGACGGCAAGCGCCGCTGGAGTCTGTGGTTGGCCACTATCGAAGAATCCCTCGCACTCATCGGCCGCGGCGCCGAAGAGATCCTCAAGCTCGATCAGCTGCAGGCGCGGCTCGCCACCGGTAAGCCGCTGCGGGTGAAGGCCGGCTTCGATCCCACCGCGCCGGATCTGCATCTGGGCCATACCGTGCTGCTCAACAAGATGCGGCAATTCCAGCAGCTCGGCCATCAGGTGATCTTCCTGATTGGCGATTTCACCGGCATGATCGGAGACCCGAGCGGCAAGAACGCCACCCGCAAGCCGCTCAGCCGCGAGGATGTGTTGGCCAACGCACGGACCTATGAAGAGCAGGTCTTCAAGATCCTGGACCGCGAACGCACCGAAGTGCGCTTCAACTCCGAATGGTTCGGCCAGATGAGCGCGGCCGACATGATCAAGCTCTCTGCCCAGCACACCGTCGCGCGCATGCTCGAACGCGACGATTTCGCCAAGCGCTTCGGCAGCCAGCAGCCGATCGCCATCCACGAATTCCTCTATCCATTAGTGCAGGGCTACGATTCGGTTGCCCTGAAGGCGGACGTCGAGCTCGGCGGCACCGATCAGAAGTTCAACCTGTTGATGGGGCGTGGCTTGCAGGAGCATTACGGCCAGGCGCCGCAGATCGTGCTGACCATGCCATTGCTGGAAGGCCTGGACGGCGTGGCCAAGATGTCCAAGTCACTGGGCAATTACATCGGCATCAACGAGCCGGCCATCGACATCGTCACCAAGACGATGAAGATCGGCGACGCGCTGACCTGGCGCTGGATCGACCTGCTGTCCTTCGATATCAGCATGGCCGAAGCGGCACGCCTGAAGGAGGAGGTCGCCTCCGGGGAGTTGCACCCGCGCGAGGTCAAGCTGCGCCTGGCACGCGAACTGGCCACCCGGTTCCACGATGCCGCCACCGCAGAGCAGGCCGTTGCCGGCTGGCATGCGGTGGTGACAGGGCAGGGCGACACCAGTCTGCTGCCGCTGCAGGAAGTGGTGGTTCCCGCCGAAGGCCTGCGCCTCGCCGGTCTCCTGACTGCGGCCGGGCTGACGCCCAGCAATTCCGAAGCCACCCGCAAACTCAAGGAGCGCGCGGTCAAGATCGACGGCGAAGTGGTGGAGGATCCCGGTCGCGTCTTCACGCAGGGCTTTGAGGGGGTCATCCAGGTGGGCAAGCGCAATTTTGCCCGCGTATCGCTCGTCACTGGCTAAAGCGCACCGAGGTTGCTGCAGATCGGCAATCTCGGTGGCCCCATATGTCTTACCTGTTAGATGGAAGTTGAAATCCAAGGCCCTCAGAGGTTTCAAGCCAGCATGACTGCGGCGTAGCGCAAATTTTGGCAATTCCGTGAAGAATTTTTCACAAAACACTTCCCAAATCGGTTCGGCGGGCATATAGTTCGCCTCCCCCGACGCAGCGGCCCGCAAACGCGGACCTGAAGCGGAAGGGTTCGAAAACTCCTTGAAATTAAGGTGTTGACGAAACGAAAAAGCCGGCTATGATGGGCGGCTCGCTACACGGAAAGACGCTACGGCGGATGGAGGTGCAGCGGCGGCAACGTCCTCTTCACGAGGGGTTGACGAGGATGAAAAGCCTGCTAATATGGCCGGCTCGCTTCGCAGAAAACCTTCGGGTTCAAACGAAGCAGCGTCAACCACCTCGAAATGAGGTGTTGACGGCAAGAAAAAGTCCGCTATAATGGGCGGCTCGCTTCGACGGAAACGACGAAGCTGACGGGAACGGCGCTGAGGCCACTTCCCAATGTTCTTTGACAGTGTGCGCAGGTAATTTGTGCGGACGCCTGCAGGAAGGATGATTGTCCATCTTGCAGACGTTTAATCAAGCAACATATTAATTGCTTTGCAAGCGATAAGTTGCCAGTGGTTGGACTTCTGCAGCTAAAGTATTTGCCTTCGGGCATGTAATTTTAAGTGAAGAGTTTGATCCTGGCTCAGAGTGAACGCTGGCGGCAGGCCTAACACATGCAAGTCGAACGGCAGCACAGTAAGAGCTTGCTCTTATGGGTGGCGAGTGGCGGACGGGTGAGGAATACATCGGAATCTACTCTTTCGTGGGGGATAACGTAGGGAAACTTACGCTAATACCGCATACGACCTACGGGTGAAAGCGGAGGACCTTCGGGCTTCGCGCGGTTGAATGAGCCGATGTCGGATTAGCTAGTTGGCGGGGTAAAGGCCCACCAAGGCGACGATCCGTAGCTGGTCTGAGAGGATGATCAGCCACACTGGAACTGAGACACGGTCCAGACTCCTACGGGAGGCAGCAGTGGGGAATATTGGACAATGGGCGCAAGCCTGATCCAGCCATGCCGCGTGGGTGAAGAAGGCCTTCGGGTTGTAAAGCCCTTTTGTTGGGAAAGAAAAGCAGTCGGTTAATACCCGATTGTTCTGACGGTACCCAAAGAATAAGCACCGGCTAACTTCGTGCCAGCAGCCGCGGTAATACGAAGGGTGCAAGCGTTACTCGGAATTACTGGGCGTAAAGCGTGCGTAGGTGGTGGTTTAAGTCTGTTGTGAAAGCCCTGGGCTCAACCTGGGAATTGCAGTGGATACTGGGTCACTAGAGTGTGGTAGAGGGTAGCGGAATTCCCGGTGTAGCAGTGAAATGCGTAGAGATCGGGAGGAACATCCGTGGCGAAGGCGGCTACCTGGACCAACACTGACACTGAGGCACGAAAGCGTGGGGAGCAAACAGGATTAGATACCCTGGTAGTCCACGCCCTAAACGATGCGAACTGGATGTTGGGTGCAATTTGGCACGCAGTATCGAAGCTAACGCGTTAAGTTCGCCGCCTGGGGAGTACGGTCGCAAGACTGAAACTCAAAGGAATTGACGGGGGCCCGCACAAGCGGTGGAGTATGTGGTTTAATTCGATGCAACGCGAAGAACCTTACCTGGTCTTGACATCCACGGAACTTTCCAGAGATGGATTGGTGCCTTCGGGAACCGTGAGACAGGTGCTGCATGGCTGTCGTCAGCTCGTGTCGTGAGATGTTGGGTTAAGTCCCGCAACGAGCGCAACCCTTGTCCTTAGTTGCCAGCACGTAATGGTGGGAACTCTAAGGAGACCGCCGGTGACAAACCGGAGGAAGGTGGGGATGACGTCAAGTCATCATGGCCCTTACGACCAGGGCTACACACGTACTACAATGGTAGGGACAGAGGGCTGCAAACCCGCGAGGGCAAGCCAATCCCAGAAACCCTATCTCAGTCCGGATTGGAGTCTGCAACTCGACTCCATGAAGTCGGAATCGCTAGTAATCGCAGATCAGCATTGCTGCGGTGAATACGTTCCCGGGCCTTGTACACACCGCCCGTCACACCATGGGAGTTTGTTGCACCAGAAGCAGGTAGCTTAACCTTCGGGAGGGCGCTTGCCACGGTGTGGCCGATGACTGGGGTGAAGTCGTAACAAGGTAGCCGTATCGGAAGGTGCGGCTGGATCACCTCCTTTTGAGCATGACGTCATCGTCCTGTCGGGCGTCCTCACAAATTACCTGCATTCAGAGATGCGTATCGGCACAGGCCGGTATGCGAAAGTCCCATCATGGGGCCTTAGCTCAGCTGGGAGAGCACCTGCTTTGCAAGCAGGGGGTCGTCGGTTCGATCCCGACAGGCTCCACCATTTGAGTGAAACGACTTTGGGTCTGTAGCTCAGGTGGTTAGAGCGCACCCCTGATAAGGGTGAGGTCGGTGGTTCGAGTCCTCCCAGACCCACCACTCTGAATGTAGTGCACACTTAAGAATTTATATGGATCAGCGTTGAGGCTGAGACATGTTCTTTTATAACTTGTGACGTAGCGAGCGTTTGAGATATCTATCTAAACGTGTCGTTGAGGCTAAGGCGGGGACTTCGAGTCCCTAAATAATTGAGTCGTATGTTCGCGTTGGTGGCTTTGTACCCCACACAACACGACAGATAGCTCCGAGGCAACTTGGGGTTATATGGTCAAGCGAATAAGCGCACACGGTGGATGCCTAGGCGGTCAGAGGCGATGAAGGACGTGGTAGCCTGCGAAAAGTGTCGGGGAGCTGGCAACAAGCTTTGATCCGGCAATATCCGAATGGGGAAACCCACTGCTTCGGCAGTATCCTGCAGTGAATTCATAGCTGCTGGAAGCGAACCCGGTGAACTGAAATATCTAAGTAACCGGAGGAAAAGAAATCAACCGAGATTCCCTAAGTAGTGACGAGCGAACGGGGAACAGCCCTTAAGCTGGAATGGCTTTAGAAAAACAATCTGGAAAGATTGGCCATAGAAGGTGATAGCCCTGTATTTAAAAGGGCCACTCCAGTGAAGACGAGTAGGGCGGGGCACGTGAAACCCTGTCTGAATATGGGGGGACCATCCTCCAAGGCTAAATACTCCTGACCGACCGATAGTGAACCAGTACCGTGAGGGAAAGGCGAAAAGAACCCCGGAGAGGGGAGTGAAATAGATCCTGAAACCGTGTGCGTACAAGCAGTAGGAGCTCGCAAGAGTGACTGCGTACCTTTTGTATAATGGGTCAGCGACTTACTGTTCGTGGCAAGCTTAACCGTATAGGGGAGGCGAAGGGAAACCGAGTCTGATAAGGGCGCATAGTCGCGGGCAGTAGACCCGAAACCGGGTGATCTAGTCATGGCCAGGGTGAAGGTGCCGTAACAGGTACTGGAGGCCCGAACCCACGTCTGTTGCAAAAGACGGGGATGAGCTGTGATTAGGAGTGAAAAGCTAATCGAACCCGGAGATAGCTGGTTCTCCTCGAAAGCTATTTAGGTAGCGCCTCATATGTATCCTCTCGGGGGTAGAGCACTGTTATGGCTAGGGGGTCATCGCGACTTACCAAACCATTGCAAACTCCGAATACCGAGACGGACTGTATGGGAGACACACGGCGGGTGCTAACGTCCGTCGTGAAAAGGGAAACAACCCAGACCCACAGCTAAGGTCCCAAATTCACTGCTAAGTGGAAAACGATGTGGAAAGGCATAGACAGCCAGGAGGTTGGCTTAGAAGCAGCCACCCTTTAAAGAAAGCGTAATAGCTCACTGGTCGAGTCGGTCTGCGCGGAAGATTTAACGGGGCTAAGCAGTGAACCGAAGCTTGGGGTGCATAAAACGTGTTTTATGCGCGGTAGAGGAGCGTTCCGTAAGCCTGCGAAGGTGGATTGAGAAGTCTGCTGGAGGTATCGGAAGTGCGAATGCTGACATGAGTAACGATAATGCGGGTGAAAAGCCCGCACGCCGAAAGCCCAAGGTTTCCTTGCGCAACGTTAATCGACGCAGGGTTAGTCGGTCCCTAAGGCGAGGGCGAAAGCCGTAGTCGATGGGAAGCAGGTTAATATTCCTGCACCTCGCGTGAGTGCGATGGAGGGACGGAGAAGGTTAGGTGTACCGGGCGTTGGTTGTCCCGGGGAAAGGCGGTAGGTTTGGATCTTTGGCAAATCCGGGATCCTTTAAGACCGAGCACCGAGACGAGCCTTTTTGGCGAAGTCACTGATACCACGCTTCCAGGAAAAGCTCCTAAGCTTCAGCTCACGAAGACCGTACCGTAAACCGACACAGGTGGGTAGGATGAGAATTCTCAGGCGCTTGAGAGAACTCGGGTGAAGGAACTAGGCAACATGGCACCGTAACTTCGGGAGAAGGTGCACCCTTTTTGGTGGCTCATGCGAGCTATAGCTGAAGAGGGTCGCAGAAACCAGGCCGCTGCGACTGTTTATCAAAAACACAGCACTCTGCAAACACGAAAGTGGACGTATAGGGTGTGACGCCTGCCCGGTGCTGGAAGGTTAATTGATGGGGTCAGCCGCAAGGCGAAGCTCTTGATCGAAGCCCCAGTAAACGGCGGCCGTAACTATAACGGTCCTAAGGTAGCGAAATTCCTTGTCGGGTAAGTTCCGACCTGCACGAATGGCGTAACGACAGCGGCGCTGTCTCCACCCGAGACTCAGTGAAATTGAAATCGCTGTGAAGATGCAGCGTTCCCGTGGCAAGACGGAAAGACCCCGTGAACCTTTACTATAGCTTTACACTGAACGTTGAGTTCGTCTGTGTAGGATAGGTGGGAGGCTATGAAACTGTGGCGCTAGCTGCAGTGGAGCCATCCTTGAAATACCACCCTGTCGTGCTTGACGTTCTAACCTAGGTCCGTTATCCGGATCAGGGACCGTGTATGGTGGGTAGTTTGACTGGGGCGGTCTCCTCCTAAAGAGTAACGGAGGAGCACGAAGGTACGCTCAGCGCGGTCGGACATCGCGCACTGTGTGCAAAGGCATAAGCGTGCTTGACTGCAAGATCGACGGATCAAGCAGGTACGAAAGTAGGTCTTAGTGATCCGGTGGTTCTGTATGGAAGGGCCATCGCTCAACGGATAAAAGGTACTCCGGGGATAACAGGCTGATACCGCCCAAGAGTTCATATCGACGGCGGTGTTTGGCACCTCGATGTCGGCTCATCACATCCTGGGGCTGTAGTCGGTCCCAAGGGTATGGCTGTTCGCCATTTAAAGTGGTACGCGAGCTGGGTTCAGAACGTCGTGAGACAGTTCGGTCCCTATCTGCCATGGGCGTTGGAAGTTTGAGAGGGGCTGCTCCTAGTACGAGAGGACCGGAGTGGACGAACCTCTGGTGTTCCGGTTGTCACGCCAGTGGCATTGCCGGGTAGCTATGTTCGGAAGCGATAACCGCTGAAAGCATCTAAGCGGGAAGCGCGCCTCAAGATGAGACTTCCCGGGGCACAAGCCCCCTAAAGGAACCATGTAGACTACGTGGTTGATAGGTCAGGTGTGTAAGTACAGCAATGTATTGAGCTAACTGATACTAATGATCCGTGCGGCTTGACCATATAACCTCAAGTTGCCTTGGTCCCAACGAACGTTGGTAGATCACCAAACGCAAGCTACGTCACAAGTTACCTCTGCGAGACGCGCGCCTCATCCGATCTTTGGATGGCGACGCTCCAACCGTCTCCCTGGTGAAATTAGCGCTGTGGAACCACCCGATCCCATCCCGAACTCGGAAGTGAAACGCAGCTGCGCCGATGGTAGTGTGGCTCAAGCCATGCGAGAGTAGGTCATCGCCAGGGGCTTTACCCCGAATCCCTCAGTCCAATGGACTGAGGGATTCTTTTTGCGCCAAATTTGAGGAAATGGCCTAGCAGGCAATGTCCTCATGACTCCAGAAGCGGTAGGCGACCGACGTGCTGCAGCAGCGCAGCAAGTGAGATAGCTGCTGAAATTAGCCAGCGTTGGGGACTCAGCGATACTGCTTATACATCAGGCAGGCAAAGCAGGAAGGGGACAGCGATAGCGCGCCGGCAGGGTCGCGTTGATTGTGTTTGAGTGTTTCGACCCCATTAGCTGCTTTGCCGGTGTGTGGCCGGCGTTTGTTGGATGCGCTGATGCCTGAGTTGCCCGAGGTCGAAACGACGTTGCGTGGCCTGTCGCCGCATCTGGTTGGGCAGCGGATCCATGGCGTGATCCTGCGTCGGCCCGATCTGCGTTGGCCGATTCCCGAGCAGATCGAGCGCTTGCTTCCCGGCGCCACCATTACCAACGTGCGCCGACGTGCGAAATACTTGCTGATCGATACGGATGCCGGCGGCAGCGCGCTGTTGCATCTGGGGATGTCCGGAAGTCTGCGGGTGCTGCCTGGCGACACGTTGCCGCGGGCGCACGACCATGTGGATATCAGTCTGCAAAGCGGGCGCTTGCTGCGTTTCAACGATCCGCGCCGCTTTGGCTGCCTGTTGTGGCAATCCGGCACGCAAGCCCATGACTTGCTCGCTGCGCTTGGTCCAGAACCATTATCGGATGCATTTACTGGCGATTATCTCCACGCGCTGGCACAGGGGCGGCGCGCTGCCGTCAAGACCTTTTTGATGGATCAGGCCGTGGTTGTCGGAGTTGGAAATATCTACGCTGCCGAAAGCCTGCATCGGGCGGGAATCAGTCCGTTGCGCGAGGCGGGGAAGGTCTCGCTGGAGCGTTATCGGCGTCTGGCTGATGCAGTGAAAGACATCCTGGCGTATGCCATCCAGCGCGGTGGAACCACATTGCGCGACTTCATCAGCCCCGATGGTGCGCCCGGCTATTTCGAGCAGGAACTTTTTGTTTATGGGCGCGAGGGCGAGGCCTGCAAACAGTGTGGACGGGTCTTGAAACACGCGACGATCGGTCAACGCGCTACGGTGTGGTGCGGGAGCTGTCAGCGATAAGCGCCATATCAAGCCGGCGCGGTGTTTGACCGCTGACGTTGTCGCGATAGTCTCCAGATCGTTCCAGCGGACGCCACAACAATGCGGCTCGGCTAACTCCGGACATGGCCTACGTTCTGGCGTTTTACACGCGCCTGCTCTTCGCAATGTTCTGACGACCAACATGGCTCTCTTAGGCACCGTGGGGTTTGGCATGCACTGGCTGGTTGCGACGCATTGCGTATGGGGTTGCCCGAGGAAAGCGGCTACCTGGCTCGATGAGTCGTCGCGTTCGCTGCGCTCGTTCCGGATGCCGGCATCGGATGCCGGTTCCAACCTGCTTGCATGTCCGAGCGCATGCGCCGACCCAACCGGGGCTCCCTCCTGCTTGAGACCGTTGAGACGTCGCCAAACGCTCTACGTGGCCCAGGTCTCCAGGCAGACATCGCGCGAACGGGCACCTGGCCTGCAGCAACGTGCCAGCAAGCAGACGCGAGCAGGGGTGTTCTGGCGTCCACGCAGGGGGCGGGCCACAATCGTGAAGTCCTTACGTGGAAGCGCTGTATGTCCAGCTCGCGACAGCTAGTCGTTCCCCTGGTGCTTACCGGTGCATGTGCGTTGCTATCGATGACGTCGACTGGCGCGGTGACGCCCTCTTCGGACGATGCAGCTGCCGTCGAGCGGCTGCAGTTGAAGACCAACGCCATAGAACTGAGCGTCACGCCGGCATTTGGCGGGCGCGTGCTGTCGTTCAATCTGCGCGGCCAGCCCAACGTGTTGAAGCTCGGTGCAGCGGTGGAGCAACAGCCTGCGCCCGAGGTCTCGGCCACTGCCGGGGATATTGCTTATTTCGGCCATGATGTGTGGGTCGGGCCGCAGAGTCAGTGGTGGCTGCACCAGCAACTCAATCGCGAGCGTCAGGCGGCGGCTGCGGTGTGGCCGCCGGATCCGTATCTGTCGCTGGCGCAGACGCGCGTCAGCGTGCGTCGGCATGACGTGGTGGAATTTGAAGGCGTGCCCAGCCCGCTGACCGGGGTGCAATTGCGCAAGCAGATCAAACGTTCTGCAGCGCGTGCGGACACTGTCGAAATCGGTGCCAGCGCACGCAATATCCGCGCGCAGCCGATTGCCTGGGATCTTTGGTTCAATACGCGGGTTGCGGCCACGACGCGGGTGTTCGTGCCGGTTGCCGCTGCTACGGATATTCGGCTGCAGCCGCCGCGCGAGCCCGGCACGATTGCGCCGCGTTATCAGCAGGAGCGCGGCATGCTTGCGCTGCGCGCCGATGCCCGCCCAGACGGATTGATCCAGCGCGGCAAGTTATTGCTGCAGCCGTCTGCAGGATGGATGGCCGGTTTCGCGGGCGGGCAGGTCTTGGTGATTCGCTTCGCACATCAACCGCTGTCGGCGATCCATCCCGAGCAAGGCCAGGTGGAGTTGTATCTGGATGCGCCACCCCAGCATCCGGAACAGGGATTGCTGGAAATGGAGGTGCACGCACCGTATCGGCAGCTTGCGCCAGGTGCGCAAATGCAGGCACAGGAGCAGTGGACGCTGCTGCGTTACACCGGGCCGGATGAGGAGCAGGCGCAGCGGCAGTTCCTTTGCAGCAACGCCAAAGCGCTCGCGCTGGTGAATGCATGCGGTGCGCCCTCTCCGTCTCCGTCTCGCTGAAGTGCGCATTCACCTCAAAGCCGAGCTGTGGCTATGATGTCGCCCATTCCCCGACCAGATCGATGCGCATGCAACGACGCCACTTCCTGAAGAATGCTGCTGCCGCATTGGCCGCGCTCGGTTTGCCGACGTTGCCGCAGTGGGCGCTAGCGGCCAAGGCCGTCGGTCTGCGTCGACTCGGGCAGCCGCAGCCGTTCGACTACGCCTGGTTGAAGGGGCAGGCGCGCGAGCTGGCGAACGCGCCTTACAAGAGCCATAAGCAGCTGTTGCCGGGGCCGCTTGAGGCGCTGAACTGGGATCAATATCAGTCCATCCGCTACCGGCAGGACCACGCGCTGTGGGCCGATGGCAACGGCAAGTTCCAGGCCAAGTTCTTCCACCTGGGACTGTATTTCCATACACCGGTGCACATTTACGACATCGTCGATGGCAAGGCACAGCAACTGGCTTACGACCCGGCGGCATTCGATTACGGCCGCAGCGGGCTGGGCGGCAAGCAATTGCCGAAGGATCTGGGCTTTGCCGGTTTCCGGCTCAATACACGCAAGGACACCGACCGCGACTTTTCGGCATTCCTGGGCGCAAGCTACTTCCGTGCTGTCGGCAAGGAAGGCCAGTATGGGCAATCGGCGCGTGGGCTGGCCATCGATACCGGTACTGGTGGGCCGGAAGAGTTTCCGGATTTCATCGCCTATTACCTAGAGCAGCCGGCCGACGATTCGGACACGGTGGTGGTGTACGGCTTGCTGGATTCGCCCAGCGTTGCCGGTGCGTACCGGTTCGCCATCACCAATGGCGATGTGCTGCTGATGGATATCGACAGCGCACTGTACCCGCGCAAGGCGATCGAGCGGTTGGGTATCGGCCCGTGCACCAGCATGTACCAGGTCGGCGAAAACGATAACCGGATGGACTGGGATTGGCGTCCGGAAATTCACGACACCGACGGCCTGGCGATGTGGACCGGCGGCGGCGAGTGGATCTGGCGCCCCCTATGCAACCCGCCGCATCTGCGTTTCAACATGTTCGTCGACGAGAACCCGCGCGGCTTCGGGCTGCTGCAACGCGACCGCAACTTCGACCATTACCAGGACGATGGCGTGTTCTACGAAAAGCGCCCCTGCCTGTGGGTGGAACCCAAGAGTGGTTGGGGCAAGGGCTCGGTGCAGTTGGTCGAGATTCCGACCGTGGACGAGACCTTCGACAACATCGTGGCGTTCTGGAATCCGCAAGCCAAGCCACAGCCGGGACAGGAACTGCTGATGGGCTACCGGCTGTATTGGGGCGCGCAGCCACCGGCCAGCTCGCCGTTGGCGCATTGCGTGGCGACCCGAACCGGCCTGGGCGGCATTGTCGGGCAAAAACGCAGCCATTTCTCCTGGCGCTTTGCGGTGGATTTTGCCGGTGGCGAGCTGGCCGCGCTGGCGAAGGACCCGAAGGCCAAGGTGGAGGCGGTGTTGCAGGTGTCGCGCGGCACCACTGAAATCGTGTCGGCGCGCCCGCTGCACGAGCTCAAGGGCTATCGGGCGATGTTCGACCTGGTGCCGCCGGACGAGGGCACCCAGCAGATCGATATCCGCCTGTATCTGCGCGCCAACGGCAAGCCGCTCACCGAAACCTGGCTGTACCAATGGACGCCACCGCCGCCGAGCGAGCGCAG
This sequence comes from Xanthomonas sp. DAR33341, assembly GCF_003992815.1. Classification (NCBI taxonomy): domain Bacteria; kingdom Pseudomonadati; phylum Pseudomonadota; class Gammaproteobacteria; order Lysobacterales; family Lysobacteraceae; genus Xanthomonas; species Xanthomonas sp. DAR33341. Next base: position 71,652 of record NZ_QEYV01000019.1, on the reverse strand, counting down.
GATCTACTGAGGAGCCGAGCAAGGGGTCCGGCGGCGCTTGTTACTGGCATCGGGTTGCCAGCGCCGCTCCATGCGGCAATGCGGCGCCAGAGGACGTGTGGCCGGCATGCCGCATGCGGCTGGAGCGCCACCTTTGGCGCACTTGTTTGCGGGACGATAGTCGCTGCGTAACGCATTCAGGTCGGCGCCGAGGTGCCGACCAGATGCAGTCGTCCGCGCGGACGTGTGCAGGCCAGCTCCACGCGGAAGCAGGTGCCGTCCTTGCCGCTGATGATGCGTAATTCGCCCTGATGGGCCTTTGCGATCTGCGCCGCCATATGCAGGCCCAGATCGACATCCGGTAGCGCACGTCCGCCGGTATGCACATGGGTGGAAGCATGCAGCACATCCAGCCGACGCGGATCGATCCCATCCAGATTGCAGACTTCGATGCGTAGCCGGCCATGTTCGGTGACCGCGACCGCCTTGATCAACGAACTTTGCGGCCCTTGCACGACGGCGTTGATCATCAGGCTGCCGAACATCTGCGCCAGACGGATCGCATCGCCGTGTACTGGCTCGTCGATGGCCACGTGCGTGGACAGCACCTGGTTGGGATAGGCGGCGCGGGTTTCGTCCACGACCTGGGAGAGTGCATCGAGCAGGTCGCTCCCGTCGCCATAGTCCAGCTGCAACCAATCGAGTTCGATGCCGCGAGCGAAATCGCAGGCGAAATCGATCAGTTCTTCCATGCGCCGCAGGCTACGCTGCAGCGAGCGAATGGAGCTGCCGTAGCGATGGTTGAGTTGGTCGATGGACAGCATATCCACCACCGCATGCATGGACTGCAATGGGTTGCGTAGGTCGTGCCCGAGAATGCCGATGAATTCTTCACGCAAGCGCGCCGAGGCGCCCACGCGGCCCAGCTCGCTGCGGGCGCGCCGCGATTCCAGCGCGCTTTCTTCGGCACGTTGCTCGGCCTGGATCTGGGCGGCCAGCAACTGCGCGAGCAGTTCGACCTTTTCCACCAGCGGTGCGTCCATGACGCGCGGCTGCGGATCCAGCGCGCACAAGGTGCCGAACACGCTGCCGTCGTCGAACTTGATCGGCACCGAGACGTAGCTCTCGAAGCCGTAGAGCCGCGGCGAGGGGTGATCGCGATAGATCGGGTCATCCGATGCATGCCCGAACCACACGGCATTGCCTCGCACCCGTACGCTGTCGCAAAACGTGGTGGCCAGCGGCAGCTCGTCGCCGGGCCGCAGGCCAAAGGACAATGCATCGTGCACCTGACAGGTGATCCAGCGCGCGTCGGTGACGCGGGCGACGGCGGCAAATCCCATCCCGGTCAGACGGGTGAGGACGCTCAATACGTCGGGGACCGAGGAGAGCCGGCCAACACGCGCGATGTCGGCGCGCAATGCGGGAGGCAGTGGATCCATGAGTGCCTCCAAAGAGTGGACGCTTGCCAGTTTACAGGACCGCGGTTGCGCCCGGTTGTGTGGTGCGCCGCTGTCTCACAGACACCACGATACGCCTGTCTGACGGCGCCCGCGACGCCGCCGTGACCGCATGCCCGCATAGGTTTAGCACCGCCTGCAAAGCGTATAGGGCGTGGCCAGTGGGTCGCGGGTGGCTGTCGACGAACGCGGCGCGCAGCGTGTGCCGACGTGTGGGTGTTAGCGGCTGGCGTCAGCGCGGCGGTGAGGCCTCTGGTGCTGTCGAACGGACAACTGCGATGTGTAGGCCCTGCTTCCCGCGCGATAGCGCAGCGCAAACGAGGATGCGCCCGAATGCTGCTGCTCATGGGGTACTGCCGTCCTGAATGCACCACGGGGCGCGGATGGCTGCGGGTGCGTGACCCGGCCCCGGCGCTAGGCAACCGGCAGCGGCAAGGCGATCTGTAGCGGATCGATGCGGCCTTCGCCGCGCATGATCTTCTTGAACTCGGCCCGGCTGACCGACACATAGCGCTCGTTGCCGCCGATCTCCACCTGCGGGCCGTCCTGCACCGCGTGCCCGTGCGCATCCACGCGCACGGTCATGGTCGCCTTGCTGCCGCTGTGGCAGATGGTCTTGATCTCTTCCAGCTCGTCGGCCCAGGCGAGCAGGAACTGGCTGCCCTCGAACAGCTCGCCGCGAAAATCGGTGCGCAGGCCGTAGCACAGCACCGGAATGCGCAGGCGGTCGACCACCTCGCTCAACTGCCAGACCTGGGCGCGGCTGAGGAATTGCGCTTCGTCCACCAGCACGCAGTGCAACGCGCCGTCGTTGTGGATGTCGCGTTCGACCAGCTGTTGCAGTTCGGTGTCGCGCTCGAAGATACGCCCGTCCGCGCGCAGGCCGATGCGCGAGGCGACCACGCCGCTGCCGGCGCGGTGGTCGAGCTTGGGCGTAAGGATCAGCGTGCGCATGCCGCGCTCGCGGTAGTTGTGCGCCGATTGCAGCAAGGTGGTGGTCTTGCCGGCATTCATTGCCGAATAGTAGAAATAGAGCTTGGCCATCGGGCGATTTTACCGGCCGGGCGGCAGGATGCGGCGCCTGTGCGCTGCGTTGGCGCGGCCAGGCGGGGCCAATGTCCGCCGTCGAGTGGGTGGAAGCGCAGCCCCTGGCTTGAGGCAAGGGCTAGCGGTGCTGGAGACATGAATCCATCGCGCCGGCCAGCCGCAAGCAGCCCCGGTACAATGGCGCGCTCTGTCGGAAGCCACTATGTACGGTCTCAATCCCCCGCAAAGCGCCGCGGTGCTGCACTGCGAAGGTCCCTTGTTGGTGCTGGCCGGTGCCGGCAGCGGCAAGACGCGTGTGATCGTGGAAAAGATCGCGCATCTGATCGCCATCGGCCGTTATCCGGCCAAGCGCATCGCCGCGATCACCTTTACCAACAAATCCGCCAAGGAAATGCGTGAGCGTGTGGCCAAGCGCATCCGCGGCGACGGTGCTGAAGGCCTGACCATCTGCACCTTCCACGCGCTGGGCCTGAAGTTCCTGCAGATCGAGCATGCCGCCGCCGGTTTGAAGCGCGGCTTTTCGATCTTCGATTCGGACGATGCCGCTGCGCAGATCAAGGACCTGATGCATGGCGCCAAGCCCGATGCGATCGAAGACGCCAAGAACCTGATTTCGCGCGCCAAGAACGCCGGCCTGTCGCCGGAACAGGCGATGGCGGCCGCACGCAGCACCCGCGAAAAGGAAGCGGCCAGCTTGTACGAGCGCTACCAGGCGCGGCTGACCACCTTCAACGCGGTGGATTTCGATGACCTGATCCGCCTGCCGGTGCAGATCCTGGAAGCCAACGAAGACATCGTGATGGGCTGGCGCGAGCGCATCGGCTACCTGCTGGTGGACGAGTGCCAGGACACCAACGATGCGCAGTACCGGCTGTTGAAGATGCTGGCCGGCCCGCGCGGCAACTTCACCTGCGTGGGCGACGACGACCAGAGCATCTATGCCTGGCGCGGCGCCAATCCGGAAAACCTGCAGCAGATGGCGCGCGACTATCCGGCGCTGGAAATCATCAAGCTGGAACAGAACTACCGCTGCTCCAATCGCGTGCTGCGCGCGGCCAACGCGTTGATCGCGCATAACCCGCACGAACACTTGAAGACCTTGTGGAGCGACCAGGCCGACGGCGAGCGCATCCGCGTGTGGGAATGCCGCGACAGCGAGCACGAGGCCGAAAAGGTCGCTGCGGAGATCTCGTTCCTGGGCACCGCCAAGCAGGTGCCGTGGAGCGATTTCTGCATTCTGTTCCGCGGCAATTTTCAGTCGCGTCCGCTGGAAAAAGCGCTGCAGCTGCTGCGCGTTCCATATCACCTCACCGGTGGCACCGCGTTTCTGGAGCGGCAGGAAGTCAAGGATCTGCTGTCGTGGTTGCGGTTGATCGTCAACCCGGACGACGACGCGGCGTTCTTGCGTGCCGTGCAATCGCCCAAGCGCGAAGTCGGCGCGACCTCGCTGGCGCGTCTGGCCGAGCTTGCCAGCGCCAAGTCGGTGCCGATGTCGCGCGCAGCCGAGTCGATGGGCGCCCTGCAGCATTTGCCGCCGCGCGCGGCCAATGGTTTGAGTGCGTTTACCGACATCCTGCGCGACATGCGGGAGCACTCGTCCAGCATGCCGGCCGGCGAGCTGGTGCGCCTGCTGGCCGACAAGTCCGGCTTGCTCAACGACCTGCGCAATCAATCTAAAGACGAGACCGGCTTCCAGCGGCGCAAGCGCAATCTGGACGAACTGGCCGAGTGGTTCGAAGGTGGTCCACGCGGTGCAAGCGCCAGCGATCTGGCTGCGCAGTTGGCGTTGCTGTCGCGCAACGACAAGGACGATGGCGGCAACCAGGTGCGCATGATGACCATGCATGCGTCCAAGGGACTGGAATTCCGCTATGTCTTCATCGTCGGCTGCGAGGACGGCGTACTGCCGCACGAAGTGAGCCTGGAAGAAGGCAATCTGCAGGAAGAGCGCCGCCTGCTGTACGTGGGCATCACCCGCGCCAAGGAGCAGTTGTGGATGAGTCACAGCAAGCTGACGCGCAAGTTCGGTGAGCATGTGCGACTGAAGCCGAGCCGGTTCTTCGATGAGATTCCGGCCGAAGAACTGCAGCGCGATGGCGCCGACCCGGTGGCCGACGCCGAGCGCAAGAAAGAACGCGCCAGTGCGGGATTGGCCGCGATCCAGGCATTGTTCGACTGATGCGCAGTGCGCCGTAGCACGCGCACCTGCCGCTCATCGCTTGCCAGTGACGCGCCGGCACGGCAGTCTGGTTTTTCATGATGCCGGAGTGTGCCGTGACCGTTGTGATCCAAACCCCGCGACTACGCTTGCGCACGCTCGACCCCGAGCGCGATGCCGATGCGATGTTGGAGCTGGTCAACGACCCTGGCTTTATCGCCGGTATCAACGACCGCGGCATCCGCACGCGCGAGCAGGCGCGCGCGCATCTATGCGAATGGGCGCAGGCACATCACGCGCGGTATGGGTTTGCGCATTGGGCGGTGGAGACGCGCGAGGACGCCGCGTTCATCGGCACGCTGGGCTTGTTGTGTCGCGAGACCTTGCCGGTGCCGCACCTTGGTTTTGCGCTGTTGCCCGCATATCGCGGCAAGGGCTATGTCACCGAAGCCGGCCGCGCGGTGCTGGACTATGCCCGCGACGTGCTGGGCTTGTCGCAGCTGTGCGCGATCGTCTCGCCGGACAATGCCGAATCGATCCGTGCGCTGGAAAAGCTCGGGCTGCAGCAGCAGGGCCTGCGTGTATTGAGCCCGGAGACCGCGCCAGTGCTGTATTACGCGATCGATCTTGGGCCTGTGGGCAGGGCGGGTTGAGCAGCAGGCTTGACGCACCGATTCAACGGGCAGCGCGACCGGCAGTCTGCGTAAGTAGCTGCAGCGTCGATGCGCAGGGCGTGCTTGGAACGGGGCGCCTGCAACGACGGTGCGTGCCGTCGGGCGGGCGTCGCCATTGCTGGGCACTGCGCGTCCACATCCACATCCATCCTGCGCGCCGTTCATGCTCCGGACCAGACTTGGCACGTTTTGCCAGCCGCTTCTGTTGCTGAGGCGGGTGCTTGCATCGGCTCTGGTCGACACAGCGCATCACCGCGCGGACGCATAATCGGGTAGTTGGTTGCTCTCCGAAGGATGCTTGCATGTCACTGGTGGTCAATGCTTATTCCACGCTGCGCACGCCGCTGTGGCCGGACTTTCTGCCGCAGGCTGCCGTGCAGCACCGCGACCATGCCGATCCGGCGTTGGTCGATCACTTGCATGGCTTTGTCGGCTACGTGAATCAGGCCGGCGATGGGCAGATGACGCAATCGCGCTATCACCTGATGCGGCATGTGCAGCGGGTGCGGCAGCATTTCAGCTTCCAGGTCGACGATGCGGAGTTCGGCGCGCTGGCGCAGTGGGCCGAGCAGGCAAATGCGGTGTGTTTCCTGGCCGATGGCAGCGTGCGCGACCCGCACGGGCGGGTGCTGATCAGCCAGGGCGAGCCGGCGATCGACGACGATGCGCAGGTGCCGTATCCGCCCGATGCGTTGCAGCGGCGCGCGCAGCAACGTTCCCTGCTGACCGCGCAAGGCATCCGCGTGCCGCCCAGCCTGCCGCCGGTGCCCGGCGAGGCCGAAGCACGCGTGCGCGATGCGGCAGTCGTCAGTGGACGCATGCTGGCGTTGTTTGCGGTGGCGCTGCGTGCAGAGATCCTGGCAGCAGGCGATACGCCGCCATCGCTGGACGAGGTGGAGACGCGCCTTCCCGGCGTGGCCGCGGCGCTGTCGCCGCAGGAGCGCGCCTTCTTTGCCCAAGCAGCGCCGGAGGCGCAGGCGCTGGCCAACTTCGGCTGGCGCTACGAAAGCCTGGCCGTGCTGCAATGGGCCTTGGGGCTGGCCGACACATTGCCGGAACCCACCGCCCTGTGCGAGGTGCCCCTGGTTGCACAGCGCGCGCTGGACAACGCGCAAGCCGCCGAGCGCCCGACGGTGGCACGACGCCCGCTCCCCGAGTTGCTCGACATGCTGGACCGCCACCTGCGCCTGCACTGGGCGGTCCGCCAGGCCGGCCAATCCGCTCAGCCGGTACCCGCCGGCATCGTGCCGGGTGTGGTGTATGAGCGGCATTACGCGCTCAATTGGCTACTGCACTTCGAAGATGCCGAGTGGGACGAGGTGGATACGCCGACCTGACGCTGGCGTGCCCCGACCCGGCGTTCGAGCGCGGGCAGTGCTGTTGCACGGACGCGGGGGACTTGCCGGTGCATCCATCCGTCACGTGCACAGACTGACACGGTGCAGCCGGGCGACAAGGCAGTGTGGATCTGGCGGGCGATGCCGCATGCCTCTGCGTGCGGTGGCGCATGTTTGTGATCCGGCAACGGCCGGATCGGATCTCCCAAAGGCAACAGGCGCCGATGCTGCAGCACACCTGCCGCGCTGCCATTGCAGCCGTCGGCGGGTGCTGCCGATAGATCAGGCGCCAGCTGCGTCCAGCCGCGCCTGTACCGCCGCGAGCGCTTCCTGCAGTTCGACGACCGTCGCTTCCAGTGCCTGCATGCGCGCTTCCAGGTCGCTGGTGTCGCTGCCGCTGCGCGCGCTCGGTGCCGCTCGCGCGGCGGCGGCCTGCAGCGCCTCCACATCCAGTTCGCCGCTGAGCAGATGCGCGTAGCGATCTTCGCGCTGACCGCTGGCGCGCGGCAGTTGCGCGGCCAGGCCACGCTGGATCAGCCGATCAAGGTGATGGCGCATGTCGTCGGCGTCGTTGAAACGCGCCAGCCGCTCGCTACGTGCGTACAGTTCGCCCAGCGTCTGCGCGCCGCGTAACAACAGCAGGCCGATCAGTGCGACTTGCTGGCGGGTCAGATCCAGCACGCTGCCCAGGCGGTGTTCGTAACGCTCGGCACGCGAAGAAAACTGCTGGCGCACCAGGCCCAGGGTTTCCAGCTGGCGCAGCGCGTGGTGTACCACGCCAGTCTGCAGATTCAACACCGGCTCGCGCGCGGTTTTCTGGTTGGCGGCCACCTGCGCGGCATTGACGGTGAGCGGGTACGCGTCTGGCGTGGTGGCCTCTTTTTCGATCAAGCAGCCGAGCACGCGGGCCTGGGCGGTGTCGAGGACGGGCGGGGGCGAGGTCTCTGTCATGGGTGGCTCCGGGGCAATCAGCACAAGGATATGCCGATCCGCTGCCGGCGTTCTTCCGCTGCGACGCCATGCAAGCTGGCCCACGTCATCGACGTCATCGACGGTATCGCGCGTGTCAGCGTCGCGCGCCGGCAACGGGTCTGTGCATCCGGGGACGGGCACAGGCACAGACCTGCAATCGTGGGGACGCCGATGCAGCCAAGCAGCTGGACGAGCGGCATCGCGGCGGCCGTCATCCGTACGCCTCTGTCATTCCAATGGCGCTGCCATCGGCCACCGCGAGCGATGCGGCGCGAACCGGCTAAAATCGCAGGCTTTCTTGTCGATCCTGTCCCGGTGGATGCCATGCGCCCCTCGCTTTACGCACCGTTGTCCCTCATCGTCTGCACCGCGCTGGCCCTGAGCGCCTGCAAGCCTGCCGACACGCAGCCAGCCCCGCACGCGCAGGACGCCACCGCCACCGCAACTGCCAATGTCGACGCCAGCGCTGCGGCCAGCAAGGCCGCAACGTCGTCCACCACCGCACCGGCCGGCGACGACAACCTCAATGCGGTGCTGTGGATGCAGCGCTCGGAGGAATACCGCGCCGTGGCCGAGCAGACCTACCGCGCCGCTGCCGACAAGCTCGATAACGCGCTCAAGCAGCCCAACTGGGACGCGCTGGTGCCGGAAGAACGCGGCAATGCCGCCACCGGCCTGAAGCCGGCGGTGGTGCTGGATGTGGATGAGACCGTGCTGGACAACTCGCCATACCAGGCGCGCCTGCTGCGCGATGGCAAGGAATACGACGAGTTGAGCTGGGACCAGTGGGTGGCCGAGAAGAAGGCCACCGCCATCCCCGGCGTGGTGGATTTCGCCAAGGCCGCCAATGCCCGCGGCATCACCCTGATCTACATTTCCAATCGTGCGGTGCACCTGAAGGACGCCACCTTGGCCAATCTGCGCAGCGTGGGCCTGCCGGTGGCCGACGACAGCGTCTTTCTCGGCCTGGGCACGGTGGTGCCCGGCTGCGAGCAGAACGGCAGCGAAAAGAACTGCCGCCGCCAGCTGGCCGGACAGAAGTACCGCGTGCTGATGCAGTTCGGCGACCAGCTGGGCGACTTCGTGCAGGTCACCGCCAACACCGGCCAGGCACGCGGCGTGTTGTTGCAGCAGTACCACGACTGGTTCGGCGAACGCTGGTGGATGCTGCCCAACCCCAGCTACGGCGGCTGGGAGCCGGCGCAGTTCAATAACGACTACGCGCAACCCTGGCAAACGCGCCACGACGCCAAGCGCGCTGCGCTGGAGGTGGCCCGATGAGCCGCGCGCCATTGCCGCTGGCCGCACATGAGCGGCTGATCTTCGCGCTGGATGTGCCCAGCCACGACCAAGCAATCGCCTGGGTGGACCGGCTCGGCGATTCGGTGTCGTTCTACAAGATCGGCATGGAGCTGCTGGCATCGGGCGAGTACTTCCACGTGCTCGATGCGCTGGCCAAGCGCGACAAGCGCGTGTTCGTGGACCTCAAGTTCTTCGACATTCCTGCCACCGTGGCCGGCACGATTCGCCGCCTGGCGCAGTGGCCGGTGAGCTATTGCACCGTGCACGGCTGGCACGCCGGCATGCTGCAGGCTGCCGCCGAAGCCAACCACGGCGACATGCGCCTGCTGGCGGTCACGGTGCTGACGTCGATGGGCCGCCCGGACCTGGCGGCAATGGGCATCGACCGCGAACCGGTGGACGTGGTGGTGGAGCGCGCGCTGGCCGCACAGGCCGCCGGGATCGATGGCGTGATCGCTTCCGGGCAGGAAGCCGGCCCGATCCGCCGTGCCACCGGTCCGGACTTTTCGATCGTCTGCCCCGGCATCCGCCCCGGCGGCCCGGTCGGCGACGACCAGCAACGCACGGTCGGCGTGGCGCAGGCATTTATCGACGGCGCCGACGCGATCGTCGTTGGCCGCCCGATCCGCCTGGCGAGCGACCCTGCAGCGGCGGCTGACGCCATCCAGGCGGAGATCCGCGCGGCACTGATGCAGAACGGAGACTAAAACAGCCGTTGGCTCCAAAACAAATCAATGGCTTATGCGACAACAATTAAAGCATTGCTTTAACGTGAAAGCCTCGTTAACATGCCGGCGTCCGATGTCAGTCGGAAGCTGTGTCACTCATTGTCCACCGGGCGTGTCCCGGTTTTCGAAGGGATCGCGCCTCGTGCCCGATCCTTTTTTTTGGCCGTCACGTCGCATGTCGCGGCGACCGAGGGCAATGGCTGGCCGCGTGGAGGCAGTGGATGGCGCGTTACCCGCTGCACCGGGCGCGCATGCATCGCCTGCACGCCTGAGCGGAGCGTGCCGGTAGCGCATGCTTCGATCTCCGCATCCGTAATCGGCCATCCGTCACTGCCACCCTCAGCATCAGCTCAAGCGCAGGGCAAAAAGGCACTTACGGCAACGTCGCTGCCTTGCAATAGCGATCGATGAATTGCTGGTGGCTCGGCATCACATCCACGCAGTGCGAAATGGTTTGCGCCACGCTGGCCAGAAAGCCTTCGGCGTCGCGGTCGGGCACCTGGTCCACCAGCGGGTGATACCCCTGCGGCAGGATGCCCTGGCCCACCAGTACCTGCACCCAGCTGATCTCGGCGAACATCTCTTCGGCGTTGCGATAGAAGCGCCCGCTGTCGCGGAACAGGTCCAGCGTGGCCTGCAACTCGGGGGTGATCGGCATGTGGCGGCAATGCCGCCAGAACGCGCTGTCGTCGCGTTCGGTGGCGTGGTAGTGCAGCAGCAGAAAGTCGCGGATGCGGTCGAACTCGAATGCCAGCCGGTCGTTGTAGCGCTGCACCAGCACCGGGCTGATGCCCTCGCGCGGAAACAGCTCCAGCAACTTGGAAATGCCGGACTGGATCAGATGGATGCTGGTCGATTCCAGCGGCTCCAGAAATCCGCTGGCCAGGCCCAGCGCGACGACATTGCGGTTCCAGCACTGCTTGCGCCGCCCGGTGGTGAAGCGCAGCGGGCGCGGGTCGGCCAGCGGCTTGCCGTCCAGGTTGGCCAGCAGGGTGGCGGCAGCTTCGTCGTCGCTGATGTGCGCGCTGCAATACACATAGCCGTTGCCGGTGCGGTGCTGCAGCGGAATGCGCCACTGCCAGCCGGCTGCGCGCGCGGTGGAGCGCGTGTACGGCGCCGGTGGGCCCACTTTTTCGCAAGGCACCGCCAGCGCGCGATCGCACGGCAGCCAATGGGTGAAATCGTGATAGCCGGTGTGCAGCGCTTGCTCGATCAGCAGCCCACCGAAGCCGGAGCAGTCGATGAACAAGTCGCCATGCACCACCTGCCCGGAGGCCAGCTGCAGCGATTGCACATGGCCGCTTTCCGGATGCAGCTGCACCTGCTCGACCAGCCCTTCGATGCGGGTCACGCCACGCTGCTGCGAATACCGCCGCAAAAAGTGCGCGTACTGCGTGGCATCGAAGTGGTATGCGTAGGCGATGTTGGCCAGCGGCGAGTTGGCCGGCACATCGCCGGCGGAGGTCATGAACTTGCCGCGCGCAGCCGCCACGGTGTTGAGCGTGTACGCCCCCAGCGGCTGCGCTTTACCGCGCGCGTGTTGCTTGATCCAGTATTGGTGGAACGGCAATAGCCCCAGCGGGTGCCCGATCTGGGTGCCGAAGCCATGCATGTACGTACTGCCGGGGCGTTGCCAGTCGACGAACTCGATGCCGAGCTTGAAGCTGCCCTGGGTCTGGCGGACGAACTCGGCCTCATCGATGCCGAGCAGGTTGTTGAATGCCTTGATGTGCGGCACGGTGGCTTCGCCCACACCGACGGTGCCCAGCTGTTCGGACTCGATCAGCTGCACCTTGAAGGTGGGCCCAAGCACGCGCGCGAACGCGGCGGCCGCCATCCAGCCGGCGGTGCCGCCGCCGACAATGACGATGTTGCGAAGTGGAGCGGGAATCATGTCGATGCATTCCTGAGCAAGACGGCGGACGGACACACGAACGGGGCCAGTTGGCCCCGTTCGACAGACCACATGCCCGTCCCGGCGCATGTGGCAAGGCACGCATCAGAACTTGGCGCCGATTTCCAGCACGACGCTGCGCGGCACGTAGTTGATCTCGCCGCTGGTGTTGATGGCGATGTCCGGAGCGAACTGACCATTGCTACCGAAGCCGTTGTAGGCGTACGCACTGTAGTTCTTGAAGTTGAACGCGTTGAGCAGGTTCACACGTGCATTGAGCTTGAAGTCGCCGGCCACGGTGAACTCCTTGGTGGCCTGGAAGTCCACTGTGCGGTAGCCCCAGATATCGCCACCGACCAGGAACTTGCCGCTGCCCGGCGGGGTGACGCCGACCTGCTGGCACGTCGCGCCATCGGGATCGGTGAAGCCGAAGCAGGCGATCGTGTTGATCGGCTCGGGCGTGGCCAATACCAGCTTGGCACCGAAAGTCACGCCCCATGGGCCGTCGATCGAGCCGGAAGCGACGAAGCGATGCGCGGCCACGGCATCGGATTTGACGAACGGATAGCCGCGGATGGTGGCCTTGTCGAAACCGTAAGGCTCATCGATGTTGCGGTTCTGGCGCGCGCTGGTGTGGGTGTAGGACAAGGTCAGGCCCCAACCGGACTCCTTGGTGTACGGCTTGTCGGCCGACAACAGCACCTGGCTGTTGCGCTGCTCCAGGCCGTTGCTGCCCAGGATGGTGTTCTGGTAGCCCGGCACCGGCTCGCCCCACGGCACGTTGCCATTCTGAAAGTAGGAGCCATCCGGATAGCGGTTGATCAGACCCATCGCGAACCCGTCGTAGCTGAGGATGCGCTGGAAGGTCACATCGGTCAGCCAGTCGCCCACCTGGTTGGTGATGCCGATGCTGTACTGGTCGCTGTACGGCGTCTTGAGCTTGTTGTTGAACATGAAGAGCTCGGCGCTGCCGGCGACACCGGGAATGGTGTTGAGCTGATCGATGCCGTTGAGATAGCGCGGGTCGAACGCCACGCAGGTGCGATCGGCGCGATAGCAGGTGCCGGTGGCCGGATTTTCGAAATACACCGCCACCGGCGACAGCGCCGCCTTGCTGGTTTCCAGCGCCAACTGTTCGAACAGGTTGCGATCGTAGGAGCGCGCGGCACCGCCATGCACGATGGCGGCTTCGTCGCCGAAGATGTCATACGAGAAACCGAAGCGCGGCGCCCAGGCATCCTTGAAGTTCTTGCGGTTGTTGCCGGTGCTGATGTAGTCGGCCACGTTGATGCCGCTGGGCAGCAGACGGTTGGCCCAAGGCTGGCCGGGATTTTCTGCGTCGTTGGCATACAGCGCGTCGACGAAGGCCTGCGAGGTAACGAAGTTGGTGTAGGCCGGAGTGTCTTCGTAATCCCAGCGCACGCCGATGTTGACCATCAACTTGTCGGTGGCGGCCCAGTCGTCCTGCAGATAGATACCGTACTGCTTGGACGGGGAGACCACCGTGGCGCGCTGGCCTGGCGTGGTGTAGGGCGCGATGAAGTCCACGCGGTAGGGTGTGGCGTCAATGCTGCCATTGCTGACGCGATAGCTGAACTGCGGATTCAACGCCGCCGCATCCTGCGAGGTGAGCTCGATGTCCTTGTAGTTCACACCCATCTTGATGGTGTGTTCGCCATGCCACTGGAAGCTGGTGAAGGTCAGATCGTTCTGGATGAACCAGCCCTTCTGGCTCTTGCGCTGCGCGTTCTTGCCGCCAGCCGAACCGGTGGTGAGGAACGTGCGCTCATCGATATCGGTGGAACCGGAACGCGGCTGGAAATAGGTGTAGACGATGCCGTTGCCCAGGGTGCGCGGGGTCGGGTTGTTCTCCGAATTTTCGGTACCGACGATGACCTCGTTGAACCAGTTGTCGGCACTGTGCTGCCAACGCAGGTTGGTGCGCTTGTCCTTGTTGATCTTGTCGGTGGCCTGCGCGAGCGTGTTGGTACCGCCGACGTTGGCGGTCTGGGTCTCGTCGCGGTAGATCGTGCTCAGTTCGATGCGATCGCGATCGGTGGGCTCGAAGTCGATCTTGCCGAACAACAGGTCTTCTTCGAACGGCATATTGGCCGGGCCATACTGGCTGGCCAGGTTGGCCGGCAGCTGGCTGACGAACGCCGCCGCCTCGGAACTCGGCTGCACGCTCTTGGGCGCCACGTTTTCCTTGCCTTCGTAGGCAACGAAGAAATGCATGCGATCCTGGATGATCGGCCCGCCGAGCGCGAAACCGTATTCCTTGGTCTGCGAATCGATCTTGCCGTTGGCTTCTTCGTCGGGCCGCTTGTCGCGTAGATCCTGATCGGTATAGCGATAGAACGCTTCGCCGTGGAACTCGTTGGTGCCCGACTTGGTGGCCGCGGTAATCGCCGCGCCACTGATCTGGCCGTACTCGGCTTTGTAGTTGGAAGTAATGACCTTGTATTCGCCGATCGCCAGCTGCGGGAACGGGTTGCCCTGCGTATCGCTTTGACCGGCGACGCCACCGCTACGTACGTAGCTCTTCTGGCCCACGCCATCGATGTACAGATTGCCGGCACTGGCATTGGACGCACCGCCGCGCAGCTTGGTGTTGCCGTTGCCATCGACCTGAAACACCATGCCCGGCACGGTATCGGCAAACTCCAGGAAGTTACGCGTGGCCTGTGGCAATTGCTGGATCTGACGCGCGCTGATGGTGTTGCCCACCTCCGAGGTCTTGACGTCGCGGATCATCGGCGCGCTGACCGTCACCGTATCCAGCGTGGTCGCATCGCCTGCGGGCGCAGCGGCCGTCTCGGTGCCCAGATCGACGGTGGCGCTGGAGGCCACCGACAGGGTCACCGTGCGGCTGATGCCGTTGGATTCGACCTTGTAGGTACCCGGCTGCAGCCCGACGATGGTGTAGTTGCCGTTCGCATTGACCGGCGCGCGTCGCACCGAGCCGGTGGCGACGTTTGTGACGACGACTTCGCTGCCGTTCTGCGCGGAAGCGACCTGGCCACGCAACGTGGCGTTACTGGACTGGGCCATGGCCGGTGTGGCGGCGAACAACGAGGTGGCCAGGGCGCAGCACAACAGGCTGCGCGCCGGCAGGGTGGAGACGGTGCGGTGATTCTTCATGACTTCCCCCTCCCAGGGGTAAGGCGCGACGCAGTGCAGCGACTGGCGCGTTGGATTGGTGCTTTGGTGTGGAACACAGGGACAACAGGCAACGACAGCCGCGAGGGCTGCAAGAACAACAAGGGTCTGCGGTGACGGGTGCTTGCTCCTTCAGGCACGGGTCGAGACGGATGAAACAGTGGGGGCGTGGCCGATGCAGCGCCTCGGCAATCACCGGGCAATGCAAGACCAACGATGCACCAGGATGCGTGCCGTGCGCGGAGGCCAGCACAGGCGGCCTCCCTGTGCTGGCATCGCTGGCATTGCTAGCGACTTACCAGATGATGCGTGCGCTCAGGAACAGCGTCCGCGGCGAGGTGGACAGCGCGCCGTACTGGTTGATGCTGGCGCGCGGGTTGTAGACGCCGTTCTGGCCCCAGTCGATGGCGTACTGGTCGTAGTTGCGGAAGTTGAGCGCATTGATCAGATCCCCGCGCACCTGCACGGTCAACGCCTCGGTCACATGCATGTCCTTGGACAGCGACAGATCCAGCTGCCGCGTGCCGAAGATGTCGCCGCCGGCGATGAACTTGCCGCCCGGTGCATCCACCGAGACGATACGGATGTTGTCCGACGGCTGTCCGCCGTACTGGTCGTAGGACACCGCTTCATTGCGCGGCGGCACCGTGGCCAGGGTCAGCTTGGCCGAGGCGCTGATACCCCAGAACAGATCGTAGATGCCGGTCAGCACCAGCCGATGGCGCGGCACTGCGTTCAGATCCAGGAACGGGTAGTCGGCGATGGTGGCCGCATCGAACCCGTAGCGATCATCGTTGCCGCGGTTACCGCGTGCGCGCGAGAACGTGTAGGCCGCAGTCAACCCCCAGCCGCTTTCCTGGGTATAGGGCTTGTCGGCCGACAGCAGCAGCTGGCCGGTCTTGGTTTCCACACCGTTATTGCCGATCAGCAGCGAACCGAAGCCCGGCGGATTCTCGTTCCACGGCTGGCCGCCATTCTGGAAGAAATCGCCATTGGGGTAGCGGTTACCCAAGGTGAGGATCAGACCGTCCTTGCTATGGATGTAGGACACCGTGGCCGAGGTGTTCCATTCGCCCAGCCGCGTGCGCAGGCCCAGCGAATACTGGTCGGAATAAGGCGTCTTCAGATCGTTGTTGAGCAGGTCGATCTCACCGTTGCGCACCCCTGAATTGACCAGACTGCCGAGGCTTGCCGGATCGCTGAGGTAGGCCGGATTCCAGTTGACGCAGGTGCCCGGCGCCGGCGTGCAGCCGGGCGCGGCTTCGGCAAAGCGGAGCGTGTACTGCGCCAGCGCCGACTTGACCTGCTCCAGTCCCAGGATGTCGAACAGATTGCGGTCGTAGCTGCGCCCGGCACCGCCAAACAACACCAGCGATTCGTCGCCGCGGAAATCGTAGGAGAAGCCCAGGCGCGGCGCGAAGTTGTTGTTGTCCTGCTTACGGTTATGGCCGTTGCTGATGTAGTCGTTGATGTTGACGCCGCCCTTGGCCAGTTGCTCGGCGTAGGTGGCGCTCACCGTCGGGTCGGTGCCGGGGCCGTTCAAGGCCGCCACCACTTCCGGCGGGGTCACGTTGTCCAGATACGAGGGAATCTTCTCGCCATCCCAGCGCACGCCCAGGTTCAACTGCAGCTTGTCGTTGACGTCCCAATCGTCCTGGATGTACAGGCCCAGCTGCTTGCTCTTGGTCGTCACCGACGGCGCGGCACCTGCAAACGGCAGATTGAACTTCACCTGGTACGGAATCGCCGAGGTTCCCAGGCCATCGGCCACCGCGTAGTAGAACGACGGATTGACCGCCGCGTTTTCGCTCTGGGTCAGCTCCACTTCCTTGTACTTCACGCCCATCTTGATGACGTGGCTGCCGTGCCAGTCGATGCTGTTGAAGGTCAGGTCGTTCTGGAAGCTCGGGCCTTTCTGACCCTTGCGCTGGATCGCCAGGCCGCTGGTGGCGTTGTCGCGGATCAGCACATCGTCTTCGGCGACGCCGCGGGTATAGATGTTCTGGTTGCCCAGGGTGAAGGCATTGGGGTTGAACAGCACGTCCTCGTAGGAGACACGCGCCTCGTTGACGTAACGTTCGCCGAAATGCTGCCAGCGCAGGTCGTAGCGCTCTTCGGTGTTGAGGTTGTTCTTGCCGGCGATGGCGGTGTTGCGGTCGCCCACGTCGTCGCGGCTCTTCTCGTCGCGGTACTTGGCGGTCAACTCCAGGCGATCGTTCTCGCCCACGTCCCAGTCGATCTTGCCGAAGTACAGGTCTTCCTTGAACGGACGGGTGACCGAACCCAGGCGGCTCTGCACGCCGGCCGGCAGGTCGTCGCGCAATGCGCTGAAGCTGTCCGGCACCGAGACCGGGTTGGCCGACACCTCGAAGCCCTTGCCTTCGTAGCTGACGAAGAAATGCGCCTTGTCCTTGACGATCGGCCCGCTGAAGGCCATGCCGTATTCGTCCTGGTGGGTCTGGCGCTTGCTACCGTCGGCATTGGGCGCACCGGCGCGCTCGTCGGCCTGACGCGCGCGGAAATCGGTATTGGTGGTGCGCCCGAAGATCTCGCCGTGGAACTCATTGCCGCCAGACTTGGTGGAGGCCACAATCGCCGCCGACCCCACCTGGTCGAACTCGGCCTTGTAGTTGGAGGTGATGACCTTGTACTCGCCGATCGCCAGCTGCGGGAACGGGTTGCCCGCGCTCTGCTCCTGGCCGGAGACGCCGCCGAACAGATAGCTCTTCTGGCCCACACCGTCGATGTAGACGTTGACCGCCGAGCTGGCCTGCGCGCCACCGCGGATGCGGCTGTTGCCGTTCGGGTCGGTCTCGAACTGCATGCCGGGCACGGTGTCGGCGAACTCCAGGAAGTTGCGCGTCAGCTGCGGCACCGTGTTGATCTGCTTGAGCGACACATTGGTGCCCACTTCGGAGGTCTTGACCTCCTGCAGCGAGGTGGCAGTGACCTTGACCGTGTCCAGGGTGGTGGCGGTGCCATCGGCGGGCGTTGTCGCCTCGCCGCCACTGCCCAGATTCAGGCTCACCGACGAGGCCACCGACAGGGTTACCGTCTTCTCGGTGCCCGGGCCGGCATCCACCTTGTAGGTGCCCGGCGGCAGGCCAACCAGGGCATAAGTGCCATCCGGGCCGGTCGCCACGCGTCGCGTCGTGCCCGTGGCGAGGTTGGTGGCGGTCACGGTGGTGCCTGCCTGGGACGCGGCCACTTGCCCACGCAGGGTGGCGTTACTGGACTGCGCCATGGCCGGGCCGGCGGCCAGCAACGAAGCGGCCAGGGCGCAGCACAGCAGGCTGCGCGCCGGCAGGGTGGAGACGGTACGGTAGGTCTTCATGACTTCCCCCTCCCAGGGGTCAGGCGCGTACCGGCAGCGTGGTCGGCGTGGCGCAGGGTGACGCGTTATTTCAAGGACGAACGAGCAGCGGTAGCGGCAACGATAGAGTTATAAAAAACATAAGAAAGCGTAAATAATTCGTGAAGATGCGATGCGGCGCATCGTTGTCAATGTCCGGCTGTGCCACGGGCGGCGCTGGAGGCACGCACGATCAGTTCCGGAACCATCTGCGAAAATGCTGGCGGTGCGGCTTCGGCAGGCGGTGCAGGCGCATCGACCAACTGCTGGCCCAGCAACAACTGCAACGCACGCGCGCCCAGGCCGGCGATATCCACCCGCATCGTGGTCAGCGCAGGCAGGACGTAGCGCGCCATCGGCACGTCGTCGAATCCGGCCAGCGCAATGTCCTGCGGCACCTTGAGCCCGGCATGGCCGAGCGCGAACAGGCAGCCCAAGGCCATCATGTCGTTGGCGGCGAACACCGCGTCGGGCCGCGTGTCCCGGGCCAACGCCTGGCCGGCGCGGTAACCGGATTCTTCGTCGAAGTTGCCGGGCAAGACCCACGGCTGCACGGCCGGGTCCAGCGCCAGTTCGTCGCGATACCCGCGCATGCGCTCATGCGCATCGAAGTTGTCGTCCGGCCCGGCGATGAAGGCGATGCGGCGGTGGCCACTGTCGCGCAGATGCCGGGTCATGACCCGCGCGCCGCCGTAGTTGTCCACATTGAGCACCGGGCGCTGGCTCGCGCTACCCGCGCAATTGAGCAGCACCGCCGGCAGGCCGCCGGGCAGCGCGTCTTCATGCACGCCCGAATCGCCCAGCGACGGCGACATCACCACCACCCCGTCCACGCGCCCGGGCAGGCGCTCCAGTGCCCGGCGCTGCGCCTGCGGGTCGCCGTGCGAGCTGGACACCAGCAGATGGTAGCCCTGGTCGCGCGCCACCTGATCGATGCCGCGGATCAATTCGGAAAAGAATTCGCCATGCAGGTCCGGCAGCACCACCCCGATGGTGTGGGTGCGCCGGCTGCTGAGGCTGCGCGCGGCGTGGTGCGGGATGTAATTGAGCGCACGCGCCACCTGCAAGACACGCTCGCGCACCGACTCGGCCACGTGCTGATGCCCGTTCATGGTGCGCGAGACCGTCGCCACCGACACCTGCGCTTCACGCGCAACGTCCTTGATGGTGACGCTGCCGCCTTCGGACCGTGGCCGACTCATGCTGTGGCGTTCTCCAGGTCAACGCACGTGGCGCCGCGCGCCGGGGTAAGGCGCACGGCCTGCTGGCACCGAGCGCCCGTGTCGGACAGGCACATGCATGACATCAGCCCCATCTGATGGTGACCCCCAAGCGAGATGCAGCGCACGCTAGCAGGAACTGCAAGCGCTTACATGATGCGCCGCAGCATGCGATCAAACGCAAGTGGCGCAAGGGCTGCAGCCCGATCGCTGGACAAGTTTGTCCGAATAAGACATCGGCAGCCAATGTCGGACACTGGTCGACAACGTGCCAGGAACTACGAAAACGTAACATCTGCACACCATACCCTGGCGCACGGTTCAGGCCTGCCTTGCCGCCAATGCATCCAGACAGCAAGATGCGCCGATCGATCAGGGGGAACATCGTGCGCATGTCGCTACCTACCGTCCGTGCAGGGCGGTTCCACTCCGCCGCGTGGCTGCTGCTGGCCGCGCTGTGCGTGAGCGGCTGCCAGCGCAACCAGACCGCCCCGGCACTGCCCGGCGCCAAGGCCGAGCCGGCCGCGGCGATGCAGGCGATGACCCTGCCGCTGCGGCGCAATGATCTGGTGGCGTATGCGCGCATCCGGGTAACGCCTGCGCAATACACCCAGCTGGAGGCGGCGTGGCGCAGCGGTGCCAGCCGCTGGCCGCTGACCGAACTGCCGCTGCCGAATGAAGTCGGCGCGCTGCTGGGGTCGTTGTCGGCGCCCGATGCCGAACGCCGCCTGCAGCAGGCCTTCGATGCGCAGCTGGCCGGCCAGGCCCAGGGCATCGCGCAGGCGGCGCAATCGCTGGGCCAGTTCGGCGTGCAATACCTGCGTAGCCGCAACGACTACCAGCCCGAGCAGCGCGCCCATTACGTGCAGTTGGTCGATGCCTTGAGCGCGTGGGCTGCCGCCGCGCCGCTGGCCGATCGCCCCCGCGCCAAGGCCAGCATCGCCGATCTGACGAGCGCCGCGCGCGCCACCGGCATTACGTCCGATGCCGACCTGCAGCGGCTGGGCATGGAAGAAAGCCTGCGCCGGCTCGGGCCGTTCTGGGAAACCTGCAAGAAGGTGCTGGAGCGCTACGACCTGTCGATCGACAGCAGCCTGGACGCGCTGCGGACCGGGTTGATCAAGCAGGATGCCGACACCGCCCAGGTACGGCTGCGCTATCCGCTGGCCGCCCACGATATCGATCTGAACGTTGCGCTGATCAAGCGCGAGGGCCACTGGTACCAGCTGCAGACCCAGAACGAAGTACAGGCGCTGCTCGATGCCCAGGCCACGCCCCTACCTAGCGCCACTGCAGCGCCCGACACCGCAGCGGCCGCGCCGGCGAAGCCTGCCGACACCGGGAACCGCCCGGCTGGGCGATAATGACCGTGATGCCAGAACAGAATCCCCTGCCGTTCCCGGACGGCCAGCCCAGCCCGCCCAGCACTGCCGCAGCCGACACCGGCGCCACGGCGGCGGCATTGCCGCTCGCCGAGCCGGTACCGCCAGCGGTTGCGCCATCGATCGCCCCCAGCGTTGCCGCTGCGCGCAGCGGCAAGCGCCCCTGGTGGGCGCGCCTGCTTGGCCGCCTGGCAGACCCCTGGCTGAGCCTGACCATCGAGCCGGACCAGCCCGGTCGCTACGACGACGGCCGCCCGGTGGTGTACGTGCTGGAAGACTACGGCATGTCCAACGCGCTGATTTTGGACAAGGCCTGTCGCGAAGTCGGCCTGCCGTCGCCGCTGGTGCCGTTGCCGGGCGACCCGCTGGAGCGCAAGCGCGCCTACCTGGCGCTCTCACGGCGCAGCAGCAGCAATTCGCTGATTCCCGAGCAGCGCGGCGGCAAGACCCATTCCGATTCGCTGGCCAAGCTGCTGCAGGCGCACCGCGTGCGCGCCGACCTGGACGTGCATCTGGTGCCGGTGTCGATCTTCGTCGGCCGCGCGCCGGACAAGCAGAGCGGCTGGTTTGCGGTGCTGTTCTCGGAAAACTGGGCGCTGGTCGGCCGCTTCCGCCGCCTGCTGTCGGTCTTGCTCAACGGCCGCACCACCATCGTGCGCTTCGCCCCGCCGATTTCGTTGCGCCAGACCATGGCCGAAGGGCTGCCGCCCGAGCGCACCTTGCGCAAGTTGCAGCGCGTGCTGCGCACGCACTTCCGGCGCATCCGCGAAGCGGTGATCGGCCCGGATTTGTCTACCCGCCGTTTGCTGGTCGACCAGGTGCTGGCCGCCGAGTCGGTACGCGAAGCCATCGCCATCCAGGCCAAGCGCGACAATTCCAAGCCGGTCGATGCCTGGCGCAAGGCGCACGCCTATGCGTGGGAAATCGCCGCCGACTATTCCAGCCCGGTGGTGCGCTCGGCCAGCTTCCTGCTGACCCACGTGTGGAACCGCATCTACGCGGGCGTGCTGGTGCATCACCTGGACAAGCTCAAACAGGCCGCGCCCGGGCACGAAGTGGTGTACGTGCCCAGCCACCGCAGCCACATGGACTACCTGCTGCTGAGCTATCTGCTGTACGAACGCGGCATCGTGCCGCCGCACATCGTGGCCGGCATCAACCTCAATCTGCCGGTGGTCGGTACCCTGCTGCGCAAGGGCGGCGCGTTCTTCATCCGCCGCTCGATCAAGGGCAATGCGCTGTATTCGGCGGTGCTGAGCGAATACGTCGCCCAACTGGTGGCCGGCGGCTATTCGATCGAATACTTCGTCGAAGGCGGGCGTTCGCGCACCGGGCGTTTGCTGCAGCCCAAGGGCGGCATGATCGCGATGACCCTGCGCGCGTATTTGCGCCAGCCGCGCAAGCCGGTGCTGTTCCAGCCGGTGTACATCGGCTACGAGAAGTTGATGGAAGGCAACAGCTACCTGGACGAGCTCACCGGCCGGCCCAAGGAGAAGGAATCCATCTGGGGCCTGCTGTGGTCCATCCCCAAGGTGCTCAAGCAGAACTATGGCCAGGTGGTGGTGAACTTCGGCGAGCCGATCGCGCTCAACGACGTGCTGGCCAAGCACGCGCCCGATTGGGACGGCCAGCCGCTGCCGGAAGACGAAAAACCCACCTGGCTGGCGCCCGCGGTCGACATGCTGTCGACGCAGATCCAGACCCGCATCAACTGCGCCGCCGACGTCAATCCGATCAACCTGCTGGCGCTGGCCCTGCTGTCCACGCCCAAGCACGCGATGGGCGAGGCCGATCTGATCGCGCAGATCGAGCTGTGCAAGAAGCTGCTGGCCGAAATGCCCTACTCGGACCGCGTCACCGTCACCCCGCATACGCCGGCGCGCATCATCACCCATGCCGAAGAGATCAACGTGCTCACGCGTGTGTCGCACCCGCTGGGCGATGTGCTCAGCGTCAGCGGCGATACGGCGGTGCTGCTGAGCTACTTCCGCAACAACGTGCTGCACCTGTTCACTGCCTCCTCGTGGGTGGCGTGCTGTTTCCAGAACAACCGCCGCATGAGCCGCGCCGGTCTGTTGCGCCTGGGTCGCACGGTGTATCCGTTCCTGCAGGCCGAGTTGTTCCTGCCGTGGAGCGAAGACCGCTTTGCCGAACGCATCGAACAGACCATCGACATGTTCGTGCGCGAAGGCCTGCTGCTCAACGTCACCGACGACGACGGCGGGATCCTGGCACGCAACACCGGGCAGACCGACGAAGTGTTCCGCCTGCGTGCGATCGGCCACTCGCTGCAACAGGCCTTCGAGCGCTATTACATCGCCATTTCGGTGCTGGTGAAGAACGGTCCCGGCGTGCTCGGTGCCGGCGAACTGGAAAGCCTGTGCCAACAGGCCGCGCAGCGTCTGAGCCTGCTGTACGCACCGGCCGCGCCGGAGTTCTTCGACAAGACGCTGTTCCGCGGCTTCATCCAGAAATTGCGCGAGTTGCGCCTGGTGTGGCCGGACGAAAACAGCAAGCTGATGTTCGACGAGCGCCTGGATGCCTGGGCTAAGGACGCCAAGTTCATTCTCGGCCGCGAACTGCGCCATACCATCGAACGCGTCAGCCCGGCAGCGGCCAAGCCGGACGTGGTCGTGCCCCCGCAGTAAGCCGTTGGCGAACGCCTTCAAGCCCTGTGGGAGGCGTTGGGCGCGTGGCGGGGTGTGGGCGAGACGCCGGCCGCCTTCACGCAGCGGTTCCGTTCGTTTCATCGGGCACTTCCAGCACTCCCGTTAGCATCGCAGCACCTTTCACTGTGATCGGCTGCGTTGCACCACGGGCGTCGCCGGCAGGAGACTTGCATGCGCGCAGCCATCCACACCCGGTACGGCGACCCGGCCAAGGTGCTCGAACTTGGCGAACGGCCCACACCGCAACCCGGCAAGGGCCAGGTCCGCATCGCGATGCGGCGTTCGCCCATCCACAACCATGACCTGTGGACGGTGCGCGGCAACTACGGCTACAAGCCCACATTGCCGGCGATCGGCGGCAGCGAAGGCTCTGGCGTGATCGATGCGCTGGGCGAAGGCGTCCAGGGCCTGCAGGTCGGCCAGCGCGTCGTCGCTGCCGGCGTACACGAGAGCTGGGCCGACTCCTTTCTGGCCGAGGCGACCGGCGTGGTCCCACTGCCCGATGCACTGGATGACGACCGTGGCTGCCAGCTCATCGCCATGCCGCTGAGCGCATTGATGCTGATCGAGTTCCTGCATGTCGAGAAAGGCGACTGGATCGTGCAGAACACCGCCAACGGCGCGGTTGGCAAGACCGTCGCCATGCTCGCGGCGGCACGCGGCGTCAACGTGATCAATCTGGTGCGTCGCGATGCCGGCGTGGACGAACTCGAGGCACTGGGCATCGGCAATGCGGTGTCGACCGCGCAAGACGGTTGGCAGGACCGCGTGCGCGCGCTGGCCGGCGATGCGCCGATCGTGCGCGCTATCGACTCGGTCGCCGGCAAGGCAGCAGGCGAGCTGATGGGGGTGCTGGCCGAAGGCGGCGAGTTGATCTCGTTCGGCTCGATGACCGGCGAACCGCTGGAGATTGCCAGTGGCGATGTGATCTTCAAGCAGGCCACAGTGCGCGGCTTCTGGGGCAGCAAGGTCATGGCCGCCACCAAGTCCGAGGACAAGCGCCGCATGATCGGCGAGCTGTTGAAGGCCGCGCTCGACGGCAGCCTGGCACTGCCGGTGGAAGCGGTGTTCGACCTGAAAGACGCGGCCAAGGCCGCAGCGGCCAGTGCCGAGCCAGGGCGAGGCGGCAAGATCCTGTTGCGCGCAGGTTGAGCCGCCGCAGCCGACGGGCACAATCACACGCAGCATCGTCGAAAGCCAGGCAGTCAACCTTGTGTAGGAGCGCGCCCGAGCGCGACGAAGCTTTCCCGAGAAGGCCCGTCGCCCTCGGGCGCGCTCCTACGGAACCGAGGACGCCAGCTGCTCAAATACCGCCAGTCCACTCCCTTCCCCGGCGTGCGGGGGAAGGTGCCCGAAGGGCGGATGGGGGAGCGCCGCGCCGGCTATGCGTGGACCGCGCCGCCGCAACGCGTGCCCGCGCACCACAAAAAAGCAAACCCAACCGCAGGCGCGTGCTACGCCGGCTCGTCGGGAACCAACTCCATCTCCAGCCGGATGATGTTGTCCTTGATCTGCAGCTTGCGCTTCTTCAGGCGCTTCATCTGCAGTTCGTCTTCCGGATTGGCGGGCATGCGCTGAATCTCCTCGTCCAACGCGCGGTGGGCGCGTCGCAACTCGGCGATCTGCTCGACGATCTCGGCGGTTGACAGGGTTTCCACCCCCCGAGCATACACAACCCAGGGTTGTGCGCGTCACCCGCGCTTGCCAAGCGGCCTGGGGCTGCGACAATGCCCGCGCGCCGCGGGGAAACGGTGGCGCGCCTCGTCCATCATTGCCGCGCGGCCACGGCCGTCGAGAACGGAGTCTTTCGATGCGTCTGCATTCGTCCCTGCTGGCCCTGAGCCTGTTGACCGCCGCCAACCTGGCCAGCGCCGCCGATGTCGCCAAGTACGACGGTTTTTTGTGCTGCAACCTGCGCACCGACGGCAGCTGGATCAGCGACAGCAACTACGCCGAAGACGGCAAACGCATGCTCCCGGTCGGCACCCCGGTCAGCGTCACCGGCTTCGGCCGTAACCGCGTCAACCTCAAGATCGCCGGCGAAAAGCAATCCATCGGCAACGATTACAGCCGCGACCTGGACAACACCGCCTTCGCCGCCCGCTATGTGGTCACCACCGACCCCAAGCTCAAGCTCGCCACCTTCCCGCCCAAGATTCGCCAGGCCATCACCGACGGCAAGCTCACCGGCGGCATGACCCGCGAACAGGTGCTGATGGCGGTCGGCTACCCGATCAGCAGCGAAAACCCCAACCTGGACGCCTCGCTGTGGCGCTACTGGCGCGACAGTTTCTCCGAGTACCAGGTGCAGTTCGGCCCCAGCGGCAAGCTGGTCAGGGTGACCGCCGATCCGCAGCTGATGAATTTGATCTGGGTGCCTTGAGGCACTCAGTGAAGCAGCAGGCGCCGGCGTGAGCCGGCGCCTGTCATCGCCCCACGGCTACTGATCACTGATGTCGCGCGTGCGCGCGCTGGCGAATGCGAGGCATCGACGACACCGCGCGAACGTTCGCCCCCGACCAGGGAAGACATGCACGATGGAGAATTGATTGTCCCGCCCGACCCACTGGCCGATCCGGAGGCCTTCGAACTACTGCGTCTGTAGGCCGCGAATGAACAGCGGCACGTGAGCATCAATTGCGAGCCGGGCGGCGGTGCAGAGGACTTCGGCGAACTGCTCGCGGATCTGTTCGAGCATGCTTCGCGGATGTACGCGCAGCGCGATGGCATGCCGCTTGCGCGATGTCGCTCGCTGATGCTGGATGACTTCTCGCGACGCGTTGCCGATCCGAGCGGTCGGCGAGAGGGAGCGCTGCCAGTCGAGCATTAACGGCGCCGTTCAAGACCCTTGTTGCGTAATCGCGTGCCTCCTCTCCACGGGCAAGCTTCTCCCGATTGCGATGACTCGGTCAGCAGCGAGCCGGGCACGGACGCATCGCCGTGGCGCCTTTTGGATACCATCGACGCTGGCTTTCTTGCCCAACGGCGAAGATCCTGGCCTCACAGGCCTTCCCGACCAACACTTGATGAGAGCGTCATGCAGCGAGATCTGATTCTGTATCCCAAAGACGACAACGGCGACACGCTCTGGCATATCGCACAGCAAGGTGTAGACCTTTCAACGCCGCGGGAAATCGCTTTTTCAGTCGTCTTCCCCAGCAAGGAATCGGCGCTTGAGTTCTCGGTGAAGATGCTTCGCTTCGAGCAGAAAGTCCGCTGCTGTCATTACCCGGAAAATACCGCGTTTCCCATGGATGTGACGGTGTATCCGACCATGCTGCCGTCGTACAAGGCCATTTCGGCGTTCGAGGACGACTTGGCAACCGAGGCCAAGCCCTTGGACGGCTTGAACGATGGATGGGAATTTTCTGTGGACACGAAAGACGCCTGATGCGCTTGGCCGGCTGGAGGACTGCACGGCGTGCAGATTCCCCATGGGCGCTTCCGCATCAGCGTGCCGACTGCGGCACACGTCGCAGCTGCGACACGTCGTAGCCCATCGCGGCAATGCGTTGAACGGCCTGCTGATAGTCGGCATCTGAGACCTGTGGAGTGCGCGCCATGTACCAGACGTAGTCGCGCTTGCTGCGCGCCACGATGGTTTGCGTATACCCCGCATCCCGCCAGGCAATCACGTACTCGGCCTTGAACGGCCAGAAGAACTGCATGCGCCAGAGCGCGCCATTGCCCTGCTTCGTCACCTGGCCGATCGGGTGCATCGACTTGAGCGGCGCCTGGAAGCTGCCCTTGCGAAAGGTAAAGGTGGTCTGGATACGACCATCCGGTCGCAGCGCGTAACTTTCGACCGCGTCGTAGGCGTTGCGTTCCGGGCGGGTCGGAATATGCGCGATGACGTACCAGTCGCCCATGAAGCGCGGCACATCGACGCTATCTGCGCGGGGCAGGGCGGCACGCGACTCGCTCCCACTTGCACTCCCGTAGACCGCTAAGGTCAGCAACAACAGCATCGAGCCACCTCGCATGGCAACCTCCACCTGAAAGAATCCGTAGACAGGCCTACGGCGTTGCGGCGCGTCCGGATGCAACCCCATGCGATGCAGTTCCGGACTGGGCGCACGATGACTCTTTTCGCCAGGGGGATGACGGTAACGTTCGATACGTCATGGCGGCGTTCAAGAGCCGCGCCGACGCGTTGCGCATGCCAGGAAACGCGCGATCACCGCACGATGAGCACCGGGTCGACGATCAGCCGCAACGAGGCTCACGACGCGCCCTGGAAGCGCAGCGGCGACGGGACGTGTCGTTCAGCGACGGCGGTCGAGCCATGACGGGCTGGTCGGGATCCCGACAGCCGGTTACCCAACCGCACTCACCAAGGCGATACCGCATCTTCCCCATACGGATAAATCGTCGCGATCGTTCCATCTGCAGCATGCGCCAGCGGCGCCATCTTGATGCTGCGCAGATGCGTCTGACCGCCTGAGAGCACGCTGTCGTGATAGAACAAATACCACTGCTGCTGGAACAAACAGATGGAGTGATGCGTGGTCCAGCCGACCACCGGTGCGAGCAGCACGCCTTGATAGGTAAACGGGCCGTAGGGTGAGTCGCTGGTGGCGTAGCAGATCCGGTGGGTGTCGCCGGTGGAATACGACAGGTAGTACCGGCCGGCGTGCTGGTGGACCCAGGGGCCTTCGAAGAAACGGCGGGCGTGGTCGTCCGCGCGCAGTGGAGTGCCGTGTTCGTCGAGGATGACGACTTCGCGGCTGGGTTCGGCCAGGTCGATCATGCGCTCGTGCAGGCGCGCCACGCGTGGACCGAGCGCGGGTGCGTCGCCCACCGGTTCCTGATGCGTTTGCGCATAGGCATTGTCGCGGTAGTGCTGCAGCTGGCCGCCCCAGATGCCGCCGAAGTAGAGATAATGCGCGCCGTCGTCGTCGGCAAGCACGGCCGGGTCGATCGAGTACGTCCCGGCGATGGGCTGCGGCTCGGCCACGAACGGGCCTTCGGGGCGATCACCCACCGCCACGCCGATCTGGAACATGCCGTCGGCGCGTTTTGCGGGAAAGTACAGATAGGTCTTGCCGTTGCGTTGTGCCGCATCCGGTGCCCACATCTGCCGCTGCGCCCAGGGCACATCGCGCACATGCAGCACTTGCCCGAGGTCTTCCACCGCTGCACCCGGATGCGCCATGCGCAGCACGTGGTAGTCCGCCATGTCGAAATGCGAGCCGTCGTCGCTGAAGGCCACGCCGGCATCGAGGTCGTGCGAGGGATAGATATACAACGCACCGTCGAAGACATGCGCGGACGGATCGGCGGTGTAGAGATGGGTCACCAGCGGTGCGGAAATGGCGGTGCGCGCCAGCGCCTGCAGACTGGCGGCTTGCAGTTCATCGGACATGCGCGTACCTGTGCATGAAGTGGGAGGGGAGGTCAGACGGTGGCGAGCGGGACGGTGTGTCGGCGCACGCTCAGTTCGTGTTCGATGCGGGCTTCCAGCGCTTTGTCGATCTCGTACAGCGCCAGCAGTGCGGTGCCGAGCAGGAACGGAAGCGAGGCGTACACGCTGATGGCCAGGCGGATGCCGTTGGTGACGGCCGCGCTTTGCTGCGGCAATGCTGCGTCATAGCCATACAACGCCAGGATGCCGGCGACCAGTGCGCCACCTACGCTCAGGCCGATCTTCAAGCCGCACAACATCGCCGAGAAGATGATCGCGGTGGCGCGGCGGTGGTTCTTCCACTCCGAGTAATCGGCCACATCGGCGATCATCGCCCAGAGCAACGGAATGGTGATGCCGTAGAAATACCCATGCAGGACGTAGGAGGCGAACACCCAGCCGATCGCATTGGGTGGGTACAGATAGAACGCCAGCAGGAACAGCGTGGAGATCAGCAGCGCGCCGCCGAACACATTGCGCTTGCCATAGCGGTCGGCCAGGCGTTTGGAAAAGCCGATGCCCACGATCATCGCCAGGATGCCGCCGGCGCTGAAGACGCTGAATGCGGAAGTCGGCGCATCTTGTGGCCACTGCAACGCGCTCATGCCGGCGCCAGTCAGTACGCTGTTGACGCCGGCGATGAAGCGGTTGAAGCCGGCGTGATCGAGAAACTGCGTCAACGCATTCGCGTCGAGGTAGTACTTGAAGTAGTAGATGTACATCCCACCCTTCATCGCCAGATTGATGAAGACCAGGATGGTGAGCGCCAGCATCACCAGCCAGGGTTTGTTGCGGACCAGATCGGTCAGGTCCTGGCGCACGCTGTTGCGTTGTTCGCTGATCGGCAGCACCCGTTCGCGCGTGGTGAAAAAGGTGATCAAAAAGCACAGCGTGCCGATCGCAGCGAACAGCGCCATGGTGTTGCGAAAGCCCTGCGCCTTGTCGCCATTGCCCAGGATCAAGACCAACGGCAGCAACAGCACCTGGATGATGAACTGCGCAAAGGTCACCGCCAGAAAGCGGTACGCCGACAAGCTGTTGCGCTGCTCCATGCTGCCGGTGAGCACGCCGCTCAAGGCCGAATACGGCAGGTTGTTGGCCACGTACACCAGCATCAGCAAGGTGTAGGTGGCAAACGCGTAGGCGATCTTGCCCTGCTCGCCGAGCGTGGGCGTATTGAAGGCGGCCAGCGACAACGCCCCGAAGGGCAGCGCCGTCCACAGGATCCACGGGCGGAACTTGCCCCAGCGGGTGCGCGTGCGATCGGCCAGGATACCGATGGCCGGCGTAAACACGAATGCGCCCAGCATGCCGACCACAAAGATCAGCGTCGCTGCCACGCTTGCAGGAATGCGGAACACATCGGTGTAGAAGAACGCCAGGAAAGTGACCAGCGTCTGGAAGATCAGATTGGCGGCCAGGTCGCCCAGGCTGTAGCCGATCTTTTCGCGCAAGGAGAGCTGCTGTGACCGATCGTTCATGAGGTGGGGCGGACTCGAAGAATGCTGCGGAAAACGCCGCGGCGCGCATTGCGCCACCGGTCGCCGCTGGGAGGAACGGCGACCGATGACGACAACACTCAAAAGGTACCGCGGATGCCGAGCATGACGGTGCGCCCGGGCTCATACAGGTCGTAGGTGGCGTTGGGCCAGGCGAAGGTCGTGCGCAACGGTTCGTTGGTGATATTGGTGACGTTGAGCGTGATCTGCGGCTTGGACGGCAGCCAATCCAGTGCGTAGCTCGCCGACATATCGAGCTGTCCGCGCGCGTCGGCGTTGAGGCGCGCATACGGAATGCCGTTCTGGTTGGCGCCGGAGATCACCATGTCGTCGTTCCAGGTGTAGGACAGGCGGATCGAGGCTGCATCCTTTTCCCAGTAGACGGTGCCGTTCCAGAGGTTGGGCGCGACACCGACGGCCACCGCCGGCACGCCTTCGCCTTCGGACTGCTGGTTGACGTGGGTGTAGTTGAGGCTGAAGCCCAGGCCATCGAACAGCCTGTCCAGCGGCTGGACCCAGATGGCCTCGGTGCCGCGGATATTGAGCACACCATCGGCATTGACCTGCGTCTGCACATCCACGGTGGCCGCATTGGGGCCGCCGCGCTGGGCCAGGCCGGCCTGCTGGATCGGCAACAGCGTGTCGTAGTTCACGCCCAGGTCGTTGAACGGGATGCGGCGTATGCCGTTGACGGTGAAGCCGGTGATGCGCTTGTTGAACAGGGTCAGGCCCACATAGCCTTCGCCGCCGGTGTACCACTCGCCGCCGAAGTCCACATTGGTCGATAGATACGGCTTGAGGTTCGGATTGCCCTGCGTGGCGGTCTGCGCGGAAGGGTCGCTGAAGTTGGTGTTGGGCAGCATCGCGCTGGGATCGGGGCGGGTCAGCGTGCGCGAGCTGGACAGGCGCACGACCACCTTGTCGGCCACGTCCCACGCCACGTTGAACGAGGGCAGGGTTTCGGTGTAATCCGAATCCAGCACCTGTACGCTGCGCACGCCATTGATGGTGACCGGGCCGGTAATGGTCTGGTCGGTGGTCACATAGCGCACGCCGGCATTGAAGCGCATGGTGCGGTTCCAGACATCGGCTTCCGCATTGGTCTCGATGTAGAAGCCCAGATTTTTCTCGCGGATGCCGCCGGTCGAAGCGCCGGTGTTGGCCGAGTTGCTCTCCGGTGCGGCATCGCGCAGCGCGTAGTAGTTGGTGTCGGCCAGGAAGCGGGAGAAGTCGGCAGTGATGAAGCCGTCTGGGCCGGGTTTCAGATAACTGGCCAGGGCCGAGTTCGGGATTGCCGAGCCGGCGCCGCCATTGCACACGTTGCCGCCGTTGCCGCGGCACACCACCTGTTCCCAGGCGGTACTGTTGTCGAAACCGCGGATGGTGCGCTCGGCCATGTCGTAGGACGCGCCGATCTTGACGTTGCGCTTGTCCTCGCCGAACTGCAGATCGGCGCGCGCGCCACGCGTTTCGGTCTGGCGCTTTTCGTTCTGGATATTGACCCGGCCGCCCGTCCAGCCCCAGCCCAGATTGGGGTCGTTGAGATCGAGCGGGCTGGTGATGCTGGGGCGGTCGCCGCCTTCGTTGCGGTAGTCCACGGTGGTGAACGGCGAGGTGACCAGGATGCTGGGCGATTCGCGCGCGAGCCAGCTACGGGTGGCATTGGCCTGCACATTGAGCTTGATGTCCTGCTCGGCGCCAAACAGCAGTTCCGCACCAGGATTGACGCTCCAGAACTTGACGTTCTCATGGTACGGGCGCGCTTCCAAAAAATATTGCGCATTGGCGAAGGTGGCGCTGGTCACCACGTTGTTCTGATCCACCTGCATGCCGAGCGGGATCATGTTGCCGTTGCGGCCGATCAGATTCAT
Source organism: Xanthomonas sp. DAR33341 (assembly GCF_003992815.1). Classification (NCBI taxonomy): domain Bacteria; kingdom Pseudomonadati; phylum Pseudomonadota; class Gammaproteobacteria; order Lysobacterales; family Lysobacteraceae; genus Xanthomonas; species Xanthomonas sp. DAR33341. Next base: position 39,545 of record NZ_QEYV01000019.1, on the reverse strand, counting down.
GCTGATGCGCTCGGTGGTGCGCTCGGCTTCGGAGTACAGCGTGTCCAGATAAAAATGCATGTTGTCGGACGGGCGCCATTCCAGCGACATCACCGACGCATCGCGGTCGCGATCGCCACTCATGTAGACGCTGCGGCCCAGACGCGGAATCAGCGCGTCGCTGATCTGGTCGATGCTCAGGCCCGGGTTGCGCGCCAGCAGCCAGGCGGCGTCGATGGTTTCGCCGGTGGTGAGGCCGCTGCCGGCAGTGGCGGGCACCGTGTCGGGAATGCGCCAGTTGCCGCCGCCATTGACGTTGCACGCCGCCGGTTGGTTGGTGGCTGGCGTGCCTGCCGGCGGCGCGAGACCGCATTGTGTGTAGGTGAGGCCGGGGTTGGTCCAGCCCACGCTCTCGAAACCGCGCACGCCAAGTTTGCTGCGTACCGAAGCCACCCCAAACAAGGCGCCGAAGGTGCCTGCTTCATTGGTCCAGCTGCCCATGAAGGCGCCGCGTGGGGTGGTTTTTTCGCTGGTGCTGTTCCAGTCGGCCTGCGCCTGATAGGTGAAGTGCACGCCGGGGCGATCGAACGGACGCGCGCTGCGCATGTCCACCACTCCGGAAACGCCGCCTTCGAGCATGCTTGCGGTGGGTGTCTTGCTCACCGTGAGCTGGGTGAAGAATTCGGTGGGGAACAGATTCAGATCGACTTCGCGGTTCTGGTTCTGCGCATTCAGGCCGATCGAGGCAGTGGCAATGCTGGCGCCGTTGAGCGTGGTCTTGGTGAAGCTGGTGCCCAGGCCGCGGATGGCGATATTGAGACCTTCGCCATTGACGTCGCGCGCCAGCTGCACGCCGGGAATACGGTTGAGCGACTCGGCGATATTCATGTCCGGAAACTTGCCGATATCTTCGGCAAACACCGTGTCGGCAAAGCCGACCGAATCGCGCTTGGCGTCGGTGGAGAACTGGATGCTACGTCGGTAGCCGGAGACGGTGACAGTGTCCAGCTGGGTCACCGCATCGTTATTGCCGGCAGTGGTTGGCGGGGTTTGCGCCGTGCCCTGGGCATCGGCGGACTGTGCCCAGGCGGCGGTGCTGGACATACCCAGCAGGATGGATCCCAACGCGCAGGACAACGCGGTTCGTGCGTAGCTGTTCTTCACCGTAATCCCTTCCCTAACAGGTAGCAGATGTCCCACGCATCGCCCTGCGCAGGGAGTGCCGCTGCCGTTGCGCGGCGCGACGATGGTGCGATGGGGGAGACGGACGATCAGTGCTCGGGATGTTAGCGCTAACAAATTCGGAACATCACGCTGCAGGGCAACATAGATGCGTGGCGCGCCGGCCGGCCGCCAGCCAACCCACGCCATCGTGCCAGACTCGCTTGCGTACGGTGGCGCAGTGCTGCACTGCGCGATGGATTTATCGCGATGCCGTGGTAATGGTAGCGCTATCATCCGTGGCGCAAGGCCACCTTCGTGCAGGTGCAGTGGTCGATGAATCGAACCGAAGAACACGGCAGCGATGGGTCCGGCCGGCACCTGATGGATGCATGCATGCACCACATCAGCCAGGCCGCTGGCGCGGTTGCACAGGCCGCGCGCATGAGCAACGTGCCCACCGCAGCGCCGGAGGCTGCATCGGCAACGCTCGGCCGGGTGCGCTGGCGGGTTTGCGCCTTGCTGCTGGCCGCCACCACCATCAACTATGTGGACCGCCAGGTACTGGGCGTGCTGGCGCCGTTCCTGCAGACGCAGATCGGTTGGAACGAAATTCAGTACGGCTATATCGTCACCGCATTCCAGGCGGCGTATGCGCTGGGTCTGCTGTGCAGCGGTGCGGTGATCGACCGCTTCGGCACGCGGCTCGGCTATGCGCTGGCGATCGGCCTCTGGAGCCTGGCGGCGATGGGGCATGCCCTGGCCACCAGCGTGGTGGGGTTTGCGATTGCGCGGTTTTTCCTGGGCCTTGGCGAATCGGGCAATTTTCCTGCAGCGCTCAAGACGGTGGCCGAATGGTTCCCGCGCCGTGAGCGTGCGCTGGCCACCGGCATCTTCAATTCCGGCTCCAATATCGGGGCCATTGTCGCCCCGTTGCTGGTGCCGTTGATTGCCACAGCCTGGGGCTGGCAGGCGGCATTCCTGTTCACCGGCGTGCTCAGTGCAACCTGGTTGGCGGTGTGGTGGTTCAGCTATCACCCGCCCGAGCAACAACCCCGTTTGTCTGCCGCGGAACTGGCGTATATCCGCAGCGATGCGCATGAGCCGGTGCAACGCCGGCTGTCGTGGTTACAGGTGCTGCGACATCGGCAAGCCTGGGCGTTTGTGCTGGGCAAGTTCATCACCGACCCGATCTGGTGGTTCTTCCTGTTCTGGCTGCCGAAGTTCCTGCACGCCGAATACGACTTGAGCCTGCTGCAATTGGGCGTGCCCCTGATCGTGATCTTCGTGCTGGCCGACATCGGCAGCATTGCCGGCGGTTGGGTGGCCGGGCGTTTCATCGCGCGTGGCTGGAGCGTCAATCGCGCACGCAAGACCGCGATGTTGATCTGCGCGATTTCGGTGGTGCCCATCGTATTTGCCGCACGCGCCGACAACCTGTGGCTGGCGGTCGCGCTGATCGGGCTGGCCACCGCCGCACATCAGGGCTGGTCGGCGAATCTGTTTACGCTGCCTTCGGACATGTTTCCGCGCCACGCGGTCGCCACGGTGGTGGGTATCGGCGGCTTTGCCGGTGCGGTGGGCGGCATGTTGATCGCCACCTTCATCGGCTTCCTGTTGCAAGCCACCGGCAGCTATGTGCCGGTGTTTCTGATGGCAGGCTCTGCCTACCTGCTGGCATTGGCGCTCGTGCACACTCTGGTGCCGCGGCTGGAGCCGGCGCAATTGCCTGCCGATCCAGCGCCGACATCGTCCTGAGGTGAGCTTATGCACATGCGCGCAGTAATACTGGGGTTGTCGATGGCGGCCGGCATGGCTGCGCCTGTACACGCGGCACCACTGGCAGCGACAGCGTCCAAGTTCCTCGGAAGTGCGTACGGCGCGCAGCAGGCGCCGGGGTTTGCGCAGTACTGGAACAAGCTCACCCCGGAAAACGGCGGCAAATGGGGCAGCGTGGAGGCCGTGCGCGACCAGATGGATTGGAGCACGCTGGATGCCGCATACCGGTTCGCCCAGGCCAATCAGATGCCGTTCCAGATGCATGTCATGGTATGGGGCAACCAGCAGCCGGAATGGATCAAGACCTTGCGGCCGGCCGAACAGCGCCGCGAGATCGAGCAGTGGTTTGCCGCCGTTGCGCAGCGCTACCCGGATATCGCACTGCTGGAGGTGGTGAACGAGCCACTCAACGACCCGCCTAGCAAGGCCGATACCGGCGGCGGCAATTATCTGCAGGCGTTGGGGGGCAACGGCGACAGCGGCTGGGAATGGGTGTTGCAATCGTTTCGGCTTGCGCGCCGGCATTTTCCGCACACCAAGTTGATGATCAACGACTACAGCATCACCAGTAGCGCGCAGGCCACGCAGAAGTATTTGCAGATCGTGCGGCTGCTGCAGCGTGAGAACCTGGTCGATGCCATCGGCGTGCAGGAGCACGCCTTCGAGACCACGCCGGAGGTTGCGGTGTCGGTGCACCGCGACAATCTGGATGCGTTGGCCGCCACCGGCCTGCCGATCTACATCACCGAGTTCGATCTGGACGGCCCGACCGATGCGCAGCAGCTGGCCGACTACAAGCGGGTGTTTCCGGTGTTCTGGGAACACCCGGCAGTGCATGGCATCACCTTGTGGGGCTTTCGGCCCGGTTTGTGGCGCGACAAGGAAGCTGCGTACCTGATCCGCGCCGACGGCACCGAACGTCCTGCGCTCACGTGGCTGCGCGATTACGTTGCTGCCCATCCCGGTACACCTGCGCCATGACAATTGCTGATGCTCACCGCGCTCGCAGACACTTACGTGGTGTCCTGACCCTATGCCGCAGGCTTCATGTCATCGTGCTGGCTGCATGCATCGTGCGGCGGGCAGTCGCGCTGATCGGGCTGGCCACTGCCGCACAACACGGCTGGTTGGCGTATCTTTTTACGCTGCTTTCTGACCTGCTTGCGTGTCATGCAGTTGCAACAGTCGCCGGCTTCGGCGGCGTCGCCGCTGCGGCGAGCGACATGGTGATCGCACCGTTCATTGGTTTCGTTTTGCAGGCCATCGGCAGCTGCGTGCCGGTCTTTTTGATAGTGGGTGCGGCCTACATTCTGGCGCTGGCGGTGGTGCACCGCCTGGTGCCACGGCGGCAGCCGGCGCGAGTGGAGCAACCGGCCTAGACGCCGTTCCAGGTGTCTGCACTTTGGCGTCGATCGGACGCACGTCAGCGCACCTGTCCTTTCCGTGACTGCTTCGCTCACTCATCGAGGATGCCAACATGATGAAACTCCGTTATCCGCTCACGCTTGCGTTGTTGCTGGGCGCTTGTGCGTCCGCTGTCGCCGGGCCTATCGCTGCCGGCAAGCAACGCGTCCTGGGCAGCGCCTACAGCCCACGGCAAGCGCAGGGCTTCACCAACTACTGGAACGCCGACGTTTCCGAAAATGCGGGCAAATGGGGCAGCGTCGAAGCCGTGCGCGGCCAGATGAACTGGGGCCCGCTCGACGAGGCTTACCAGCTGGCCAAGCGCAACCATATGCAGTTCCAGTTCCATGTCGGACTCTGGGGGGCCCAGCAGCCGACATGGGTACGCAACCTGCCGCCAAACGAGCAGCTTGCTGCGATCGAGCACTGGTTTGCGGCGATTGCGCAGCGCTACCCCGACATCGACCTGATGCAGGTGGCCAACGAGACGCTGCCGGGTCACAACCAACCGGACAATCGCCGCAGCGATACGGGTAATTATCTGCAGGCACTGGGCGGCACCGGGGCGACCGGCGTGGACTGGGTGCTTGAGGCATTCCGCCTGGCACGCACGTATTTCCCCCATACCAAGCTGATGATCAACGACTACAACGTCACCGAGTACAACGACCAAGCCAGGCAGTATCTGCACACCATCCAGCTGCTGCAGCAAGAACACCTGATCGATGCGATCGGTATCCAGGGGCACCTCTCGAGCAACGGTCCTTCAGTTTCGGTGCAGCGTGCCAACCTCGACCTGTTGGCATCCACCGGCCTGCCGATCTACATCACCGAGTTCGACCTGGATGGGCGTACCGACGCTCAGCAGTTGGCAGCCTGGCAGCGCTTCTTCCCGATGTTCTGGGAGCACCCGGCCGTGCGTGGCGTGAACCTTTGGGGTTTCCGTCACGGTCTGTGGCGCGAAAATGAAGGTGTTTATCTGATCAATTACGACGGCAGCGAACGCCCGGCATTGACCTGGCTACGCAGCTACGTCGCCAGCAAGTCCTGACCAGGGTTCCCATTTATTGTCCATAGGGCTGATATCGATCATGCGTTCTTCCGTGTTGTCCTTGCATCCCGATCGTTTGCTGCCGGCCGATCCCGGCACGCGCGCGATCGCCCGCCGCCTGTACGCGCAGGTCGCAACGCTGCCCATCATCAGCCCACATGGCCACACCGACCCGGCCTGGTTCGCCACCAATGCGCCGTTCGCCAACGCCACCGAACTGTTGTTGGTGCCGGATCACTATGTGTTCCGCATGTTGTACAGCCAGGGCATCGACCTCGATGCCCTGGGCATCCCACGCGCAGATGGAACCCGCGCAACAGTCGACCCGCGTGCGGCGTGGCGCGTGTTTGCCGAGCACTACACGTTGTTGCGCGGCACGCCGTCGGCGCTGTGGCTCAATCATGTGTTCCATGACGTTTTCGATCTACGTATTCGTCTCGACGCCGGTACCGCCGATCACTATTACGACCACATCACCGCCGCGCTGCAAACGCCAGCATTCCTGCCGCGCGCGTTGTTCGAGCGCTTCAATATCGAGGTGATCGCCACCACCGAATCGCCGCTGGATCGGCTGCAGCATCATGCGGCCATTGCCGCCAGCGGCTGGCAGGGACGGGTGGTGACGGCGTATCGCCCCGACCCGGTCGTGGACCCGGAGCACGAGCAGTTCGCCGGCGCGCTGCAGCAGTTCGGCGCGCTCACCGGTGAGGACGTGCTGACCTGGGATGGCTACTTGCGCGCGCATCGGCAACGGCGTGCGTTCTTTGCCGCGCACGGCGCCACCTCGACCGATCACGGGCACCCCAGCGCCGCGACCGCCGATCTGTCGCCGGCCGAAGCGCAGCGCCTGTTCGATACGGTGGTGCGCGGTGCGGCCACGTCGGAGCAGGCCGAATTGTTTCGCGCGCAGGTGCTGACCGAATTGGCGGCGATGAGCCTGGACGACGGCCTGGTGATGCAGCTGCATCCGGGCTGCTTCCGCAATCACAATCGGCAACTGTTCGAGCAGTACGGACGCGACAAGGGCGCCGATATTCCGATGCGCACCGACTACGTGCATGCGTTGAAGCCGTTGCTGGATCGGCATGGCAACGACCCGCGCCTGCGCCTGATCGTGTTCACCCTGGACGAGACCAGCTACAGCCGCGAGCTGGCGCCATTGGCCGGGCATTACCCCTCCCTGCTGCTCGGCCCGGCGTGGTGGTTCCATGATGCGCCGGAAGGCATGTGGCGCTTTCGCGAGCAGACCCTGGCCAGCGCCGGCTTCTACAACACCGTGGGCTTCAACGACGATACCCGCGCATTCCTGTCCATTCCGGCGCGACACGATGTGGCGCGGCGCGTGGATAGCGCCTTCCTGGCCAAACTCGTTGCCGAGCACCGGTTAGAAGAGGACGAGGCCACCGAGGTGGCGATCGACCTGGCCTACCGCCTACCCAAGCAAGCGTACAAGCTGTGAGGTGGCGCAAACGGAGGGCGGTGGTGCCGACGCGTCCGCACGCGTCGTCGCTGCATCCTGCGCAGCGGAAGGGTCGGTGAACTGATGCGTACACACGCCAAGCACAACGTCACACGACAGCTGCTCGCAGCTTGCGCAGTACGTGCCTGCACAGGGGTTGTCTGGCTCTGCAGCGCATTGCCTATCATGGCAGCACCGCACCCGGCCAGCGACGCCTCGCGCGAACGTATTTCGCTCAATGCGCAGTGGCGCTTTCATCGTGGCGACCCACCCGCAAACCAGGAAATCCTGGACTACGATGTGCGCCCGCAGGTGGTGCGCAGCGATGACGGCAAGGTGGCCGATGCGCAACCGGAGCAAGCGCAGCTCACCGATGCGTCCGCCGTGCGCGTGCTCAAGCCGTGGATCCTGCCCACCGCCAACGGCTTGATCGCAGACCCGGCCCAGCGGCACACGCGCCCCCCAGGCAACCCGGGCAGCACGGTGGCTTATGTGCAGCCGCACTTCGACGACAGCGCATGGGAAACCGTGGACCTGCCACATGACTGGGCCATTGCCGGGCCGTTCCTGGCAAATGGGCCTTACGGTGGCATGGGCCGGTTGCCGAGCTGGGGCATTGGCTGGTATCGCAAGAGCCTGGACATCCCAGCCAGCGATCGCGGCCGCGCGTTGTTTCTGGATCTCGATGGTGCGATGTCTTACGCCACGGTCTGGCTCAACGGCACCCTTGTCGGCGGATGGCCTTACGGGTACAGCTCCTGGCGCGTGGATCTGACGCCGTATGTGGTTGCAGGCAAGCGCAATCAACTGGTCATTCGCCTGGACAACCCGCCCGAATCGGCGCGTTGGTATCCGGGCGGCGGGCTGTATCGCAACGTGTGGCTGACCAAAACGGCGCCGTTGCATATCGCGCATTGGGGCACGCAGCTGACCACGCCGCACGTTTCGGCCGATGCGGCGCAGGTGCAGCTGACCGTCACGCTGGACAACGCCGCCCGCAGCGCCACCCAGGCGCAGGTGAGCACAGCGATCTATCTGCTCGACGATGCAAGCGACCGGCCCAGCGGCGAGGCGGTCGCGCGCATTCCAGCGCAGCCCATCGCGGTCCCTGCCGGCGGCACCGCGCACGTGCAAGGCAGTACCCGGATCGACGCCCCGCGCCTGTGGGGGCCTCCACCCACGCAGCAACCGCATCGCTATGTGGCCATCACCGAGGTTGGCCAGCAGGGGCACGTGGTGGACCGCTACGAAACCCGCTTCGGCATTCGCAGCATCGTGTTCGACGCCGACAAGGGCCTACTGGTCAATGGCGAGCACGTGCCGATCCGCGGGGTGAACAATCATCACGACCTGGGCGCGCTCGGTGCGGCGTTCAACAGACGCGCCGCCGAGCGGCAGTTGCAATTGCTGCAGCAGATGGGCGCCAATGCCATTCGCATGAGCCATAACCCGCCTGCGCCCGAGTTGCTCGAGCTGACCGACCGCATGGGCCTGCTGGTGGTGGATGAGGTGTTCGACAGTTGGGAGATGAAGAAGACCCCGCTGGATTTCCATCTGGTGTTTCCGCAGTGGCATGCCGCCGATCTGCGCGCGATGCTGCGCCGCGACCGCAATCATCCTTCGGTGATGCTATGGAGCGTGGGCAACGAGGTTGGCGAGCAATACACCGGCGAACAGGGCGCGGCGATTGCGCGCACGCTGCGCGCCATCGTGCATGCAGAAGACCCGACGCGCCCGGCCGCGGTGGCGATGAACTACGCCTCGCCCGAGATGCCGCTGTCCGCTACGCTGGATGTCGTCAGCCTCAATTACCAGGGGGAAGGCATCCGCGATGCAGCCGAGTTCGAGGGTACGCAGCGCATCCGTAAGCCGCCGCAATACCCGGCGTTTCATGCACGGTTTCCGCACAAGGCCATCGTCAGCAGCGAGACTGCCTCGGCACTGAGCAGTCGTGGCGTGTATCTGTTTCCGGTTACTCCGGACAACAGCGCGCCGGTACGCGATGGCCGTGGCGGCGATTCGGCGGCGCATCAGGTCAGCGCGTACGAGCTGCATGCCGTGGATTTCGGCTCCAGTGCCGACAAGGTGTTCGCTGCGTTGGATCGACACCCGTACGTCGCCGGCGAGTTCGTCTGGACCGGGTTCGATTACCTGGGCGAGCCCACCCCGTATTACAGCTCGCGCAGTTCCTACTCGGGCATCTTCGATCTGGCCGGCTTTCCGAAGGACCGTTACTGGCTCTATCAATCGCGCTGGCGCCCGGAATTGCCGGTGGCGCATCTGCTGCCGCATTGGAGCTGGCCAGGGCGCGAGGGACAGGTCACGCCCGTGCATGTGTTCACCTCCGGCGACGAGGCCGAACTGTTCGTCAATGGCGTCTCGCAGGGGCGCAAGCGCAAGGCGCCACTGCAGTACCGGCTACGCTGGGACGCGGTGGTGTACCAGCCGGGCGAATTGCGGGTGCAGGCGTACAAGGATGGCAAGCCGTGGGCCAGCGAGCGCGTGCAGACGGCAGGCCGCGCCGCGCGCATGCAGCTGACGCCGGATCGAGGCAGTATCCGCGGCGACGGACAGGACCTGAGTTTCATCACCGTGCGCCTGCTCGATCGCGACGGACGTCCTGCGCCGACCGCGGGCGACCGCCTGCGCTTCCGCATCGAAGGCCCGGGCGAGTTGGTGGCCACCGACAACGGCGATCCCACCAATCTGGAAACATTCGCCTCTTCGCAGCGTCATGCCTTCAACGGGCTGTGCCTGGCGATCGTGCGTGCCAAGGCCGGGGCGCGTGGCACGATCACCGTGCATGTGGAATCGGACACGTTGCAAGCCGCACAGACACAGGTGGCGGTGCAGTGATGCGATCCAGTGCAAGCGAAACCTGCGGCCTCTCAACGGACCTGCCCATGCACATCAACCGCACCAACCTCACCAACCTCACCAACCTCACCAACCTCACCAACCTCACCAACCTCACCAAACCCCTGGGCTTGCTGATCGCCGGCCTGAGTGCAGTGTGCACACTGCAGGCCTTCGCCGCATGCGGGACGCCCGGCACCTCGCTCAAGCAGGCGTATGCGCAAGGGTTTTTGCTCGGGACTGCCGTCAATGCCGATATCGTCTCCGGCAAGGACGCAGCCTCTGCTGCGCTGGTGGCCTGTCACTTCAATGCGGTCACCGCGGAAAACGTGATGAAGGCCGAAGTGGTGGCGCCGCGTCGTGGCGTGCAGGATTTCAGCGCGGCCGATGCATTCGTGGCTTACGCACAGCGCGATCGGCAGTTCGTGGTCGGTCACACCCTGGTCTGGCACAACCAGACACCGGAGTGGTTCTTCACCACCGCCGATGGTCGGCCCAATACGCCGGCACAGCAGCTGGAGCGCATGCGCGCGCATATCGCAGCGGTGGCCGGGCGTTACACGGGCAAGGTGCAAGCCTGGGATGTGGTCAACGAAATCATCGACGAAGACGGCAGTTACCGTTCGACCAACTGGGTGCAGCGCGTGGGCGACGGCGACACGGTGGTCCGCAATGCCTTCGCCTTCGCACAGCGCTATGCACCGGATGCGCAGCTCTACTACAACGATTTCAATGCATGGCGGCCGGCCAAGCGCGAGGGCATCGTGCGCATGGTCAAGATGCTGCAGCAGGCCGGTGTCCGCATCGATGGCGTGGGCATGCAGGGCCATTGGGGGCTGAACTACCCCAGCCTGCGCGATATCGAAGACGCGATCGATGCGTACGCTGCGCTTGGCGTCAAAGTGATGATCACCGAGCTGGACATCGATGTGTTGCCGCTCACCAAGGAAGGCCAGATCATCGGTACCGGCATGGCGCACAAGCAGTTTCAACTGCCGGAATTCAAGCGTTTTCTCGACCCCTATCGCGATGGTTTGCCTGCCGACGTGCAGGCGCAATTGCGCGACCGGTATGCCGAATTGTTCGCGTTGTTCTGGCGCAAGCGCGACAAGATTGCGCGCGTCAGCGTGTGGGGCGTGAGCGATGACATGTCGTGGAAAAACGATTACCCGGTGCCTGGACGCACCAATTATCCGCTGCTGTTCGATCGCAATCATCAACCCAAACCGGCGTTGGATGCGGTGTTGGCGGTGCCCTCCGCGACCGCTGCACGCTAGCGCCTGCCGGCCGAAGAGCGGCTGACGACCAGCGCCCAGGCAACAGGCGGGCACGGCCGATGTTCGTGCGGCATGGCTCCAACACCGCATTCCTGCGTGCTGTGCACGTCACAGATGGGTGCGCGCGACGCGTTGGTCGGCGCTAGGGCAGTCGCTTGCACACGCAGGATGGCATCATGCCCCGACCATGAGACAGGACTGACCGATGCGCTTGCCGCCTTATCTGCTGTTGGCCGTTCCGTTGCTGGCGGTGCTTGCTGCGTGCACCAAGCAGACTCCACCGACGCCGCGTTTTGCGGCCATTGGCCAGCTGCAGACATTCGACCGCCGCTTCAGTGAGGCGGTTGCAAGCGATGCGCGCATCGAGAAGCTCACCGAAGGCTTCACCTGGTCCGAAGGCCCGGCATGGGTGCGCAGCGGAGGCTATCTGTTGTTCACGGATGTGCCGGAAAACACGCTGTATCGCTGGTCCGAACAGGCCGGCCTGTCGGTCTTGCTGTCGCCCTCCGGCTACACCGGCCCGGAGCTGCCCACGCTGCGCGAGGCCGGCGCCAATGGTCTGTACGCCGAGCCCGACGGCACGGTGCTGCTGGCCGATTCCGGCACGCGCATCCTGGCCCGGCTCGATCCGGTCACGCGCAAGAAGACGCCGCTTGCGACCACCTTCGAGGGCCACCGTTTCAACAGCCCCAACGATGTCGTGCGGCGCAGCGATGGCGTGGTGTTCTTCACCGACCCGCCGTACGGGTTGAAGGACCTGGATAAATCGCCGGTCAAGGAGTTGCGCTTCAATGGCGTCTATCGCCTGGACACCGATGGCAGCGTGCATCTGCTGGACGATGGCCTGAGCTTTCCCAACGGCATTGCCCTGTCGCCGGATGCGCGCACCTTGTACGTCTCCAACTCCGATCCGCAACGGCCGATCTGGATGGCTTATGCACTGGATGCGCAGGGCGCCGTCACCGGCAAGCGGGTGTTTGCCGATGCGTCGGACCTGATCGCCAAGGATGTGCCCGGCCTGCCCGACGGCATGGCCGTGGCCGCCGACGGCACGCTGTTTGCCAGCGGCCCTGGCGGCGTGATCGTCTTCGATCCCGCCGGCCAACGGTTGGGTCGCATCGCCACCGGCGAGGCCGTCTCCAACTGCGCCTTCGGCAACGATGGCCACATGCTGTACATGACCTCGCACGCGATGCTGGCGCGCGTGCGCGTGAAGTCGCTGGGCCTGCAGTTCGCGCGCTAGAGCGTGTGATGCATTTTGAGATGAGATGCGTTGGCCGCCAGCGGTGCGGAGCGGGTGCTGCGTGGCGCCGGCTTGGCTGGCGCCAAGGCAAGCCGCACGCCTTGTCTCGACGCGCCGCAGGACGCTCGCACTCACCTCAACGTCCATGACACGCTCCAGACGATCGCGGCGATGCCGCTGCATCGCCTTGCGTCGCGATGGAGACGCACACGCCTGACCGCGTGCGTGTCTGACCGCAGCGCCGATCGCCTCGTGCAGCCGTTGCATCGGCTGCGCTGCGCCACTGCCTCGGTCAGTCGTCGAGCCGCCACAGGCCGCGCCGTTGCAGGCAAGAACAGCGGCCATGACGCGCGCCGCACTGCGCGTCCTCGCCCGCAGCGCCGCCGCCGCTGAGGGCCTTCCCGAGCAGCGCGGTGCGCGCGAGCCCGCGCCTCCAACCGCTGGCTGCAGCGCCCGCGAGGCAGGCCATCCACCTAGCACGCTGCACGCCGTTAGCCACCGCAACCGTGGTGCGCCGCGTCAAAACAGGCGTGCACCGAATCCGCCTTACACCGCGCAGCGCCTGCTGCGCCAGGGCGTGCAGCTGTCCAGGCAATCGCCACGCTTGAGCCTGTTGCAAAAAGGTAATCATCGCTATACGGTAGTTTTCACTACTGTCATGAGCGGATTGCCCGCGGGGTTGCGGCAATGTACGAAGCTTGCGTTTCCCGATTGCTGCGCACCCTGGCGTGCGTTGTCGTAGCGGCGCTGCCGTTGATGCCTGCGCTGGCGGCAGCGTCCTCGCCGGTACAGGGCCTATGGCTGACTGCGGCCAAGGACGCCGTCATCGCATTTGCACCGTGTACCGAGGCCGCCAGCGCGATGTGCGGAGAGGTGGTGTGGGACAAGGACGCCGGCACGCCGAAGGACACCTGCGGTGTGCAGATCGCGCGCCTGGAGCGCGACGACAACGGCACCTGGCGCGACGGTTGGGCATTCGATCCGCGCAGCGGCAAGCGCTACAAGGCCACGCTGCGTGGCAAGGGCGACAGCCTGACCCTGCGCGCGTTCATCGGCGCCGAAGTGCTCGGCGAAAACATGCTGTTCACCCGCGTGCAGGTCCTGCCATCCGCGCCGGTGTGCGCCAGCCATTAGCTGCGTCCAGCGCGGCATGCGCGCGCAGCACCGACCGCCGCGATCGCGACGGTTCTCACTTACATCCACCGGGGGAATCCAGATGGCGAAGATCCATGTCGGCGCGGTTGTCGCGTGCGGGTTGCTGCAAGGCGCAGCTTGCCTACCGGCGCAGGCCCAGCAAGCCGACCCGGCCAGCGAGGGCAGCGTGGCCACCTATCAGTTCGACAACCAGGTCAAGCTGATGAGCGAACAGCGCACGCGCGGCATCTCCGATTCGTTGATGCGGCCCTCGGCCAAGTGGAGCACCCAGTTCGTGCATGCCAGCGGGCTGGTCGCCTTGCTGGAAGTGGCCGGGGTCAGCAAGCAGCAGTTCGTCAATGGCGATGGCCTGGGCGTCACCCTGGCCGGCGGGTATCGCTTCGGCGATCCGGACCGCTGGCACGCCGGCGTCGGCTTGGCCACCGAGCGATTCCCGGGCGCGCGCTTCATGGCGCCGCACGGCATCGACCTGGAAACCGGCACGCCGACCGACGTGCGCACGACCAACTACAACAGCGATTTTGCGGTGATGGAGCTGGGCTACGGCATCGTCGAAGGGCGCGTGTTGTATGTGGTGTCCAAGACCTACCGCGGTGCCGATACCGGCGGCGTGTGCGGGCAGATCCTGCGCTTCTCGATCGATCCGACCGCCGCATTGCAGTGCTACGCGCGCGGCGAAGAGGATTCGCGCGGCACCGTGTTGGCGGACCTCAATAGCCAGTTGCCGTTGCTGCCCTCGCTGCTGCCGTCCACGACGCTGCGCCTGCATGCCGGCTACCAGAAACTGGCCAACTTTCGCGAAGGCAACTTCGCCGATTACCAGATCGGCATCACCCATCGGCGCTGGGGCCTGGACTGGAGCCTGGACTGGCTGACCACCAAAACCAACGCGCATCAGTTGTACTGGGTGCAGGATGGCGAGCGTATCCGCAAGACCGACGGCGATGCGCTGGTGTTCTCGATCGGCTACACGTTCTGATGCGCACGCAAACGCTCGCAGACGACACCGGCGGCAATGCGCCGCTGGTGCTGGCGGTGGACCTGGGAACCTCCGGCTGTAAATGCGCGCTGGTGACGCTGGACGGCAAGGTGCTCGCCTGGGCGTTCGAACCTGTGCAACTGCACGTGCAGGGCGTCGCTGCCGAACAAGACCCGCACGCGTGGTGGGATGCGTTCTGCGCCACCGCCGCGGCCGTGGTGCAGGGCGATGCGGGGCTGCGCCGACGCGTGGTGGCCGTGTGTTGCTCGACCCAGGGCGAAGGCACCGTCTGCGTGGACCACAACGGCCAGGCGCTCGGGCGCGCCATGCTGTGGCTGGACATGCGCGGCCAGGCGGCCATCGCCCGGCGTCTGCAGGGGCGCTGGCTCAATGTGCGCGGCTACGATCCGCTGCGCCTGTGGCGATGGTTGCGCCTGAGCGGCGGTGCGCCTGCGCGCAGCGGCAAGGATTGCGCCGGACACATCGCCTATCTGCGCGATCACCAGCCCGTGCGCTATGAGCGCACGCACAAGTTTCTCAACGTGCTCGACTACATGAATCTGCGCCTGACCGGCCGGTTCTGCGCCACCCCCGATTCGATGCTGACCACCTGGGTCACCGACAATCGCGACCCGCACCATATTCGCTACGACGCAGGCCTGCTGGACATGGTCGGGGTGGAGCGCGACAAGTTGCCGGACCTGCTGCCGTCCACTGCGGTGCTAGGTCCGCTGCTGCCGCAGGTGGCCCAGGCGCTGGGCCTGTCGCCGCAGACCGTGGTGGTGGCCGGCGCGATCGATACCTCGGCAGTGGCGGTGGCCGCAGCGGTGGAAGATCACGCCGCGCACCTGTACCTGGGCACCTCGTCGTGGCTGGGCGCGCATGTGCCGCGCATGAAGACCGACGTGCGCAGTACGATCGCCGCGGTGCCGTGCGCGGTGGAAGGGCGCTATCTGGCGATCGCCCTGCAGACCACCGCCGGCGCCAACCTGTCCTTTCTGCGCGACCGCATCCTGTTCCATGCCGACGAGCTGCTCAGCGACGAGCAGCGCCCGGACGTCTATGAAGTGCTCAATCGCATCGCCGCACGCGTGCCCGCAGGGTCCAATGGGTTGATCTACATGCCCTGGCTGTTCGGCGAACGCACGCCGGTGGAAGACCCGAGCCTGCGTGCCGGCCTGATCAATCTCTCGTTGATGCATAGCCGCGAGGACATGATCCGCGCGGTGATGGAAGGGGTGGCGTTCAACACGCGCTGGATGATGGAGCCGTTCGCACGCCTGCTTGGCTGCGACCCAGGCACGATCGCTGCGGTCGGCGGCGGCGCCCAGTCGGATCTGTGGTGCCAGATCATTGCCGATGTCAGCGGCCGGCCGATCCGGCAATTGCACAATCCGATCCAGGCCAATGCGGTCGGCGCGGCCTTTATCGCCGGGGTTGGCCTGGGCCGGCTCGGCTTCGGCGACCTGGCGGCACTGCAGCGCCCCCGGCGGGTCTACGAGCCGGATGCGGGCACGCGCGCGCTCTACGACGACCGCTATGCGGTGTTCAAGGACCTGCAGCGCACGTTGGCGCCGATCTACCGACGGCTCAATCCCTCCACGTCCGTTCCCGCCCAGGAGGTCGCTGCGCATGTTTGCCCATGAACAACGCCAGCGCGTGGTCGCGCTGTGCATCGAACTGTCGCGCCGCGGCTATCTGGCTGGCACCGGCGGCAATGTCGCCTTGCGTATCGATGCCGAGTGTTTCGCGGTCACCCCTTCGGCGATCGACTACCTGAGCATGCAGGCCGAGGATATCTGCATCGTCCGCACCAAGGACCTGCACCAGCTCGATGGCACGCGTACGCCGTCGGTCGAAACCGGCCTGCATGCGCAGGTGATGCGGCGGCGCCCGGACGTGGGCTGCAGCATCCACACCCACCAGCCGGTCGCCAGCGCCTGCACCCTGCTGGGCGCGCCATTGGAGGTGACGCAACCGGCGTTGCGCCGGCTGCTCGGCGCACGGATTCCGATCGCCGGCTACATGCCGTCGGGCACCGGCCTGCTGGCCCGCCTGCTGGCCCGGCAGCTGCGGCCCACCGTCAACGCCTATCTGCTGCGCAATCACGGCGTGGTCTGCTGCGGGACCAACCTGCAGGCGGCCGTCACCGTGGTCGAGGCGTTGGAGCTGGTCGCGCGCAGCCACCTGCAGACGCAGATCCAGGCGCGTGCCGCGCGCGAGCCCGACCTCGCTGCGGGCCTGCAGCGGGTGCTGACGGCGCTGGATTCTCACCGGCACACGTCCGGCGCGTCCTCCCTTTCCCAGACATGATGGCACCGACAATGAGCGTGACTTCCGCGATTTCGCAATGGCCCGATGTGGACCAGCTGTATCGCCGCTTCGATGCGTTGGTCAAACAGCCGATGCGGCCGATCCGGCGCGAGGGCATGGACAAGGTGATGCGCTACTTCGAGCAGCGCTGCCAAGGCTCCAAGCAGTTGGGCGACGCCGCGCAGCGGGTGATTCCCGGCGGCGTGCAGCACAACCTGGCCTTCAACTACCCGTTCTCGCTGGCGATGCGCAGCGCCGAGGGCGCCTACCTGACCGACGTCGACGACAACCGCTACATCGATTTCCTGCAGGCCGGCGGCCCGACCTTGCTCGGCTCCAACCCACCGGCGTTGCGCGCACGCGTCAACGAGGTGCTGGACCAGTGCGGACCGGTGACCGGACTGCTGCACGAATACGAGGTCAAACTGGCCGAGCTGGTCTGCGCCAGCATGCCGGCGGTGGAGATGGTGCGCCTGCTCGGTTCGGGAACCGAGGCGGTGATGGGCGCGGTGCGCCTGGCGCGCGCGTATACCCGCAAGCGCTGGATCATCAAGATCGGCGGTGCGTATCACGGCTGGAGCGACCAGTTGGTGTACGGCCTGCGCCTGCCCGGCACCGGCCGCATGGAAGCGATCGGCATTCCGCGTGGGGCGACCGCGCAGACCCAGGAATGCCTGCCCAACGATCTGGACGCGCTGCGCCGCAAGCTGCAATTCAATCGCCTGCGTGGCGGGACCGCCGCGGTGCTGCTCGAACCGCTGGGGCCGGAGAGCGGAACCCGCCCGGTGCATGCGGACTACAACCGCCAGGTGCGCGCGCTGTGCGACGAGTTCGGTGCGCTGCTGATCTTCGACGAAGTGGTCACCGGTTTCCGGCTGGGCCCCGGCGGTGCGCAAGGCTACTTCGGCGTTGCACCGGACATCACCGTGCTGGGCAAGTGCCTGGCCGGCGGCTACCCGATGGCCGGGGCGATCGGTGGCCGCCGCGAGGTGATGATGAGTTTGGTGGGTGGCATCGGCACGACCGCGCGGCGCGCGTTTGTCGGCGGCACGCTGTCGGCCAACCCGCTGTCCTGCGTGGCCGGCTATTACGCGTTGCTGGAAGCGCAGCAGAACGATGCCGCCGGCCGCGCCGGCCGCGCGGGCGATCGCCTGCGCGCCGGACTGGAGGCGATCATCCAGCGCCGCGGATTGCCGTACGTGGTCTACAACATGGGCTCGATCGTGCACTTGCAGACCTCCGGCGTGCTGCTGCTGGACACCGGCAACCTCTACAAGCTCTGGCGCGTGCGCAACGACGCCAAGGCGCGCAAGCACATGATGGAAGAGATGGGCGCGGCGTATTCGGCGCACGGCCTGATCACCCTGGCCGGCAGCCGCATCTACACCAGCATGGCCGACACCGATGCGGTGATCGACGAGGCCTTGAACCGTTTCGACGATGTCTTCGCACTGGTCTGAGCCGATGAACGCCACCGATGCCCTGCGCGACACCTGGCTGCAGACCCGCGAACGGCTGCAGGCGACCCACTTGCTCGGCGACGATGACGCGGCCCTGTCGGTGCGTTGCCCGGGCGCAACGCAGATGTGGATCGGCAGCGCCGCGGCGCCAACGCCGCTGCTGCTGGATTGGCGCGAGGATGCCGCGCTGGAGGCGGCGCAGCGTCTGCATGCGCAGGTCTATGCGCAGCGTGGCGATGTGGGGGCGGTGGCCTGGTCGGCCGGTGCGTTCGGCCACTGCCTGGCCGACGTCGGCGGCGCCTTGCCGCAGGTGTTCGACGAACAGGCGCGGCATCTGGGGCCGATGCCGCCGCCGGTACGCGCGGCCGACGCGGCGGCCGTGCTGGCCAGCGGGATCGACAACGCCGTGCTGGTGGCGCGGCGGCCGTTGTGCCTGGGGACCAGTGCGCGTCGCCTGGCGCTGAACATCGCGTTGTTCGAAAAGTGCGCCAAGGCGTATGTGCTGGCGGCGGCGACCGGAGGACCGACCCGGCAGTTGCCGTGGTGGGTGCGTCGCATCGCCAACGGGCGTCTGCGCAAGGACCAGGTGCGTGCGGCGGTCGCATTCGCCAATGGCGCCCTGCCCACCGAAAGCACGGCTTACTGAAGGCATCTCATGCGCAGCCCTCATCCACCCGTATTGTCCGCCGTGGCCGTTCCCGCGTCGCAGGGGTTGCCGTCCGGTCTGTCGATCGGTGCGATCGCCCTGCTCATCCTGGGCGTGCAGCCGATCCTGCTGGGAACATTGGTCGAGCAGAAGCTGATCACGCTCTCCGGCGTGGGCATCGTGGCGATGGGGGAGATCGTCGCGCTCGGCCTGGGCGTGGCGCTGGGCGATGCGCTGTTGCCGCACCGCTGGCAACGTCAGGTCGCGGTGCTGGCGGCGCTGTTGGCGGCACTGCTGGATCTGGCCACCACCCAGGCGGTCGGCGACACCGCGTTCGTGCTGGTACGCGCAGCTGCCGGCCTGGCGGAGGGGCTGCTGCTGTGGGTGGCGACCCTGACCATCGTGCGTGCGGCCAAGCCGGATCGGGTCACCGCGGTGTTCATGCTGACCCAGGCGGTGGCGCAGATCGCACTGGCGAACCTGCTGGCGTGGTGGGTGCTGCCGTCCACCGGCTGGAAAGGCGGCTTCGTGGCGCTGGGCGCGGTGACGCTGTGCGCGGCCCTGCTGACACCGTTGCTGCCGGCAAGGTTGTCTGCCGTGAGCGCAACCGCGCCGGCGAGCCACGTGCGCTGGTCGCCGACAACCCTGTTGCCCTTGCTGATCGCCTTCGTGCAGATGGCCGCGATCGGCGCGCTGTGGGCGTACCTGGAACCGTTGGGGCTGCGCGCCGGCCTGGATGCCGGGGCGGTGCAGGCGCACACCTCGCTGGTGCTGACGCTGCAGATCGTCGGCGCGCTGGCGGCGATCTGGTGGGTGCGCCGGCTCGGTCACGCGCGCACCCTGGTGGTCGGCAGCCTGGTGCTGGCGGCGGTGGCGGCCACCATGGCGCGTGCGGCGCCGGCCGGCACTGCCGCGTTCACCGTTGCCTGCGTGGGCTTCGGTCTGGTCTGGATGTTCCTGATGCCCTTCCACGTGGGTCTGGCGTTCGATGCCGACGCGCATGGCCGGGTGGCGGTGCTGGTGCCGGCGGTGCAGTTGCTGGGATCGGCAGCCGGCCCCTTGCTCGCGTCGCTGCTGCTGCAGCACGATGATCCGGCCCCGGTACCGGTCTTCAGTCTGGCCGCCGCACTGCTGGCGGCCGTCCTGGCGGCGGCTGCCGGCCGCGACCAGCGCCACCACGCGCCGCCGACCGGGGCCCAGCCGAGCAAGGGGGATCGATGATCGACAGCGTGTGCGGGATAGGCCGCAGCGCGCCGCCGAGTCTGGCGCGCCGGCCGCGGTGCCGTTTCCAGTGTGTGCGCTTGCAGCAGGGGCGTGCGCGTCATGCACGCTGACCTGGACGTCTGCGCCGAGGACATCGCGGCAGTGTTCGCCGCCCAGCAGCCGGTGGCCGTGGCCTGGCGCAGTTCCACCGCCGCGCAGCGGCGCGAGCGCCTGCGCGCGTTGCGCAGCGCGCTGCTGGCGCGGCGGCAGGCCCTGTACGCCGCCTTCGCCGGCGACTTCGGCAAGCCGGCGCTGGAAGTGGAGCTGAGCGAGCTGTTGCCGGTGGTGGACGAAATCGCCGCCGCCATCGCCGGGCTGCCGCGCTGGATGCGCCCGCGCAAGGTGTCCCCCACCTTGCTGACGCTGGGCACGCACGCGCAGATCGGCTATCAGCCCAAGGGCCGCTGCCTGATCATCGGCCCGTGGAATTATCCGGTCGCCACCGTGCTGGGGCCGCTGGTCTCGGCGCTGGCGGCAGGCAACACCGCCATCCTCAAGCCGTCCGAATTCACCCCGCAGGTCAACGCGGTGCTGCGCGAGCTGCTGGCCGAGGCGTTCGACCCTTCCGAAGTGGCGATGGTGCAGGGTGGCGTGGCCACCGCGCAGCGCTTGCTGGCCTGCCCGTTCGACCATGTGTTCTTCACCGGCTCGCCGGCAGTGGGGCGGCAGGTCATGGCCGCCGCCGCCGCCCAGCTGGCCTCGGTGACGCTGGAGCTGGGCGGCAAATCGCCGGCCATCGTCGACCGCAGCGCCAACCTGGAACGCGCCGCGCAGGTGCTGGTGTGGGGCAAGCTGGTCAATGCCGGGCAGACCTGCATCGCGCCCGATACGCTGTTCGTGCATCGCGAGGTCCGCACGGCGCTGCTGCAGCGGTGCCGCGAACTGCTGGCGCAGCGCTACGGCGGCAGCGCCGCGGCGGTGGCTGCCAGCCCCGACCTGGCGCGCATGATCCATGTCGGCCATGCGGCGCGCCTGGCGGCCTTGATCGATGAAGCGCGCGCTGCCGGCGCCGAGCTGGTGGCCGGCGGCGAGCATGACGTGGGCCAGCGTTTCATCGCCCCGACGGTATTGGCCGATGTTCCCGAACACGCGCGCATCGCGCAGGAAGAAATCTTCGGCCCGGTGCTGCCGGTGGTGACCTTCGACCATCTCGACACTGTGCTCGCCGGGCTCGACGCCGCTGCCAAGCCGTTGGCGCTGTATCTGTGGAGCAACGATGCCGCACAGGTCGCCCGCGTGCTGGCGCGCAGCAGCTCCGGCAGCGTGGTGGTCAATCACTGCCTGCAGCAGTTCATGCACACCGGCTTGCCGTTCGGCGGCATCGGCCAGTCGGGAATCGGCAGCGCGCATGGCGTGCATGGATTCAAGGCGTTCTCGCACGAGCGTGCGGTATTGCGCGGCGGCCGCCTGCTGACCGCCCATGCCTTCTTTCCGCCGTATCGGGGCTGGCAGCACCGCGTGGCCACCGCATTGACCGCCTGGCTGGCCCGCCGATGACGCGTGCGGCAAAGATCGCCCGCGACGCAGCGCGTATGATGTGGCTCTGGCAAACACCGGCCGTGCACGCGCATGGCTTGGCGGTGGCATGGCGCTACTGCAGACGATGGACGCCGCCTGGCCGGCGCGATGCAGCAGCGACGCAACGGCGCAGGTGCAGTCGCGGTGGTCTGGCCGACGCATCACTCCGTGTTCGAGGAATCCCCCGCCCATGTCCACGACCAAGTCCCGTCCGCGCGCGCCGCTCAAGGCGCCCGCGCCCAGGCTGACCGGCAACAAGCTCCCGGCCCAGCATCGCGCGACCGAGACCTACGAACATATCCTGGCGGTCACCGCGCAATTGCTCGGC
The DNA here is from genome assembly GCF_003992815.1 of Xanthomonas sp. DAR33341. Taxonomy (NCBI): domain Bacteria; kingdom Pseudomonadati; phylum Pseudomonadota; class Gammaproteobacteria; order Lysobacterales; family Lysobacteraceae; genus Xanthomonas; species Xanthomonas sp. DAR33341. The sequence goes on along the minus strand of NZ_QEYV01000019.1, from coordinate 17,674 downwards.
GATGTCGGCGTGGAACGGCTGTCCACCAATCTGGTCTGTGCGCATGCCGGACTGACGCCACCGGCGCTGTACCGCTACTTTCCCAATAAATATGCGCTGTTGTCCGAGCTCGGTACGCGCCTGATGCAGCGGCAGAACGCGCTGGTGCCCAAGTGGATCACGCCGCAGGCGATGTCGGGTTCGCGCGAACAGGTGCAGCAGGCGCTCACCGGCCTGGTGCTGGACACCTACCGGGTGACCAAGGCCACCGAGGGCGGGGTCTGGATCCTGCGCGCGCTGCGTGCGGTGCCGGCCTTGCAGCAGGTGCGCCTGGACTCGCACGCGCAGGTCACCAAGGCGCAGGTGCGCATGCTCGCCGATTTCTTTCCCGATGCAGACCCGCGCCAACTGCGTCTGGTCAGCCGCATCGCGGTGGACCTGATCTATGCGACCGTGGAGCTGCTGTTCGATGTGCGATTGAGCAGCCGGGCGGTGGCCGAGACCGTCGGCACGATGATCGCCGGCCACGTCGAGCAGTTGCGCGATGCAACCGCCGATGTGCCGAAAGGCAGTGCTGTGGCGCATCGGCGACATTCGCCACCGGCACGGCGTTCAAGCCGCGCTGGGTGATGGGCCGGCAGCGGGCGCGGCCGGCAGAGCTTGCGCGAAGGACGCGCCTTGCACGCACTGAGGCGTCTGCCGGGGTGTAATGCGGCTACCCGCAGACACTGAATGCCGCGGGCAAGCCCGCGGCGCATGCGGCGCTCAGGGCACCGGCGGCAGCACGAGCAGGTCCTGCAGTTCCGGTCCGCCGCCGCGGTTGCCGCTGCCTGCGGCGATGTAGAGATCCCCGCCCACCTGCGCCGCCTGCGTGCCGTGCCTGCCGCGCGGCAGGGCCGGACCGGTCACCCACCGCGCGGTGGCCGGGTCGTAGGACTCCACTTCGGCATGGCCGGCGACCTGGGCCGTGCTTTCGCCGCCCAACAGCATGACCCGGCCGTGATGCGCGATGGCGGCCGCGCCGGCGCGCGGGGTGGGCAGCGTGGCATCGGCCACCGACCAGGTGGCCTGCCGCAGATCGTAGACATCCAGCTGCGGGATCGTTTGCGACAGCGTGTCGCCGGTGTCGTGCGAAGACCGGCGCCCGCCGCCCGCGTAGAGCTTGCCGTCGAGCACCACGGCCTGGAAGTGATCGCGCGCATGCGGCGCATCGGGCAGGCGCGTCCAGCGCTGGGTCCGCGTGTCGAAGGCGTCCAGCCAGGGCACATAGCCGCTGTTGTGGCCACGCGTATTGCCGCCCACCAGATACAACACCCCGTCGTGCGCGACGGTACCGGCCGAACCGCGGCGGCGATCGGCAGGGATCTCCGCGCCCACCTGCCAGCGGTCGGTGGCCGGGTCGTAGATCAGCAGATGCGTCAACGCCGTTTCGTTGGGATAGTCGCCGGTAAACCCGCCCACCAGGTAGAGCTTGCCCGCCCAGACCGCTGCCTGGGCGTGGTTGACGGCCAACGGCGGTGCGCTGCCGCGCGACCAGCGCCGGGTCCGGGTATCGAAGATATCCAGCGGGCGTTCGCCGCGACCGCCGAGCACATACAGGCGCTCGCCGATGGCGGCCATGCTGTTTTCGTGGCGTGCATGCGGCTCGCCCTGCGCCTGCACCGAGCGCCATTGCCACTGGCTGGTCGATCCGGCTGGTGCGACGCCATTGGCCTGGCCGCTGGCAGGCACGCTTGCGGTCACCACGAGCAGGAACACCGCGCAGAACGACGTCGCCAAGCGATGCATCGGTGTTCCTTTGGTTGCCGAGAGCGGCCAGTCTACTCACCTGGCAACGCACAGCCAGAGCAGAAAGCGGACAGAGCCGCGACGCACGTAGCGACCACGACAGTGCAGCGCTGTCACGGTCGACGATGGCAGTGGTCGATCATCTGCACGGCGGTGTTGCAGCCGGATACGCAGCGCGCTTCATCGAGCGCAGCGCCATTGCTGCTTGCAAGTGCCCGGGGAGACGCCGCCTCTTCACGTCCGACAGCACTGCGTATGCGAACACTACCGCTACCGCACTGACAGGAGATCTGCGTGACGCGTTCATCGACAACGTCCCGTTCGGCGACGACGCCGCCCAAGAGCGTCGCCGCTGCAGCGGCGCGTGGACTGCGCCTGCGCGAGCAGCATGGCCGTGGCGGTACCGCCGTTGGTGTGGCGCGTGCGCGCGATCTCTCCGCGCAGAAGTCGCTGTCTGCACAGACCATTGGACGCATGCATTCGTACTTCGCGCGACACAGCGTGGACAAGAGCGGCAAGGGCTGGGCGGATGCAAAGGCGCCATCGGCCGGCTACATCGCCTGGCTGCTCTGGGGCGGCGATGCAGGCCAGCGCTGGGCCGCGCGTGTATACGCGCGCCTGCAGCGGGCAAGCGCGACCAGGGGGGGCAGCAGCGGAGATGGCTCGAAAAAGACTGCTGTAAAGAAGACCGCAGCAAAGAAGAGCGCAACCAAGCAGGCCGCGACAAAAAGAACCGCGACGAAGAAGTCAGCAAAAAAGACGGCTGCGAAAAAGACCGCACCGAATAAGCGCGCCACGAAAAAAACGGCGGCCGCGAGCGCCTCCGCCAGAAAGACTGCACCGTCCAAGGTCGCACGCAAGGCAAGCAAGAAAGCTGCAGCAAAGAGCCGCACGGCCGAGAAGAACGGCGCGACCAAGAAAGCGCCATCAAGGCGCACTGCGGCGAAGAAGGGCACCTCCACAGCTGCCAAAAAGCGTGCAACCAAGACGTCCGCGCCCTGGAACACGTCCAGCCCGAAGGGCGCTTCGCATTCCAAGCCACTGTCTCCATCGCAGAAGGCCCAGGCCCGCAAGCGCGCAAAAGCCGCAGGCCGGCCATATCCGAACCTGGTGGACAACATGGCCGTCGCCAGCAAGCGCAGCACGAGCAAGCGTGCGGCCAGGTCCAGCGGCGCGAAAAAGCGTGCAGGAACGAAATAGCGGCATCGGTAAAGCGTGTTGGACAGTGCATGCTGCACTCAGCGATGTGCGGAACATGCCCGTGTCTTGTAGGCATGCTGCCGGGTCTGAGGCAGTGCCGGCTAAGCTGTGGAGCGGTGGCGTTTGCTGTCGCCCCGGCATCGGTCCGAGCAGTACTTCACCTCGTCCCACACACGCTCCCACTTCTTGCGCCAACGAAACGGCCGCCCGCATTGCGCGCACACCTTCTCCGGTAGATCCTGTTTTTTGCGCGCTGCCATAGGCTGGGAGGACCGGGCATGTGTCGATGAAGCGGGGTGCAAGCATGTCATAGCGATGTCCAATGCAAAACGCCGTCTCAGGCTTCATGCAGGCTACTGCTGGAGCACAGCGGTACATGGCGTTGGGAGCAAGCGCACGCGCTTTGTTATGGTTTGCAGGAAGCGGTTTGGCGGCACGTCTGCGGCATCGGAAGGCGCCACGCTCACAGCGACCGAATACGGGTTGATCCCGTCACCGCCCGCTAGCGCTTTTGAGGCGCGTGTACGAGCGAGCCTGTCACTTCCATCGAGCTGCGCACATGAGCGCTTCTGAAACGTGGACCCATGGAGATTGGTAATGGACACCAGCATCAACATAGAGGCGCAAACCATCCCAACCCTGCCAAGCCGCTCGATTCCGCAGACGGTGGCGTTCTATCGCCAACTGGGCTTTGTCGGCGATGCGCATCCGCACGATGCAGGTTACGCAATCCTGCGACGTGGCGATGTGGAGCTGCACTTTTTCGCGCATCCGGATCTGGATCCGGCCGACTGTTATGCGGGCTGTTACATCAGGGTCGGCGATGTGGATGCCGTCCACGCAGCGATGCAGCTCGCCGCCTTGCCCGAGCGAGGCATTCCACGGCTCGACCCGGTTGGCGACAAGCCCTGGGGCATGCGTGAGTTCGCCATCGTCGATGAGAGCGGCAATCTGCTGCGGATTGGGCAGGTGATCGCGTCAGGGTGATGCATTGCATGAGCAAGGCGACTGCGCTGCTCACCGACCTGATGGCGCCCGCCCGCGCAATGCAATGGCGCTATGCACCGTCTTACACCTCACCCATCGACCCAAGGGCGTGTGTCACGTCAGTCGGGGTGGCCGTGCCAAGCGCTGCATAAGCCGCCTGCAAGGACGCACAAAAACGCGCGTCTGTGGACAACGATCCGAACACCGCCTCCAGTGTCAGGAAGGCGGCAACATCATGACCGGCATCGCCCGTCGCATTGCGACCATGCGCACTGAGGGCATCGTTCATCGGGTCGGTCAGCGCAACGCCGTGCTGTGCCTGCCTGCGGACGAAGTGCAGCCACGCGGCAACGGCCAGGCATAGGTGCCGGATCGGTTGGCCGGTAGCGAGGGCATCGCCGATCGTGCCGAGCAGTCGCACCGGGATTTTCTGCGAGCCGTCCCAGGCGATCTGGGCGAGCAGGTGGCGGATGGCGGGATTGCGAAAACGGGCAAGGATGGCGTCGCTGTAGCCTTGCGCATCAAAGCCGTCCATGGTCTGCAAGGTGGGTGCGATCTCCGCGCGCATCAATGTTTGCACGTACGCGGCAAGTCCGCGGTGACGCATGGCGTCGGCCACGGTGTCCAGGTTCAGCAGGCTGCCGAGATACGCCAGCGCCGAGTGCGGCGCGTTGAGCAGACGCAGCTTGGCGCGCGCGTAGCCGGCGATGTCTTCGCTCAGGGTGACGCCTGCGCGCTCGAATGCAGGGCGACCATTGCAGAAACGGTCTTCGATCACCCACTGGCTGTAGCGCTCGCGCTGGATCGGCCAGGCATCGTGCACGCCAAGCTGATCGTGGATGCGCGCGCGCAGCGCATCATCGGTGGCGGGCGTGATGCTGTCGACCATCGAGCGCGGGAAGGCGGCGTGCTGCGCGATCCATTCCGCAAGCGCCGGGTCGACCTGCGCTGCGAGCCGCACAACCGCGCGCTGCAGCAGCGTACCGTTGTCGGTGAGGTTGTCGCAGCTCAGCGCAGTGAACGGCGCGGTGCCGTTGTGCATGCGCTGCCGCAGCCCGGCCACGAGGTAGCCGATGGCGCTCTGTGGAGTTGCGGGATGGGCGATATCGTGCGCGATATCCGGATGCGAGAGGTCGAGCGTGTCGCCGGCCAGGCAATAGCCTTTCTCGGTGATGGTCAGCGTGACCAGGCGTACTGCCGGGTCGGCAAGGCGCGCGAGCACGGCAGCGTGTTCGTCTGCGGCGCAGAGCACCTCGCCGATGGCCCCGATGACGCGCAGTTGCGGGTGTTCGTCGAGCAGGGCGAGGGTGTACAGGCCCTCTTGCGGACGTAAGGCATCGCGCACCTGCGGGCGATGCAGCGAGACGGCGCTGATGGCCCAGCTGGGGTCTTCGGCAAGCAGGTCGTCGATATAGACGGCCTGGTGAGCACGGTGGAAGGCGCCTGCGCCGAGATGCACGATGCCGATGGTGGTGCTTGCCAGGTCATAGCTGGGCCTTGCAACCACCGGCGGCAATGTGCCGAGGGTGTCGAGCGAAAGACGTGGTGCGTGCATCGTGTCGCCTGCGAGGTAGGGGTGTCTGGAGGAGGGGCTACGCCGAACCCTCACCCCAACCCCTCTCCCGGGAGGAGAGGGGGTTTTGAAGCAATCGCAGCCGAAGGGATTGTTTACCCACGGCCGCATGGCGAGAGTGTCAGCGGCTGCTACTGTCGGTCACGGTAAAGCGCTGCCTGGCGCGGATATCCGCACTGGAGGCGCCGATCTGCACTTCATAGGCGCCTGGGTCCACCCCATACGCCTTGCGCTGCTCGTCGTAGAGCCGCAGTGCATCCTTTGCGTTGATGGTGAAGCCTAGCTCGCGCTGCTCGCCCGGCTGCAGGGCGATACGTTGAAATCCGTGCAATTCCTTGCCGGCACGTTCGCGTTGCGGGGCGAGCGGTTGCAGATACAGCTGCACCACCTCATCGCCCGCGCGTTGGCCGGTGTTCTTGACCGTGACGGTGGCAGCGAGCGAGCCATCGGTTGCGATGGTGGTGCGGTCCAGGCGCAGTCCGGAATAGGCGAACTGCGTGTACGACAGGCCGTGGCCGAATGGATACAGCGGCGTGCCGCCGAAGTAGCGGTAGGTGCGGCCGCGCATGGCGTAGTCGTCGAACGCCGGCAGTGTTTCGCTTTCCTTGTAGAACGTCACCGGCAAGCGGCCGCCCGGATTGGCATCGCCGAACAGCGTGTCGGCCACCGCGGTGCCGCCGCGCTGGCCGGGATACCAGGCCAGCAGGATCGCCGGCAGGTGCTGCTGCGCCCAATCGATGGCCAGCGCCGAGCCGGTGGTCAGCACCGCCACCACCGGCTTGCCGGTGGCCTGCAAGGCTTCGAGCAGGTCGCGCTGCGGCTTGGGCAGGCGCAGGTCGGTGCGGTCGCCGCCGGCAAAGCCGGGGTAATTCACCTTCATTTCCTCGCCTTCGACATCGCCGGTCAGACCACCGACGAAGACCACCACATCAGCGCTGCGTGCCACGTCCAGCGCCTCCTGCAAGGGTGGCTTGGCCCCGGGTTGGCGCCAGGCCAGGCGCACGGCGGCATCGCGCTCGCCTTCGAAGTATTCCAGCCGCACCTCGTAGGCGCGGCCGGCCTGCAGCTGCACGTCGACGCCATCGGCGTGCAGGCGGTCGATGGTGCTCCAGCGGTCGATCACCGGCTTGCCGTCCAGGTACAGGCGCACGCCGTCGTCGGCGGCCGCTTCCAGGTGGTAGGTGCCGGTGGTCGGCGGGACCAGCTGGCCGCTCCAGCGGATGCTGAAGTTGTCCGCCGGCACCGCTTCGCTTGGCCCGGCTTCGCCACGCGCCAGCAGATTGTCGGTCGGCGAGCCACGGTCCCATTTGAAGCCGATCTGCGCATCCACCCGCACCAGGGCCGGCTTACCCGACAAGTCGCGATTGCGGAAGTACTCGCCACGCAAACCGCGCTCGGGCGAGTTGGCCGATGGCCGCAGGTATTGCGGTCCGATCAACGGGGTGGCGGCGGGATCGTCGCGCCCCTCGACCAGATCGGCGCCGCGCGCATACAGCACCTGCGCATTCGGGGCCGCGGCTCGGATGCCTTGCAGCACGGTGACCGGCGCGGCCGGCGTGCCGTAGTAATTGCCCAGCAGCGCCATGGTGTCGTCGGCGGTGGGGCCGATCACCGCGATGCGCTTGAACTTGGCGCGCGACAACGGCAGCAGGCCATCGTTCTTCAACAGCACCAGCGATTCGCGCGCGGTGCGTCGTGCCAGCGCATCGTGCGCCGGCGATTGGTTGACCGAGGCGGGAATCGTCGACCACGGCAACTGCCCGGGCGGATCGAACATGCCCAGGCGCATGCGCGCGGTCATCAAGGTCTTCAACGCGGTGTCGATCTGCGCGTCGTCGATCAGGCCCTGGCGGACCGCTGCCGGCAGGGTGGCGTACTCCTCCCCGCATTCCAGCTCGGTGCCGTGCTTGACCGCCAGCGCAGCGGCTTGTTCGCGGGTGGCGACGATCTTGTGGTGCTTCCAGATATCCACGATCGCCCAGCAGTCGGACACCACGTAGCCCCTGAAGCCCCATTGGTCACGCAGTACATCCTGCAGCAGGAACTTGCTGGCGCTGGCCGACTCGCCGTACACGCGGTTGTAGGCGCCCATCACCGCATCCACCTTGCCGTCCTTGACCAGTGCCTCGAACGCCGGCAGGTAGGTCTCGTACAGGTCGCGCTGGGAGGGGCGCGCATCGAAGTGGTGACGATCGGCTTCCGGGCCGCTGTGCACGGCGAAATGCTTGGCGGTGGCGTCGAGCTTGCGGTAGCGCTCGCCCTGCGCGTTCTTCGGCGCGTCGGCGCCTTCGCCCTGCAGGCCCTGCACGAAGGTCACGCCCATGCGCGCGGTGAGGAAGGGATCCTCGCCGTAGGTTTCCTGGCCGCGGCCCCAGCGCGGATCGCGGAAGATATTGATGTTCGGCGACCAGAAGGTCAGCCCCTGATAGCGCGCGTGCTGGTTCTGGCGCAGGAACTGATGGTGCTTGGCGCGCGCCTCGTCGCTGATCGCGGTGGCGACCTCGTGCATCAGCGGTAGGTCGAAGGTGGCGGCCATGCCGATCGCCTGCGGGAACACCGTCGCCCCGCCGGCGCGCGCCACGCCATGCAGCGCCTCGTTCCACCAATCGTAGGCAGGCACCTGTAGCCGTGGAATCGCCGGTGCGGCGTTCTGCATCTGCGCGGCCTTTTCTTCCAGGGTCATGCGCGACACCAGATCGGCCGCGCGTGCCTCGAAAGAGCGCTGCGTGTCCAGATACGGCGGCGTGGCGGCGTGGGCAGCGCCTGTAGCGCACCCCAATGCAAGCAGGACACCCTGCGCGAGCGAACGAAACGGGGTGGGCGGATGCGAAGGCATGGTCAGTCCTGTGAAGAGCGGTCGGGGTGCGATTGGGCAAAAGGCCCGATCATGCTGCCGACGAAACCGCCGGCCTGTGCGGTGCTGAGAAAGCCGGCATCGTCGTTGCGGTGTAGCGATTGCCAGCCGCGGCCATCGGCATCGAAGGCGAAGCTATACGCACCGCCATCGCCGCTGATCTGCAGCCGCAGCTGTGCCGTGGCCGGGATGCGAGCCTGCGCCAGCGTGGTGGTGGCCGCGCCATCGCGCTTGTCCAGAAACACCTGCACGGCATCGCCATCGCGACGAATGCCGAGTGCGTACCACGCGGTCGAATTCTGAAATGCGGCCAAGCCTGCACTGATGCCTGCCTGGGTCGGCACCTCCAGTGCGGTGCTGGCGGTGAAACGCATATGTTGCTGGCGGCGTGCGAGAAACGCGGGTGTGCCGGTACCGTCCAGCCCGCGTGCGTCGGCATGCAGCGTCAACCAGCCGGCCCGCGTGCGCAGGTCGGCCACGTCGTGCTTTGGCACGCGCACGGTCAGCCATTCGCGTTGCAGCGTGGTGTGATCGAAATCGTCGTGCCAGACGAAGTTGCCCGACAATGGCGCCTGCGTGGCAGGTGCCTTCATGCCCGCGGGCGCCTTGGCGATGTAAGGAATCGGCTGTCCCGCCGGCAGGATCGAGGGCCAGCCATCGCGCCACTGCACCGGCAGCAAAAACGTTTCGCGCCCGGTGTTGTAGCGATCGCCGCGATACGGACGGCTGGCGAGAAACACCGCCCACCACTGCCCATCGGGTGTGTCGACCAGGTCCACGTGGCCGGCATTGCTGATCGGATGCGCGCGCTCGGCCGGCAGGTCGCGTTGGGTCAGGATGGGGTTGTTCGGTGCCGGTGCATACGGCCCCCACACGGTGCGGCTGCGCAACACCACCTGCGAATGCTGCGGCCCCGTGCCGCCCTCGGCGCACGAGAGGTAGTACCACCCGTCGCGTTGATACAGGTGCGGGCCTTCGATCCAGATCGGCTTGCTGGCCAGATCCACGCCGCCATTGAGCAACACCTTGCGCGGGCCGACTGGTGCGTTCTTCGCGATATCGAAGCGCTGCATCCAGATGGCGCGATGCCCGTCGTACAGCGGCGGGCCCTCCGGCGGGCCGTTGTTGAGCAGAGAGGCGCTGCCATCGCTATCGAAGAACAACGACGGGTCGATCCCGTCGATGCTCGGCAGCCACGTCAGCGGCGACCACGGGCCCGCCGGGTTGCTGGCACTGGCGATGAAATTGCCACCGCTGTCGACCGAGGTGCCCACCACGTAAAAGCGCCCGTCGTGATGGCGGATGCTGGCGGCATACATGCCGCGCGACATGCGCAGCCCGTCGTAATCGAGCTGCTCGCGGCGGTCGACCACGTTGCCGATCTGGGTCCAATGCACAAGATCGGTACTCTCCAGCACCGGGATCGCCGGGAAGTAAGTAAACGTCGAATTGACCAGGTAATAGCGCTCTCCCACGCGCGTGATGCTGGGGTCCGGGTAGAACCCGGCCAACACCGGATTGCGGTAGTGCCCGGCCGGTAGCGGCGTGGCGAATACCGCATCGTCGCCGCGGTATTCGAACCAGTCGAACGCAACATCGGCAGAGGCCTGCGCCTGCGCGTTCGCAGGCACCGCCAAGGCCATCAGCAGGGCCACACACGTGGCAGAAAACGCGCGCATCACCAATCCCACATCGCGCCGTCTTCCAGTCGCGCGATCGGCAACTGCTTGGGCACGTAGGGATACTTCGCTGCAAGCGCTTCGTCGATGTCCACGCCATGCCCCGGCGTCTCGCCGCAGTGCAGGCGGCCATCGCGGAAGTGGTAGTCGTGCGGGAATACCGCATTGGCTTGGTCGGAATGGAACATGTATTCCTGGATGCCGAAATTGGGTACCCAGGTGTCGAAGTGCAAGGCGGCGCCCATGCACACCGGCGAGAGGTCGGTGGCCCCGTGGAAGCCGGTGCGCACCTGATGCAGCGCGGCGAAATCGGCCAGCCGGCGCACATGGGTGAGACCGCCGGCGTGGACGATCGTGGTGCGGATGTAGTCGATCAGTTGCTGCTCGATCAGGTGCTTGCAGTCCCAGATCGAATTGAACACCTCGCCCACCGCCAGCGGCGTCACCGTGTGCTGGCGAATGATCTCGAACGCACGCTGGTTTTCCGCCGGGGTTGCGTCTTCCAGCCAGAACAGCCGGTACGGCTCCAGGTCGCGGCCCAGGCGCGCGGCTTCGATCGGGGTGAGCCGGTGGTGCGCGTCATGCAGCAGTTCGATCTCGTCGCCATGGTCGGCGCGCAGTTGCTCGAACAGGCGCGGCACGACGCCGAGGTAGCGCGGCGTGGACCACACGGTTTCGGTGGGCAGCTCGCTTTCGGCCGGTTCGTACGGCTTGCCGCCGACAGAAATGCCGTAGGTCTTCTTGATGCCTGGCACGCCGCATTGCGCGCGAATGGCGATAAAGCCCATCTCGCGGAAACGGCCCACTTCGTCGCTGGTTTCGGCGATATCGCGCCCGTTGGCATGCCCGTACACCAGCGCACCTTCGCGTGAGCGCCCACCGAGCAGCTGATACAGCGGCATGCCGGCCATCTTGCCCAGGATGTCCCACAACGCCACATCCACCGCGGCAATCGCGCTCATCGTCACCGGGCCGCGCCGCCAATACGCGCCGCGGTAGAAGAACTGCCAGATGTCTTCGATGCGCCCGGCATCGCGGCCGATCAGATTCGGCACCAGGTGTTCCTGCAGATACGCGGCCACCGCCAGTTCGCGCCCGTTGAGCGTGGCATCGCCCACACCGGTGATGCCCGAGCGCGTGCGGATCTTCAAGGTGACGAAATTGCGCCCCGGGCAGGTGACGATGACGCGCGCCTCGACGATCTCGCGGTCGCGGGCAGAGCCTTGCAGCGGTGCAGGGGAGTCGGAAGTCTGTGACATCGTGATCTCGCTCAGGGGGAAGAGGTGGCAGTGATGGGAAGTTCGAACGGGCCGGCCGGCAGGCCGCTGCGGTCGTACAAGGTGCACACAGGGCTGTCGGCCCAGCAGTAACGCACCCGTGTGGCCTGCACGCCGGCAGGAAGACGCAGGCCGATCTCGCGCCCGGACAGCGTGGCACTGGCGTAACGGCAGCTGCCGGCCGCATCGCCGCAGAGCTCGAAGCCGATCGGCGCGTAGTTGCCGTAACTCACCAGCGCGGTGTCGACATCGTCGAAGCCAATGCGCACGCTCTCGCCCTCGCGGCGCGCGTTGCGCGCGACCGGGCCGGAAGGTGCAATCGCTTCGCCATACACCACATGCCGCGCCGCGCGCGCCAGGCGTCGGCCCAGCTCCTGCTTGTTGGCCGGATGGATGTCGTAGCGGTCGCCGATATCGATTGCCACCGCCAACCCTGCGTGCGCGTCGCTGGCCACGAAACGCCGCTGCGCCTCGCGCAATTGCGCCCAACCGCTGTCGGTTGGCTGGGTAGGCGGTGCGCCGTAATTGGCCAGCTGCACCACCAGCAGCGGCAGGTCTGCGCCGAAGCGCTGCCGCCAGTCGCGCTGCCAGGCAGTGAGCAAGGCCGGGTAGCGCGCTGCATCGCCGGTATTGGATTCGCCCTGGTACCACAGCACGCCGCGCAGGCCCAGGTGTTCCAGCGGCGCGATCATGCCGTTGTACAAGGTGGTCAGCCCGGCCGCCGACGACCACGGTGCGCGCGGTGGCGTGCCCACTGCCTGCGGCACGATGCGGTATTGCCAGGGCGCGTCCAGCGCCACGGTGCTGCCGTCTGCAAATTGCAGTGCGCGCGATGGCGCGTCGCCCAGCAGCCCGCCGCGCCGGTAGGTGTTGAGCACATTGAGCACGATGCTGTTGCGCCCGGCATGCAGCTGCCCGCGCGGCAACGCGTAGCGACGCGGCTGGTCGGCGCCGTAGCTGCTGCCCACGCCGCGTCCGTTGACCCAGGTCTGGTCCAGTTCGTCTACCGGCCCGAGTAGCAACGTGGCCTCCTGTGCGGCCTGTGCCGGGGTCAGTTCGACGCTGGTGCGGTACCAGACCATGCCGTTGAAGCCGACCAGTTGCGGCACGCCCCAGTCGTCCCATGCGCCCAAGGCCGACGGCGCGCTCCGCCAGTCGCCGGGCGCATCCGGCTGCCACGGTTCGCCTTCGCCATGGGCACGCCACCAGCGTTCCCACAGCGCGGCCCAACGCGGTGCGGCCGCGACCGGGTCGGTTGCATAGCGCGCCAGCACATCCAGTGCCGGACCATCGTCGCCGGCGGCACGCAGGGCCTTGTCGCCGATCCAGGCCTGCAGTTGCGAACCGCCCCACGACGCATTGATCAACCCCATCGGCACGTCGACCTTCTTCTGCAACTCGCGTGCGAAGTAATAACAGGCAGCCGAAAAGTCTTTGACCGCCTCCGGTGTGGTGCGCTGCCAGGTTGCAGTGCCGCCGAGACCGCGTTGCGGTGTCGGGCTGGATTGTGCGGGCACCTTGAACATGCGGATGCTGGGGTGGTCGGCATCGGCGATCTCGCTGCGCGAATCCAGCGTGCGATGCACCTGCAATTCCATGTTCGATTGCCCCGAGCACAGCCAGACGTCGCCGATCAGCACATCATCGATCTGCTGCATCGCACCGTTGGCAGCGCTGGCCTTCAGGCTGTACGGGCCGCCGGCGGCGTGCGCGGGCAAGCGCGCTTCCCAGTGACCTTGCCGGTCTGCGCGAGCCTGCACCTGCGTCCTCTCCAGTTGCACGGTCACACGTGTGCCCGGCGCCGCATCGCCCCACAGGCGGATCGGCGCATCGCGTTGCAGCACCGCATGGTCCTGAAAAATGGGATGCAGTAGCGGCGCATCCGTTGCGCTCGCAAGTTGCGGCAGCAGCAACGCCGACAGCGTGCCGATCACTATCTTTACGCGACATGCGCTCACTTCGGATTCCCCGGTGCATACGGAAATGTCAGTGCCTGGTAATACGCCAGCGGGTGCGCCGGCGGGCTGACGCCTGCAGGCAACGGGCGCCCGGACACGTTCTGGAAATAGGCGATGCTGGCATCGCGCCACCACTGCGCTTCACGCTGCTGGATCGCCAGGAAATCGGCGACCTGCTGGTAGCGCTGTGCATCGATCTTGCCGGCCAGGCCTTGCCAGGTCGTGCGCATCGCAGCGACCTCGGCCACGCCATGGTCGTAACGCCACACCAGCTCGTCCCACAGCGGCCTGCCGGAGGCCATGCGGTGATCCCACCGCACATGATGGAACCACAGCAACACCTGCTCGGGTACGCGCTGCACGTCGCCGAACACGCGCGCCACGGGCGGGGCATATTGCGCAACGGCATTGCTGCCGCTGGCGCTGCGGTCGAAGCCAATCCCGTTGCGGTCGGCGCGGTGGTAATACACCGGATCCCAGTCCGGGCGTTCGCTGCCGGCATCCCACGGTGCCGGGCCGTAATGGTGGCCGCGCCCCATCAGGTGATGCAGACCGAGCGGAGTCATGTAGTCCACCACCGCTTCGCGCGAACGCAGCATCATGCCCACCACCGGCTCGACCACCGCCGGATCGTTGGAAAATGTCATGCGCGCCCATTCCTGCGCAATGGCCTGCGGCGACAGCTGCGGGTCCCACGCCAGCCGCCCGTACGCGTACCAGTTGGCCTGATCGAAGATCGAGCCGCTCCAGTTGCGATCGGCGCCAATATTGGCCACGCCGGCAATACCGGTCAGCCGTGTGCGTTTGCTCTCGGGGAACAAGCGGCCATCCACTGTCTTTGCAACGGTCGAGCCCTTGCCGCGCGCATAGGTGTCGGCTTGCAAGGTCTCGGAAAATAGCGGGCCCAGATAGGCCAGGTGGGTGGAAAAGCCGAGATATTCCTTGGTGATCTGAAACTCCGGCATCAATGGCGTCTTGCGCATCGCACCGAACAACGGGTGAAATGGCTCGCGCGGCTGGAAGTCGATGGCCCCGTTTTTCACCTGCACGATCACGTTGTCGGCAAATGCACCATCCAGCGGCACGAACTCGCTGTAAGCCTGCTTGGCGCGATCGTCCGGCTGCTCATGCGAGTAAACAAAGGCGCGCCACATCACCACCCCGCCATGCGGCGCCAGTGCGTCGGCCAGCAGGTTCGCGCCGTCGGCGTGGCTGCGTCCATAGTCTTGCGGGCCGGGCTGGCCTTCGGAGTTGGCCTTGACCAGAAACCCGCCGAAATCCGGAATGCGCGCATAGATGGCGTCGGCGGTGTCGCGCCACCAGCGCTGTACCTGCGGGTCCAGCGGGTCGGCGGTTTTCAGGCCACCGATTTCGATCGGTGCACTGAAGCGCGCGCTGAGGAATACGGCAATCCCGTAGGGACGAAACACGTTTGCCAGGGCTGCCGCCTTGTCGAGGTATTGCGGCGTCAGACTCCAGGCGTTGGCATTGACGTTGTTGAGCACGGTTCCATTGATGCCCAGCGATGCATTGGCACGCGCGTAGTCGGTGTAACGCGGATCCAGGTAGCCGGGCAGCGTCTGCCAGTTCCACAGCGACGCGCCGGCATAGCCACGTTCCACCAGACCATCGAGATTGTCCCAATGATTGAGCATGCGTAGCTGCAGGCGTGGCGATGTGCGCACATCCAGCGCCGCAAGGGACTGTCCGGTCTGCAGCAGACGCAACAGGTGGAATGTGCCGTATAACACCCCGATATCGCTGCCCCCGACAATGGCGGTGACGCGATGCCCATCAATCTCGGCGCTACGAATGAGATAGCCGTCGCGGCCCAACTGGCCGGCATTGAGCTTCAGGGCCGCAATCTGTGGCGCGCTGGCGGCGCCCAATACGAGTGCGCCATCCTGCGTCACCGCGTCCACGCGCGGCGGTGTGCTTCCCAATAATCCCTGCAGGCCGCGCGCCAGTTCATCGCGTGCTGCGTGCAGGGTGGGCGAGTCGCCAACGACGACCAATTGGCTGGCACTGTCGCGCAATTGCGCGGCATTGGCCAGCGGTTGGTAGCGCAACCATAGATCGTAGCCATCTTCGGCATGCGCGCTTGCGGTGACCAGCAGGCCACTGCATAACAGCGCCAGCCACATCAATGCCGGCAGCGTAATTGCGCCAGCACCGATGCCATGTCGCTTCATTGCAGACCCGCTCATGCGGCATGCTCGAGCGTCACGGACGCATGCAGGCGCATATCGCCGCTCTGCCTGCTTCCCGGTACCATGGCTCGCACTGTCATACCTGCACTCGGCGTCCGCGTTACCGCAGCAGCGCCCGTGCATCCCGCAGCTTTTGCACGCATTTGAAGAGGCCACGCTTGGAGAAGGTCAGGAAATCGGTCCGCCGCACCAGCCGCGCGACCACCATCGACGAGGTGGCAGCGCTGGCAAAGGTCTCGCCGATGACGGTCTCGCGCGTGGTCAACAATACCGGCAGCGTGCGCGATGCCACCCGCGAACGGGTCATGCGCGCAGTCGACAAGCTGGGCTACACGCCCAATCTTGCCGCCAGTGCACTGGCGGCCGCGCAGAGCACGCGGATTGCGTTGATCTACAGCGATCCCAGCGGCGCCTACTTGCGCGAGTTGCTGCTGGGCGTGTTGCGGGTGGCATCGCGTACGTCGATCCAGCTGGTGATCGACTGCTGGGACGACCTGGACGCCGATGCCGAACGCAAGGCGGCGCGCAAGCTCGCCAAGGGCGTTGCCGGTGTGATCCTGCCGCCGCCCTTGTGCGAATCCAGGGCTGCAGTGCTGGAGTTGGTGCGCGCCAAGGTGCCGGTGGTGGCGATCGCCTCCAACCATTTCAGCCCGGATGTGGCGTGTGTGCGCATCGACGAATTCGCTGCAGCCAAAGAGATCACCGAACACCTGATCGCACGGGGGCATACGCGCATCGGCTACATCGCCGGGCATCCGAATCTGTCGGCCAGCACGCGGCGCTTCGAAGGCTTTCAGGCGGCGCTGGCCGACGCCGGTTTGCGAATGGATCGGCACCTGGTGCAGCCGGGCGATTACACCTACAAATCCGGCCTGGTCGCGGCGGAAAAATTGCTGGCGCGCAAACGTCGCCCCAGCGCCATCTTCGCCAGCAACGACGACATGGCCGCCGCGGCAATCTCGGTCGCGCACCGGCGCGGCCTGGATGTGCCGCGCGATCTGTCGGTGGTCGGGTTCGACGACACCTCTGCCGCCACTGCGGTGTGGCCGGAAATCACCACCGTGCAGCAGCCCATCGCCGCCATGGCCGATGCCGCGCTGGACATCTTGCTGAAGACGATTCGCGCCAGGGAGCGTACGGCAAGGATGGTCGATCATGTGGTCGCGCACCTGCTGGTCAAGCGGGATTCGGTAGCCGCACCGATAGCGGACGATGCGGCCGAGTCAACGTAGCGATCAGATCACTGCATGCCGCAGGGCGGATGTGGTCGTCTCGCAGGCCTGCATGCAACACATCAGCATTGCCGGTGTGCGCTCACGTCTCTGTGGTCGCGCATCACATTGGCAGCCAGTGCTGGCCGCCGCAGTGTGGTAGCTGGCCCACCGTCGCGATGCAGACAGTCATTGCACGCGCCAGGTGAGGCGAAGCGCGTGCAGTGGCAAGGCTCAACGCGTCAGATACTGATTGATCAGGTTTTCATACGCTTCCTGGCGGCCGCTGATCTGCTGGGGCGCATTGCCGGCCGCATGCTTGGCCAGATCCGCCAATGTGGTCTTGCCTGCGGCAAAGTCCGCGCCCGCGCCGCTGTCGAAGCTGGCGTAACGCTCGGCGCGCCACTGTTCCAGCGGCGAGGCGGTCAACAGCGCGTTGGCCACTTCCAGCCCGCGGGCGAACGCGTCCATGCCGCCGATGTGGGCCAGGAACAGGTCCTGCGGGTCGGACGATTCGCGCCGCACCTTGGCATCGAAGTTCAAGCCGCCCGGTGCCAGCCCGCCCTGCCGCAGCACCACCAGCATGGCGCCGACGGTGTCGTACAGATCGGTCGGGAACTGGTCGGTGTCCCAGCCGTTCTGCGCGTTACCGCGGTTGGCATCGATGCTGCCGAGCAGGCCGGCATCGGATGCCACCTGCAGGTCGTGCTCGAAGCTATGGCCCGACAAGGTGGCGTGGTTGGCCTCGATGTTGAGCTTGAAGTCCTGATCCAGGCCATGCTGACGCAGGAAGCCGATCACGGTGGCGCTATCAAAATCGTACTGGTGCTTCATCGGCTCCATGGGTTTGGGCTCGATCAGGAAGTTGCCTTTGAAGCCGATGCTGCGGCCGTAGTCGCGCGCCAGGGTGAGGAAGCGCGCCATGTTGTCCTGCTCGCGCTTCATCTGCGTGTTGTGC